>JBHJHH010000098.1:0-30613 GCA_050331015.1 Geminicoccaceae bacterium
GCTTTCAGCTCCTCCAGCGTCATGTCGGCATAGCCGGTCAGGTGCAACAGCGCATAGATCAGCATCGAGCCGTGGCCGGCCGAAAGCACAAAGCGATCGCGATCGGCCCAGTCCGGCGCGCTCGGATCGAAGCGCATGAACTTTTCGAACAACACCGTCGCGACATCGGCCATGCCCATCGGCATGCCCGGATGACCCGACTGCGCCCGCTGCACAGCGTCCATCGCCAACACCCGCAAGGCATGCGCTCGGGATGAGAAGGAAGATGTTGGCATGGCAGGCGATATCCTCAGATGACAGGGCGATGAGCAGGCGTGTCAGTCCGGGCGCGGCCGCCGGTTCCCTTGGTCGAACGACGCGCAACGGGTTGTGACGGATACTCCGGTTTCGGATCAACTGCAAATCAACGCGCAACGGAGCGCCAGATGGGCTCGTGAGTTGACGCATTCTTGAGCATGTGCCACGTTTTCCCTTCTTAATGCCTTGATTTGCAAGGAATACAACCATGGCGATCCCGGCTGAGGCGCAACACCGGTTGGATGCGGCGCTGTTGCGTCTGGAGCGGGCGATCGAGGGCCGTGTCGCGCGGGCCCGGGAAGAGGCGCGCAGCGCTGCGGATGCCGATGAGATCGGGCGCGATGATGCCGAGCTCGCCGCGTTGAAAACGGCAGCGAACGAGATCGCCGACCAGCTGGATAGCACCATCACACAGCTCGATGGGCTGTTGGAGAAATAGCCATGCCGACCATCGAGGTCACAATCCACGGTCGCCCTTATATCCTGCAATGCGATGAGGGGCAGGAAACCCGGCTCAAGGGCCTCGCGGCCTATGTCGACCGCCGCTTGAGCGATCTGGAGAAAACCGAAGGCTCGATCGGCGATACCCGCCTGTTGATCATGACCTCGCTGCTTATCGCGGATGAGCTCTCCGACGCCTATGACGAGATCAAGCGGCTGCGCAATGGCGGAGCGCCGACCGAACGCGACGCGGGCGATACCGACGCCAGCGAAATCGTCGATCATGTCACGCAGCGCATCGAAGCGCTTGCTGCGCGCCTCGAGAATACTTAGATCTTGGCGGCGGGGCTGTCCCTCTCGTCAGGACGCCCAAACATCCCGGGGCCGATAGACTTCACCAAGGGAGCTGTCCCTGGCGAGACCGTGGTCTCGTCACACGGCGCCCACCTGCTGTAGGCAGGCCGCGGTGGTGTCCTTGCGTCCAACGGTCCGGATGGCTCCGCACTTCACTGGCGCGCGTTAATCTGGCTGTTTCATGGCGGGCGCTGAGTTTGGCTGATCCCGGTTCCATGAATGGCACGTCTTCGATGACCCCAGGCATAGCGGCGGCCAAGCACGCGCTGCGCCGCGCGATGATGGCAAAGCGTGACGCGTTGCCGGCGGCCGTTCGCGCCGAGGCCGCGCAAGCCTTGGTCGAGCGAGCGCTTCAGGTTTTGCCGGTCCACGGGACGATCAGTGCCTTCTGGCCGATGGGCAGCGAAATCGACACGCGCCCCGTGCTGCGGGCCCTGTACGCGCGCGGGCACGCTGTTCTGCTGCCACGCATGCAAGGCCGTGGCCTGCCGCTGGTCTTTTACCCGTGGTCGCCGGGCAACGTGCTCGAGCCCGGACCGTTCGGCGTGGAGCAACCCCGTGCAGACGGCGCGCCGGTCGTGCCGGATGTCTGCCTCGCGCCGCTGCTTGCTTTCGATAGCCAAGGCTATCGGCTCGGTTATGGTGGCGGCTTCTACGATCGAACGCTCGCGGCATGGCAGGCGGACGGTCATGAGGTCACCCGTGTCGGACTGGCCTACAGCGAGCAGGAGGTCGAGGCCGTGCCGCACGAGGCCTTCGACATGCCGCTGCATGCTGTCTTGACCGAGCTTGGCTTGCGCCGATTGGGGGCAGGCTGAATGCGGTTCCTGTATGCCGGTGACGTGGTTGGCCGGGCCGGACGCAAGGTGGTTCACGAGCATCTGGCCGCCTTGCGCAGGCGCCTGAAGCTCGATGCGGTCGTCTTGAATGGCGAGAACGCGGCCGGCGGCTTCGGTCTGTCGGCCGATCTGCTGCGGGACTTCATCGACGCCGGCTGCGATGTGGTGACGCTCGGCAATCACGCCTTCGATCAGCGCGACATCATTCCGGTGCTGGATAGCGAACCGCGCCTGGTGCGGCCGCTCAACCTGTTGCCGGGCACGCCGGGGCGAGGCGTCGCCATGATCGAAACTTCCGGCGGCCAGCGACTCGTGGTCATGCAGGTGCTCTGCCGTCTGTTCATGAGCCCCAATCTGGACGATCCCTTCGCCGCTTTGGAGGCCGAGCTTGCCCGCTTCACGCTTGGTGGCTCGGTCGATGCCATCCTGATTGACGTTCACGGTGAGGCGACGTCGGAGAAAATGGCGCTTGGTCACTTCGTCGACGGTCGCGCCAGCCTGGTCGCCGGTACGCACACGCACGTACCCACGGCGGATTTGCAGATTCTGCCGGGCGGCACCGCCTATATCAGCGATGTCGGCATGTGCGGCGACTACGACAGCGTCATCGGCATGGAAAAGTCTGGCAGCCTGCATCGTTTCCGCTCGGCGTTGCCCGGTCCACGCATGGCACCGGCCCTGGGCGAGGCGACGTTTTGTGCTGTCTTTGTCGAGACCGATCCGGCAAGTGGATTGGCGCTTCGCGCTGAGCCGGTGCGCCTTGGCGGGCGCCTGGCAGCGACACTGCCGGAGCGCTAGCCGGCTCTGACCCCGCCCGGTTGCCGGCCGGTCATCACACAGGAAGCACTGTTCTCCATGGCTTACCCGAAGGTTCTCGTGCAGCCGAGTGCGGAGCGCCGCGTGCGCGCTGGCGTGCCGTGGGTGTTTTCCAACCAGATCCAGATGGACGAGGTCAAAGGCTTGGCGCCTGGCAGCGTCGTGCGCGTGGTCCTGCCCAAGGGCGAGACGCTGGGGTTGGCGCATTTCAACCCGCACTCCCTGATCAGCCTGCGCCTGCTGACCCGCGATCGGGCCGGTGCGATCGATCGGGCCTTTTTCGTCAATCGCCTGAAGCGCGCTTTGCGCCTGCGCGCGCGCTTTTTCGATCATCCCTACTACCGGCTGGTGCACGCCGAGGGCGACTTCTTGCCGGGCCTGGTGATCGATCGCTTTGGCGGTATCGTCGTCGTCCAGGCGAACACCGCCGGCATGGATGCCTGCACCACAACGATCGCCGAGGCGCTCGATGAGGTCATTGGCCCCGACACCCTTGTCCTGCGCAACGACAGCCCGATGCGCGAGCTGGAAGGCCTAAGCAGCGATGTGCGCTGTCTCAGGGGCAGCATCGACGGCCCGATCACTTTGAACGAGAACGGCGTGCGCTACCTGGCCGACGTCACCGGCGGTCAGAAGACCGGCTGGTACTATGATCAGCGCGCCAACCGCGCCCTGATCGGCCCACTTTGCCGCGATCAGCACGTGCTCGACGTCTATGCCTATTCCGGCAGTTTCGGCCTGCTCGCGGCTCGCTATGGTGCTGCCAGGGTGACCTGCATCGACCGTTCGGCGCCGGCCTTGGCGTTGCTGGACGAAGCGGCCAAGCTGAATGACCTCGCCGGACGCATCGAAACGCGCTGCGAGGATGCCTTCACGGCCCTGGGTGCCATGGTCGATCGCAAGGACAAGGCCGGTGTCGTCCTGCTCGATCCGCCCTCATTCGTGAAGAGCAAACGCGAACTGGCCCAGGGACTTCGCGCCTATCGCAAGCTCGTGCGCCTGGGCGCGCCGCTGGTCAGCGATGGTGGCTTTCTGGCGATTTCGTCGTGCGCGCACAATGTCGATGACGACGCGTTCGCGGGCGAGGTTCGCCGGGGCTTGCGCGATGCCGGACGCGCCGGGCGCCTTGTGCATCGCGGCGGCGCCGGCGTCGATCACCCGCTCCATCCGGCCCTGCCGGAAACCGCCTATCTCAAGTTTCACCTGTACGCCCTGGACTAGGCCACCGATGGCGTTGCCGGCGGCCTGGCGAGAACGAGCGCGACCAGGATCAGGAGCGCGCCGCAAACACCGGCCAGCGTGACCTGCTCGAGAAACACGACCCAGCCGACGAACAGCGTCACGAGCAGTTCGAACGCGCCGGCCAGTGCTGCGGGCGCAGCGCCGGTGCGCGGTGTCGCCCACCCAAACAGCAGTTGTGGGATCAAGCCGGTGACGAACGCCAGGGCTGCAAGCGCTAACCAACCGTAAGTTGTGGCCGGCAAGGTCGAGCCCTCGCCGCCAATCGCTGCCGGAACGCTGATCAGGCAGGTGCCGAACAACAGCCAGAAGGTCTTGGTCGCCGTGCGCAGCGGTGCCAGCGGTCCGGCCAAAGCCGTCGTGATCAGGGCGATCGCCAAGGGCGCCAGCAAGGTCAGCCAGATGGCGTGGCCGACCGCCGGTTTTAGGGGTCCCGGGGCGGCAATCAGCAGGGCGGCGAGCAGCACGAGCGCTGTCGCAATCCAGCCCTGCACGCGTGGCCGCTGGCCCAGTGTCAGCCAAGCGAGCACGAGGACGAACGCCGGATAGCTGTAGAAAATCAACGCCGGCAGCTCGACTGGCATGATGGCTAGCGCGGCCACATAAGCGCGCATGCCGGCCGCCAGCAGCATGCCGAGGACCACGGCCAAAAGTGCGCGCCAGCGGTGTTCGCGCGGCACGCACAGCCATGGCACGACCAGGAGGGCCGCAAAGCCGTAGCGCGCGAGCACGACGGTGCCGGCGCTGGCACCTGCGTCCATGGCGATCCTGGAAAAGAGCGGGATCAGCCCGAAACCCAACGCTCCCAGCAGCAGTGCCAGCTGAGCAAGCGTTTTTTCCTCAGGCAAGGTCAGCCATTCCAGGGCAACCGGTGAATTTGCGCTCATCGTGTGCGACATAGCGGGCACTGTCTTATCGCCGAGCGCTGTCGTCCACGCGTGACGCTCGCGCCTTGTGACATTTCTCACATGCGCCGGTGAAATCGCCGCGAGTAGGTGGAAACATCAATTATTGGTTGAGTTGGGCTCGCCTATGCATAGAATATCCCGCTAGCAATTTGCGCTGAGATCGAACCATGACAGCGGCCAACTGCCCCGCTCCTGCCCGCGCTGGCCACCGCGACGGCGATCCACTGCTCGAGGCCTTTCGCCGTCTCTGCCACCAGATCGAACGGCCGATCAGCGAACAGGAGTTGCGCGCCCTCGTGCCGCTCGGCAGTGACCCGCTCGATCGCCGACGTCTGGGCCAGCTCGCCAGCCGACTCGGCTATCGCATGAAGCGTAGCGCACTGGGCCGGCGTCAGCTGGAGCGCCTGCCGACACCATCGATCATCGTCAGTGCCGATTTCGGCGAGGTCGGCCTGTTGCGGGCGCGCAGCGGTCCGCAATGGATCCTGGTCGATCCGCTGGACGGTACGCCATCGGCAGAAACCGATTTCACCCTCAAGCACCGCTTCGTCTACGCCTTCATCTTTGTACGCATGGCCGAGCACGCCAGCGGCAAGACCTTGTGGGCCGGCCTGATACGGCCGCGCCTGCGTCCGGCGCTGTTGCAGATCGGTGTTGCGTCCGTGGTCGTCAATCTGCTGGCGCTGGCGACGCCGCTGTTTCTCATGACGGTGTACAACAAGGTGATCAGCCAGGGCGCGCTGGCGACGCTCGATGTCCTGTTCATCGGCATGCTCACCCTCCTGTTTTTCGACTGGGCACTGCGCGTCCTGCGTGGCTATGCCACAGCGCATACCGGCGCGCGCTTGCAGGCGGCTGTCGGCAACGAAGTGGTCCACCGCCTGTTGCACCAGCCCTATCGCGTGTTCGAGAGCATGGCGACCGGCGCCACGCTCGAGCGCGTCCATCAGCTCGATGCCTTGCGCGCCCTGTTCAGTGGGCAACTGCCGCTGCTTGCGGTCGACATGCTGTTCGTTGCCCTCTTCCTGGGAGCGCTGGCTCTGATCGCCCCCGATCTGGCCCTGCTGGCGGCGCTGGCCATGCCGGTCTTTCTGGGCGTCTCCTACTGGTTTCATCGGCGCCAGCGCGGCCTCGCCGATGCCGGGTTCAATGCCCATGCCGACAAGACATCGAGCCTGAGCGAAGCGCTCCACCATGCCTTGAGCGTCAAGGCGCTCGGCCTCGAGCCGGACATGGAGCATCGTTACGAGCGGCGTCTCGCCAAGGCCGCCAGCAGCGAGTACCAGATCGGCCGGGCGAATGCCTTTGGAGCGGCTGCCGGCCATGTCCTGCAGCAAGGCGTTGTTCTGCTCATCGTCTATGCCGGCGCCCGTTCGATCGTCGCCGGCGACATGACCATCGGCGCGCTGATCGCGGCGACCATCTTGAGTGCGCGCGCACTGGCACCGATGCGCCAGGCGGTTGCCGTCGCACACCAGGTGATCGCAGCGCGCAACGCCTTGCGTGGTGTGCAGGCCATGCTTGCCGAACCGATCGAGGCCGGTGGCCATCTGGCGCCGGGGGCCAAGCGGTTGCGCGGGCGTATCTCTTTCGAGCATGTCAGCTATCGCTATCAGGACGGCAGCGAGCTGGCGCTGGACGACGTCGATCTGGAAATCCGCCCGGGCGCGATCGTGGCGGTCATCGGCGCGCCGGGTTCCGGCAAGAGCACCCTGGCCAAGCTGATCCTCGGCCTGATCACGCCGGAGAAAGGCCGGGTCATGATCGATGGCCTGGATGTGCGCCATCTGCCGCCCGCATGGCTGCGCCGTCAGGCCGGTATGGTGCCGCAGGAGATCCAGCTCTTATCCGGCACGATCGCAGAGAACATCGCCATCGGCGAGCGCGCACCGGCCATCGAGCGGATCATCGCCGCGGCGCGCTTTGCCGGCATTCATGAGCAGATCGAGCGACTGCCCCAGGGCTATCAGACCCGCCTCGGCGAGCGCGGTGTCGGCCTGTCCGCCGGTCAGCGCCAGCAGATCGCCATCGCCCGCACGCTGATGCGCAATCCGCGCATCCTGTTGCTCGACGAGGCGACCAGTGCGCTCGATCAGCAGACCGAGACGGTGCTGCTGGCCAATCTGCGGCGGGCATCGCGTGGCCGCACGATCATCATGGTCACGCACCGGCTGTCGGCCGCCGCCTCCATCGCCGAACGGGTCGTCTGCCTGGAACAGGGCCGTGTCGCCCGCACCGGTCCGGTTGCCGATGTCATCGATCTGACCCGCGAGCGGGCCAGTGCCCAGGATGCGGGCGGTTTCCGTCCGGCCGTCGCGGCCGCCGGGGGTTGAGCCATGCACGCGACCATCGAGAGCTCATTGCGCAAGCTCAAGGCAGCCTTCCGTCGCAAACCCGGCTCGGGTGACCATGCCGGTGAGCCCTTGCCGCTGGATACGCTCGCCCCGGGCAGCCCGCTCGCCGCGGACGATCTCGGGCCGGCGAACGCCTTTCTGCCGGAGGCCGATGCCCTCGAGGACCGCCCGCCGGCGCCGATCGCGACCTTGCTGGTCATGGTCATCGCCGGCTTGCTCGGTGCCAGCGTCGGCTGGAGTGCCTGGGCGCAAATCGAACAGGTCGTTCATGCGCGCGGAAAGGTCGTGCCGGTCGACGATGTCCAGGTGGTCAATCACGATAGCGGCGGCGAGATCGTCGAGGTCAGCGTGCGCGAAGGCCAACGGGTCGCACGCGGTGATCTGTTGATGCGGTTCGACAGCGTCGGCCTTAGCCATGAAATCGCTGAGCTGGAAGAGCGCTATCAGACCGCGCTTGCCGAGATCGCGGTCGCCGATGCGGCGCTGGCCAACCGAGCGGCGTCGTTTCCCGAAGTCCTCGAGGCCAGCCGGGCGGATCTGATCGAGCTGCACAACGGCATTCTCGATGTGCGCATGCGCGCGCATGAGCAGGCGCTCGCCTCCCTCGACGCCACGATCGAGCGCAAGCGCAGCGAGATCAGTTCGGCCGCGGTCGATCTGGCCAAGCATGACAGCAGCCTGCGTCTGTTGCGCGAGCAGTTTCGGGCGGTGAAGAGCCTGTATGAGAAGGGCCTTTACCCGAAGCTCAAGCTGGTCGCCGTGCAGCGGCAGATTGCCGAGATGGATGCCGATGTCCGCCGTGCCGAGGAGCGCATCCGCACCGCCGAGCTCGCCCTGGCCGAGGCGGAATCGCGCAAGCGCAGCGCCATCGAAACCTGGCGGCGTGAGATCACCGAAGAGCGCAAGAGCGCCGTGCAGGAACGCGAGTATGCCGTGCGGCGTCTGCAGGCCCGGCGGGCCGAACTGGCCGAGGCCGAAGTGCACGCACCGATCGACGGCATCGTCCAGGCCCTGATGGTCACCCAGGCGGGCCAGTCGGTGCCGGCGCACCAGCCCTTGTTGCGCATTGTGCCGGAACTCGATCGCTTCAACGTGCGCGCGCAGGTGGCCGACAACGATATCGGCGCGATCCGCATCGGCCAGCCGGCGACGGTCAAGGTCAGTGCCTTCGACTACACCCGCTATGGAACGCTGAACGCATCGGTGACACGCATCGCGCCGGACGCGGAAGTCGATGACGACGGCAAGGCGACCTATACCGTGCTGCTCGCTACCGATAGCGCAGACCGCACCGCGCCGGTGGCCGATCAGTCGATGCTTTCCGGCTTGAGCGTGGATGTCGAACTGCCGATCGGCTCGCGCTCGGTGCTGTCTTTCCTGACCGATCGGGTGACCGATTTCGGCCAGCGCGCCCTTCGCCAGAGCTGACATCCGGCCCTACAAACCACGCTTGCCCTTGATCTTCAGGGCCTTCGCGCCAAGCCTTAGCGGGCCGATTGTGCTTTTGCTGAGAGCGTGTTCGCGATGGTTCTGCCGATCGTTCACCACCCGGCCTATGTCGCGCCGATCCCGGCCGATCATCGTTTTCCCATGTACAAGTTCGCTCGGCTGATCGACGTTTTGCGCGCCAATGGGCTTGCCCACAGCGAGACGCTCTTCCAGCCGATGCCGGCGCCGCGCGCCTGGGTCGAGCTCGCTCACGATGCCGCCTATGTCACCGGTATCTGCACCCAGCGCCTGTCCGACGACATGGTCCGGCGCATTGGTCTGCCACTGAGCGCCGCCGTGGCCGAGCGCTCGCTGGCGGCCACAGGCGGCACGGTGCTGACCGCACGGCTGGCCCTGGAGCATGGGGCTGCGGCGAACACCGCCGGCGGCAGCCATCACGCCGCCGGGCCCTATGGCGCCGGCTTTTGCGTTTTCAACGATGTTGCCGTGGCCGCGCGCGTGCTGCTCGCCGAAGGGCGGGTGCGCCGCCTGCTGGTGATCGATCTCGATGTCCACCAGGGCGATGGCACCGCGGCGATCTTCCAAAACGATGCGCGCGTGTTCACCTTTTCCATGCACTGCGCCAGCAACTATCCGGCACGCAAGATCCCGGGCGATCTCGATATCGCCCTCGACAGCGGTGTCGAGGACGAGGCCTATCTGACCGAACTCGATGCGCATTTGCACGGCCTGCTCGACAGCATCCGGCCCGATTTGGTCTTTTACAACGCCGGCGTCGATCCGCACCGCGACGACCGGCTCGGTCGCCTGGCCCTGAGTGATGCCGGCTTGATCGCGCGCGACCGGCGCGTGCTGAACGCCTGTCTCGGGCGCGGTGTGCCGGTCGCTTGCGTCATCGGCGGCGGCTACGACAAGGACGTCGTTGCCCTGGCACGTCGCCACGCTTATGTCCACATCGCGGCCGACGAAGCGCTACGCACGCATGCCTAGCCGGTGCCGCCGACGATCTCGGCCAGCGTGCTCGGATCGATATTACCCCCCGAGAGCATGACCAGGACAGTCTTGCCGCCGATCTCCAAGGCACCCTCGAGCAGCGCCGCCAGGGCGATCGCGCCACCCGGCTCAACCACCAGCTTGAGCTCCATTGCCGCCAGACGCACGGCGCGACGCACGCTGGCATCGCTGGCGGTGACGCCGCCGTTCAGCGTTTCGCGATTGATGGCAAAGGTCAGCTCGCCGGGCGTGCTGGCGAGCAGGGCATCGCAGATGCTGCGCGCTTCGGGTGGGTTGGTCTGCCGTTCACCGGCGGCAAGCGAGCGCCTTGTGTCGTCGAACGCCTCCGGCTCGGCGGCATAGATCTGGATGTCGGGCAGGCGTGCCCGCAGCGCCAGGCTGCAGCCGGCGATCAGGCCGCCGCCGCCGCAGCAGATCACCGCCAGATCCGGGTGCAGGTGCTGCGCCAGCGCCTGTTCGGCCATTTCCAGCCCGGCCGTGCCCTGGCCGGCAATGACGAACGGATCGTCATAGGGCTTGATCAGCCTGGCACCGGTTTCGTCGGCGATCTGCGCGCCGATCTCCTCGCGTAACTCGCGATAGCGGTCATACAGCCGGACATCAGCACCATAGCTGCGCGTGCGCTCGATTTTGATCTGCGGCGCATCGCTCGGCATGACGACCGTCGCACGAATGCCGGCCAGGGCCGCCGCCGCAGCCACGCCCTGGGCATGATTGCCGGACGAAAATGCCACAACGCGATCGGGTCGATAGGCACGCACGGCATTGCACGCACCGCGGAACTTGAACGAGCCCGTGCGCTGCAAAGGCTCGGCCTTGAACAGCACGCGCGCGCCGAGCTGCTTGTCGATCGCCGGCACGTTGATGAGCGGTGTGCGCAGGACAACGTCGGCAATGCGCTGATCGGCGGCGCGTATATCGGCGTAAACGACCGGCGCCGCGTGCATTGCCGCGCTCAAGCCGTCTGGACGATATCGGGCGCGCCGCGCAGATCGCTCAAGATGGCCGCCGGCCCGCCCGGCAGGCGCTCCAGGGGCGCGCCGCCGCGGTTCACCCAGATGCACTGGAAGCCGAAGCTCGAGGCGCCGCAAATATCCCAGGCGTTCGAGGAATGGAAGGCGACTTCCATCGGTTGCACGCCGAAACGCTCGGCCGCCAACCGGTAGACCTGGCCGCTGGGCTTGAACGCGCCGACCTGCTCGACCGACAGAACATCGTCGAGCAGCGCACTCAAGCCGGCGTTCTCGACGCCCTTGGCGAGCTGTTCCGGCATGCCGTTGGAGAGGATCGCGCACGGCAGTCCCTTGGCCCGATAGGCGCGCAGCACGTCGGGCACTTCGGGGTAGGCATCCAGGGCGTCATACGCCGACATCAGCTTGCTGCGGATGCCGGGATCATCGATCGACAGCGCATCGAGGCAGTAATCCAGCGCTTCCTTGGTCACCCGGTCGAAATCCGCATGCCGGCCCATGAGCGTGCGCAGCCAGGTGTATTCGAGCTGCTTTTGGCGCCAGAGCCTGCTCAACGGTTCGGCGCGATCGCCGAGCTCGGCCGTGGCCGGAGCCACGGCGCTGGCCAGGTCGAACAGCGTGCCGTAAGCGTCGAAGACGCAGACTTTGATGTTCTCGAGCGGGCTCATGTGCTGTCCCTCGGCTTCAGGCGCGGTTCCGGCGCCCGCAGATAGCGGTAGTGCGGTGTCGGCGGTGTCACCGCAGCCGCTTGCGCGCCGGAGAGTTGACGACGATAGACGTGGCGGGCCTCGAGGACACGCTGAACGTAATTGCGTGTTTCCGCAAACGGCATCAGCTCGATCCAGTCGAGCAGGTCGATCTGGTTGGTTCGCCGCGGGTCACCGAAGCGCTCGAGCCACTGGTTGACGCGTCCGGGCCCGGCATTGTACGCGGCCACGGCCAGAACGACGTCGCCGTCGAACATCTCGAGCAGGTCTCCGATGTAGCGGCGGCCGAGGCGGGCGTTGTAGTTGGCATCCCGCACCAGCCGGTCGGGGCTGTAGAGCAAGCGCTCCCGCTGGGCGACCGCCTTGGCCGTTGGCGGCATGAGCTGGAGCAGGCCGCGCGCGCCGGCCGGGCTGATCGCACGATAGTTGAACTCACTTTCCTGCCGGCCGATCGCCAGCACCAGCGGCGGATCGATGCCGTCGCCCAGGTCATCGATGAGGGCGTCGACATCGGGCACCGGGAAGGCGGCCCGCTCGACCACGACACCACGCCAGCTGGCGCGCTTGCCGATACGCACCTGCAAGTCCCAGCGATTGCTCTCTTGCAAAAGCTCCGTGACCAGCAGGAAGTCGGTGGCGGTGGCGGAATCGTCAGCCAAGCGGCCGACAAACGGCGTGATCTGCTCTTCCAGATCGGCCTCGAGCAGCATGCGCGTGAGGCGGACCAGGTCGCGTTCGGCGAAGGCAAGGCGATGCTCGTCCGACGGCGGCCGCGGCGGCTCATAGGCCGGTCGCTCATGCTCGTCGAGCTCTTGCGCGGCGAGCTGGCCGTAAAAGGCGATGTCATGGATCGCGGCCTTGCGAAACCAGGCGAGCGCGCCGGTTTCATCACCCAGGGCGGCGGCCGCACGCCCGGCCCAGTAGGCACCGCGGGCCAGGCTGATCGGGCGGCTGACGCTGGCATAGAGCGCCTCGAAATGCTTGAGCGCTTCCTGTGGCCGGTCGATGAAGCGCAGGGCGAGCCAGCCGGCCAGCCACTCGGCCTCGGCAACCTGCGCGGGCTCGGTACGCTTGTGCCCGGCCACCAGGCGATAGGCTGTGAGATAGTCGCCGGCGTCCATGGCCTCGCGCGCCTGCAGCGCGCGCTCACGCCACCACAGCTGCCCGTGGCCGTCGTGACGCGGTGCCTGATTGAGCAGTTCGACCGCGCCATCGTGCAGACCGCGCTCGCGCCGCCAGCGGATCCGATCGAACAGCAGGCCCGGGTCATCGCGCAAGCCAGCCGGGACACGTTCGATGGCACCGTCGACCCCGGCCATCTTGCGCTGCAGATGAATGCGCGCATCGGCCAGACGCCACTGATCGCGCGGTACCAGGGGCTGCATGCGCTCGGCTTCGCTGAGGCGCTGGTCCCAGAGCAGACGATCGAGGCGCTTGATATGGTCCTCGCGGCGCAGATACTCGCCGTAATTGTTGAGGACATAGCCCTGTTCGCTGGACGAGTAGTTGTCGTCGATCCAGCTACGGCGCAGCCAGGTGATGGCCTCGTCGGTACGGTCCGCACGCAGCAGACCCTCGGCATAGCGCACGCGGCCCTGGCGTGTGATCGGCGCATGCGCATCGAAAAAGGTCAGGATGTCCAGATCCGCGGTCAGGCTGTCGATGGTCTCTTCGGCGCGGATCTGCAGGCGTTGCTGGCTCGGCCAGTGCGGGTAGCGCTCCATGAAGCGCACGATGCGTGCAAAGGGCACGTCCTCGCGCGCCGAGGTGACATAGAGCCATTCCAGCGCCACCGCAGCGATCGGATCATCGATGCGCGCGGCCTGGACCTGGGCCCATTGCCATTCCTGGCGTTTGGCACCGGCGAACAGGTTGCGCAGGGCCTCCTCTTCGCTGGCACTGAGCAGACCGTCGGCCTTGGCCGGCAGGGCGAGGCTGGCCATGACTAGGGCAAACGCGAACCATCGGCTCGCGCGCGCCGTTACGGCCCATATCCAGTGAGCCGGCCAGTGGGGTCGACCGTTGTGGAAAGCGTGCTTGGTCATGAATGCGCGCCGCCTTGCCGCACCGATAGGCCGAAGCTATGGTGCGGCGCTTGTTCCGACATGAACTCAGTGGATTCAACAAAAAACCATGTTTCGCGGCTCCATTGTGGCAATCGTCACCCCGTTCCGCAACGGGCTCATCGACGAGAATGCCCTGCAATCGTTGATTGAGTGGCATATTGACCAGGGCACCCATGGCATTGTGCCGGTTGGCACGACCGGCGAGTCGCCGACATTGAGCCACGACGAGCACAACCGCGTGGTCGCGCTCACGGTTGAAGCCGTGGTCGGCCGCGTGCCGGTGATCGCCGGAACGGGCTCGAACAGCACGGCGGAAGCGATCAGTCTGACCAAGGCCGCCAAGGCGGCCGGTGCCGATGCCGCTTTGGTGGTCACGCCCTATTACAACAAGCCGACGCAGGCGGGCCTGTTGGCGCACTACAAGGCGATCCACGATGCCGTCGACCTGCCCCTGATCATCTACAACATCCCCGGGCGCAGTGTGATCGACATGAGCCCGGCGACCATGGGGCAGCTGGCGCGTTTGCCCAACATCGTCGGCGTCAAGGATGCGAGCAACGACATCTTGCGGCCGATAGAGACCACACGGGCGTGCGGTGCGGAGTTCATCCAGCTTTCCGGCGAAGACCCGAATGCGGTGGCGTTTCTGGCCCATGGCGGTGTCGGCTGCATATCGGTGACGGCCAACGTCGCACCGGCGCTGTGCGCACAGATGCATGAGGCCTGGCAGGCCGGCGACCGCGACCTGGCGCTGGCCCTGCACCATCGCCTGTGGCCGTTGCATCGCGCCCTGTTCGTCGAGAGCAACCCGGTGCCGGCCAAATATGCCTTGTCCAGGCTGGGCTTGTGCACGGCCGAGGTGCGCCTGCCGCTGGTCGAACTGTGCGAGGCATCGAAGCTGGTGGTCGACGAGGCACTGGCCGAGAGCGGTCTACTGAAATAGGCGAGGTCATGGCGGACAAGGGGGGCGGGCGCCGCATCGTGGCGCAGAACCGCCGGGCGTTTCACGACTACCATATCGACGAGCGCATCGAGGCCGGGCTGGTCTTGCAGGGCACCGAGGTGAAGTCCTTGCGTTCCGGCCGGGCCAATATCGGCGATGCCTATGCGGCCGAGGATCACGGCGAGCTCTGGCTGGTCAACGCGTATATCCCGGAATACGAGGGCGGCAATCGCTTCAATCACGAGACCAAGCGCGCACGCAAGCTGCTCGTCCGGCGCAAGGAAATGGCCAGGCTGTTCAGCTCGGTGCAGCGCAAGGGCAATACCTTGGTGCCGCTATCGATCTATTTTACCCAACGCGGCCTGGCCAAGGTCGAGATCGGCGTCGCGCGCGGCAAGAAAGAGTTCGACAAGCGCGCCGCGAAGCGCGATCGGGACTGGAGCCGCGAAAAGCAGCGCCTGCTCAAGCACGACGCCTAGCCGGCGAGCCCATGCCAGCCGCACAATGCGGCGCGCAACGCGTGTTGGCACGCCGCGCAGAGCCGCAAGTCGCGCGAAGCGGCGCGCTACGCGATCCGGCAGGCAGCCTGATTTGGCACCGGGCGCAGCCAGGCAGGTCGCCATCCGTGACAGGCGTGCAGGCCGAGCCCTGGCAAGCGCAAGCAAGGCTGCGACTTGCCGCGCGGGTCTCGGCGCCAAAGCCACCCTCAGTGCATGGGCCACCCTCAAAAAAGCGTCACACAGGTAGGCAGCCGGCGCCGTTCGTTGTGGACGCGGCGGCGATCATCACGGCCCAATGTCGGCATGGCATCGGATCGCGCGCACTTTTCGGCGCGATCCGCACGCAGCGCCGCGCTCGCGACCATGCCGCCGGATTCTGTCAAGGCGCCATGAAATCGTCGCTAAATAATGCCTTTGCGCACACCCCAGTAATACCACTTCTGAAGCTGGAACCAGACTTTCTCCTTGAGCGGCGTTGGCGGTACTTCATAAAGAAAATCATACTGGGATTCGTCAAAATCTTCCTCGTAGTCGGCAAGGCAGAGCGGTCCCGGATCGTCGTCGTGGTAAATCAGCAGATCGGCCTGATCACCCATGATCGCTTCGACTTCGCGCCGAACCCGCTGTTCTTGGGTTTCTTCTTCTTCGGGCTCGGGCTCAGGTTCGTCTTCCTCCCGGGTTTCCGAGATACATTTCTTCAAAAGCATCAGGTGGCGTTCGATGATCACGTCGACGATGTCATCGACCTCAATCTGGCTTTGCGCTCGCAGCGCGCCACAGGTGTCCTTGAACAGCTTATGCAAGCCCTCGACGAACGTCGTATAGGGCGGCTGGGTAACGCCATCCAGCCAGGTGAGGTAGCGCCCCTCGAACCGGTCGGCGTGGCCGATGACCTGGCCGGTGCGCCAGTCGATCAAATACATCACTGACAGATACACGAGCGCCTCGCGCACACCGCCGACGCTGCCATACGCCACCAGCTCGTCGCGGTACACCTCGGCGGCGTGGATCGGCTGATCTTCGTCGAGGGCCGCACGCGGCGTGTCGCTGATGTGCATCAGCCAATCGAGCGCCTGGCGCTGAAAGGTCAGCACATGATCCCATTCGTCGAACAGCAGGTCCGGAAGGACGAAGCCATAGCGCTCTTTCAGGCTGCCGAGCGCGTGTTCAATGCCATTGAGCATGTGATTTTGCGCAACGATGTAACATCGCAGTGCCGCAGGCGTCAGTTCGCCGCTGCGCAAGAAGGCCAAGAAATCACTGAAGGCCGCTTTCTCGGCAGCAAGGCGTAGCTTGTCTTCCTGCTTTTCGAAGAAATCCATCGACGCAGGTCTCCTCGGTGAAACCCATGCTCACCGACGAGACCTACCCGAATTTGCTTAATTTAAGGTTAGCGGCGGCGCGCAACTCAGGCGTCTTCGTCCTCGAGCACGTCGGCCTCGACGCCGCGCTCCAGCTCATCGTCGAAGCGCGTCGGTCGCGAGCCGGTCGTTGGCGACCGCGAACCGCTGTCGCGAATGATCAGATGCGTCAGATCGGCGAGGTCGAGGAACATGTCGGCCTGGCGGCGCAACTCATCGGCGATCATCGGCGGTTGCGTCTTGATCGTGCTGACGACGGAAAACCGCTTGCCCTTGCGCTGGATCGCTTCGACCAGGTGGCGAAAATCGCCGTCGCCACTGAACAGCACGACGTGGTCGAGGTTGGCCGCCATGTCCATGACGTCGACGGCAAGTTCGACATCCATGTTGCCCTTGTATTTGCGCCGGCCCGACGCGCTGGTGACTTCCTTGAGCGGCTTAGTCACCATGGTGTAGCCGTTGTAGTCGAGCCAGTCGACTAGCGGCCGGATCGGCGAATACTCTTGCTCTTCGAGCATTGCCGTGTAGTAATACGCGCGAACCAAATAAGAGTCATCGGCAAAAGCGTTCAGCAGCCGGCGGTAATCAATATCGAAGTTCAAGGCCTTTGCTGCTTGATAGAGATTGGCGCCGTCAATAAACAGGGCGATGCGCTCGTCGGGGTAGAAAATTTCCGAGAGACGAATTTGAGCCATGGATACGAAAACACTCCAAGATGGGTAGCTATATCTCACCGATTAGCCACCTCGTGGCGAATGGTGTCAATGACCTCACGCGATAGTGGCATATCTCCGCGCAATTCAGCCTACGAGGCAAGTGCCTTCGTGGCCCTGGGCGCAAACCTCCCTTCCAATGTCGGCGGCCCGCTGGCAACCCTGAGTTCGGCCCTGGCGCAGATGCCGTCGCTCGGTCTGCAGGTCGTCGCCGTCTCACCGTGGTACAGCACCGCCGCCTGGCCGGACCCGCGCGCGCCGCGCTTCGTCAATGGCGTCGCGCGCCTGACCACACGCCTGACGCCAAGCCAGATCATGGGCAGGCTGCTCGACCTGGAAAGCGCGTTCGGCCGATGCCGCCAGGAGCGCAACGCACCGCGCACGATCGATCTCGATCTGCTGGCTTATGATGACCGGGTTTGTCGGCAGGAGTCACCGGTCGGCCTGGTCCTGCCGCATCCGCGTATGCACGAGCGCCGTTTCGTTTTGCTGCCGCTGTGCGATATTGCGGCCGACTGGATTCACCCAGGGTTGAAAGTCTCGGCCAAGTCCTTGCTTAATCGGCTTCCTGAGGACGATTGCGCCCGGCTTTGACCGCACGCACCATACCCGTGAGGTACGGGATGTGCGGTCATGGTTGCTGTGCAGCGACACGCGCGCTATTTACGACAATCGGTCTGAATTTACGAAGGCGACAGCATGGCGCGTATCACCGTCGAGGATTGCATCACCAAGGTTCCCAATCGTTTCGAGCTGGTCATGCTCGCCGCGCAGCGCGCGCGCGACATGTCGGCCGGCGCCTCGCCGACCATCGAGCGCGACAACGACAAGAACCCGGTCGTCGCCTTGCGCGAAATCGCCGAGGACAAGCTTGACCTCGACCATCTGCGGTTTGAGCTGATGCACGGTCTGCGCCGTCACGAGAGCAGCGCCGACGCGGAAGACGACAGCGCCGGCGAGACGCTGGCAATCGAAACCCAGCCGTTCCAGGGCCTGCAGGAGCAGCCGGCGGCTCCCCTCTACACCGATGAGATCGACCCCGACGCCGACGACGACTCTGGCGGGGCGCCCGTCTCAACCGAGTAAAGCGGTGGCGACCGTGGCGCGACAGGAGACCGATACCGTCCCAAGTGCCTCGCCTGCGGTCGCTCACGCGCCAACGTCGCCGCTCAAACCCCGCCGCGGCGGCATCATGCGGCAATATGAGCTCGTCGAGCAGGTCAAGAGCTACGATCCGGCCTGCGACGAGCTCCTGCTTGACCGCGCCTATGTCTACGCCATGAAGGCGCATGGCGCCCAGGTGCGCGCGTCCGGCGATCCGTACTTCTCCCATCCGGTCGAGGTGGCCGGCATTCTGACCGCGCTGAAGCTGGACACGGCGACGATCGCCACAGCCTTGCTGCACGATACGGTCGAAGACACCGGTGCGACGCTGGATGACATCGAGCGCCTGTTCGGCAAGGAAATCCGTTTTCTGGTCGATGGCGTCACCAAGCTGAACAAGCTGGAGCTGCAATCGGCGCGCACGGCGCAAGCCGAGAATTTCCGCAAGCTCCTGCTCGCCATGTCGGACGATATCCGCGTGCTCATGGTCAAGCTGGCGGACCGGCTGCACAACATGCGCACGCTGCATTTCATCAAGAAAGAAGACAAGCGGCGGCGCATCGCCCTGGAAACCATCGAAATCTACGCGCCTTTGGCCGAGCGCATCGGCATGTCGAAAATGAAGGACGAGCTGGAAGATCTCGCCTTCACCGAACTGTTTCCGGATGCGCGCGAAAGCGTCGTCGCCAGGCTGGCCCAGCTTCGCCAGCACGATCACGATCTGATCGATCGCATTGTCGACGCCCTGCGCACGCCGCTGATCGAAGCCGGCCTCGATGTCGAGGTCTACGGTCGCGAGAAGACGCCGGTGTCGATCTGGCGCAAGATGCAGCGCAAGAATGTCAGCTTCGAGCAGCTCAGCGACATCATGGCCTTCCGCGTCATCGTCGACAGCGTCGCCAACTGCTACGCCGCACTCGGCGTGATCCACGGCCGCTTCGTCATGCGACCGGGCCGCTTCAAGGATTTCATCAGCACGCCCAAGCCGAACGGCTACCGCTCGCTGCATACCACCATCATCGGGCCCGAGCAGCGTACGGTCGAAGTGCAGATCCGCACGCGCGATATGCACGACGTCGCCGAGCTCGGCGTCGCGGCGCATTGGGCCTACAAGCGGGGCGCAGCCGGGCCGGCTCAGCACGAGGGCCGCCAGTACCGCTGGATCCGCGAGCTGCTCGACATCCTTGAGCACGCCTCCAACCCGGAGGAGTTCCTGGAGCACACCAAGCTGGAGATGTTCCAGGACCAGGTGTTCTGCTTCTCGCCGAAGGGCGATCTGATCGCCCTGCCGCGTGGCGCGACACCGGTCGACTTCGCCTATGCCGTGCACTCGGAGGTCGGCGACCGCTGTGTCGGAGCCAAGGTCGACGGCCGCATGGTCACCTTGCGCACGCCGCTGCAAAACGGCAACCAGGTCGAGATCCTGACCAGCAAGAACGGCAAGCCGTCGCCGGAATGGGAACGCTTCGTCGTCACCGGCAAGGCGCGTGCGCGGATACGCCGGCACATCCGGCTGCAGCGGCGCGAAATCAATGTCAGCCGCGGCTCGGACATCCTCACCCGCGCGCTCAAGCCGTTCGGCATCAAGCCGAGTGACAAGACGCTCGAGCCGGTCTACGGCCCGCTCAGCATGAAAGCCGCCGAAGACGTCTTTGCCGCCATCGGCGAAGGCACGGTGCAGTCGCGCCAGATCGTGGCGTTGCTGTTTCCTGATCGCCATGCCGACACCGACGGTCGCCACGATTTCGATGAGATCCATCTGACACCGAGTGTCGAGGACGATCTCAGCATGCCGATCGGCGAGCTGCCGTCCGGTGTTGCCATCCAGTTCGCCAAGTGCTGCGCGCCGGTGCCCGGTGAGCGCATTGTCGGTGTCGTGCGCACCGGCAAGGGCATCACCATCCACGCGGTCGACTGTCCCAAGCTGGACGAGCTCGGCGACGCAAAGGAGCGCACCCTGCCGCTGTCCTGGCGGACCTGCGACACGGCCGGCGCGTCGATTGCGCGCATACGCACCTTTGTGCTGCACCAGCCGGGCGTGCTCGGCAGCCTGAGCACCGTGATTGGTAAGCAGGACGGCAACATCGCCGATGTCCGCTTCGGCCAGCGCTCACCGGAACTGGTCGAGCTGCTGTTCGATGTCGAGGTGCGCGATCTCGACCATCTGCAGCGCATTCTGGCCAGCCTGCGCGCCGCCGAATGCGTCGAGTCCGCCGAGCGCATCCGCAGCTAGGCGTCCGCCAGCACCAGGGGCGCGCTCGCGGCAATCGGCTCGTTCAGCAATTCCTCGATAAAAAGCGCAATGAACTGCGCGCGGTTGCTGACACCTGCCTTGGCATAGACGCGCGCCAGTTGCGCCCGGACCGTGCCCTGCGCCGCCCCGCGCATCCTGGCGATGCCGCCGGTTTCCAGGCCTTTCAGGGCAAAGAACGCGACGTCGGCCTCGGCCGGGGTCAGGCGCCAAACCTGAAAGCACGTTTCGATCATCTCGGCGAACGCGCCCGAAGCCGCCGAAATCGCCCGCTCGGCGCGCCGTGCGGCGTCGAGTGTCCGCTGCACTTCACGGCTGCCGAAAAAGACGCCGATCGCCAGGGCGACGGCGACGAGCGCCTCGAAGCCTGTGTGCGCGGTCAGGCCAACCAGGCGAAAATCGCCGGCGACATCGGCCAGGAAGAACACGGCGCACAGAGCCTGCACGGCAAGCAGGCTCGAGAGCACCGTGGCGCGGCGGTTGGTGGATCGAAAGGGCGGAAGCTTGCGTGGGCGCTGTCTCATGGTTCCCGTCGGCTGGATCGAACGCCCGTGATCATAGCGCCAACGAGGTTGCGACCGGATAGTCGACTTTCCAGCGCGACGCCGGCGACGTGCATCGCTGCCAGCGCGAGGAGAACATGGGCCGCAACCTCGTGGACCTCTTCGATCCAGTCCTCGCCACCCGCACCACGCTCGACGACGTCATAGGGCGCCCCATACCGGCCGTGGGCGTCATGCTCGGGGAATGGCTCGCCACGTAGGGCGATGCCGCTGATCGAGACCACAAGAAGGGTTGCCCACAGCGCGTAGACCATGAGTGCACCCAGCGGATTGTGCGAGCGATGTGCGTGAGCGCGTCCGCCAAACATGTCTACCGCGTGCCGCCACGCCGCTCTTGGCTTGGGCGGGAACGCCGCGAAGCGGGCTTCCTGCGGTCCGACCAGACCCCAGAGCAGCCTGAGCCCGAGCAGGCTGAGCGCGCTATAGCCGATCCAGACATGCACCAGCGCGTGCTCATCGACGATCAGGCTGTTCAGCACGATGGCGGCGGCGATAGCCCAGTGGGTGAGACGGACGAGCGGGTACCAGACCCGCTCGCCTGGCGCACGATCCGATGCCGCTGACATCAGGACTTGTGCTCGATGCGGATGATCTCGCCGGTCCTGGCGTCGAGCTTGAATTCGCGCCGCTCGTTCTCGCGGGCGGCCTCGATCTCGATGACGCTGCCTTCCCGCTCGAACTCGTGGATGCGGTAACCGTTCTCGCCAAGGGCGGCGGCCACCTCGTCATAGGTGGTGCCGAGCTTGCTGCCGATTTCGGGCTCGGCGGCAAAAGCGACGCCGCCAAGAACGATCAGGCCGGCTGCGCCGGCGATAACACGTGCCTTCATGGTGCGGTCCTTTTCGATGTCGGGGCGCCATCGGCTGATCGCGCCTGCCAGGGAAGGTTCCGGTCTTGGCAGCTTGGCGGCTAGTGGCGGCGCGCTGCTCTTGGCTGTCCTAAGCGGCTGCTTATGTCGGCTAGAGAGCGCCGGGCGGCTTATTCAGTGGTTCAGCCAAGCGCGTGGATCGGCTAGGTAGCCAGGGCTCGGGCGAAAAGCGGCAGCGTTGATTTTTGGGGAGCATGGCTTTGGAGCGTCTGCGTCTCGGTGTGAACATCGATCATGTGGCGACCTTGCGGAATGCGCGCGGTGGCACGCATCCGGACACGCTGCGCGCTGCCGAGATCGTCAAGGCCGCCGGCTGCGATGGCCTGACCCTTCATCTGCGCGAAGACCGCCGGCATATCGTCGATGATGATCTGGAGCGCCTGCGCGCTGCCGACCTGCTGCCGATCAATCTGGAAATGGCGGTGACCGATGAAATGCTCGCCATCGCCATCCGCGCCCGCCCGCACGCCTGCTGTCTGGTGCCGGAAAAGCGTGCTGAGCGGACCACCGAACACGGCCTGGACGTGCTCGGCATGTTCCAAAAGCTTGTGCCGTTCGTCACCCGGCTGAGCGCCGCCTGCATCCGCGGCTCGCTGTTCATCGATCCGGAGCCGGGCCAGGTCATCGCCGCCAAGAGGCTGGGCGCGCCGGTGGTCGAACTGCATACCGGCAGCTATTGCGAAGCCCTGGACGAGACGGCGCGCGCGCACGAACTCGAGCGGATCAAGACCGCCGCGGCGGCTTGTGCCGAACACGGCATCGAGTGCCATGCCGGCCACGGTCTGACTTTCGACACGGTTGCGCCGATTGCTGCGATCCCGAACGTCCGAGAGCTCAATATCGGCCATTTCCTGGTCGGCGAGGCCGTGTTCGTCGGGTTGGAGGCAGCACTCAGGGAAATGCGCCGGCGCATGGACGAGGCGCGCGGCTAGTATGGCCATGATCATCGGCATCGGCAGCGATCTGATCGATATCCGCCGCGTCGAGCGCACGCTCGAGCGTTTTGGCGAGCGCTTCACCCAGCGCTGCTTCACCGAGATCGAGCGCGCCAAGGCCGATCGCCGCCGTTTG
This sequence comes from Geminicoccaceae bacterium, assembly GCA_050331015.1. Taxonomy (GTDB): domain Bacteria; phylum Pseudomonadota; class Alphaproteobacteria; order Geminicoccales; family Geminicoccaceae; genus JBHJHH01. The sequence goes on from JBHJHH010000098.1 coordinate 22,830, forward strand.
CGGGCTGCCACCTACGCCAAACGCTATGCCGCCAAGGAGGCCGCCTCGAAAGCGCTCGGCACCGGCTTTCGCCAAGGCGTGTTCTGGCGCGATATCGGTGTCGTCAACCTGCCGAGTGGCCAGCCGACCCTGGCCCTGACCGGCGGTGCAAACGCGCGCCTCGATGCCATCACGCCGGCCGGCATGCGTGCCGACGTTCAGTTGACCATCACCGATGAGCCGCCGCTGGCGCAGGCCCAGGTCATTATCACGGCCGTGCCTCTAGGTACGGATACAGGCACATAGCGCACCTTGAGGCATTTCGGGCGCTCGGCTATCGTCCCGGCTCTGCGCGACAGGGCGGTTCGGCCCGAACATCCGCTTCAGGCGCCAGAATATCGACGAAAAGTGATTCATGCGGGCGCTGCATGCGCGGATGAGGATGAGTATGAAGCCGGCTGTGGCTGCGCGTAGTCGCGACAAAGGTATTTGGGAAACCATCCGCACGCTGTTCTATGCCGTGCTCTTGGCCCTCGTGGTGCGGACGTTCCTGTTCGAGCCGTTCAACATTCCGTCCGGTTCGATGAAGCCGACCCTGCTGGTTGGCGACTATCTGTTCGTCTCCAAATTCGCCTACGGCTACAGCAAGCACTCCTTCCCGTGGAGCCTCGGGCCGTTCGATGATCGCGTCTGGTCGGCATTGCCCGAGCGCGGCGATGTCGCCGTGTTCAAGCTGCCGTCGGACAACCGCACCGACTATATCAAGCGGATCATCGGCCTGCCCGGCGATCGCATCCAGGTGCTCGAAGGCCGCTTGCACATCAATGGCAGTCCGGTGGCGCTGACCCGTGTCGACGATTTCGATGAAGAGGGCCGCGCCGTGGCGCAGTTCATCGAGACCTTGCCCAATGACCGTGAGCATCTGATCCTTGATCTCAGCCGCGGTGGCGCCCTCGACGATACGCTGACCTACACCGTGCCCGAGGGGCATGTCTTCGCCATGGGCGACAACCGTGATAATTCCCTGGATAGCCGCGTCCCGTCGGTCGGGCCGGTGCCTTTGGAGAACCTGATCGGCCGTGCCGAGATCATCTTCTTCTCGACCGATGGCAGTGTCGCCCTCTGGGAAGTCTGGAAGTGGCCGCAAGCCATCCGCTACGAGCGACTCTTCAACCTCATCCAGTGAGCAGATCGCGATCATTTCGCAAGCGCTCGGGCATCAGTTCGCCAACGCGCATCTTCTTACCGAAGCCCTGACGCATGCCAGCGCCACGCGCCGCGGCCGCAAGGTCGCGCGCTCCTACGAGCGCCTGGAATTCCTCGGCGACCGGGTGCTCGGGCTGATCATCGCCCATGAGCTGATCTGCCGCTTTCCCGATGAGCCGGAAGGTGCCCTGTCCAGGCGCCATGCCGCATTGGTGCGCAAGGAAACGCTCGCCGAGGTGGCGCTCGCCATCGGTGTCGGTGCCTGGGTCACGGTGGCACCGAGCGAAGCCGACGGCGGCGGCCGGCATAAACCGGCGATCCTGGCCGACACCGTCGAAGCCCTGATCGGGGCGCTCTATCTCGACGGCGGCATGGCACCGGCCGAAGCCTTCATCCGCCGCCATTGGGCCGACAAGATGGCCAGCCAGATGGCGCCGCCGCGCGATGCCAAGACCGGCTTGCAGGAATGGGCCCAGGCCAAGGGCATGGAGCTGCCCGTTTACGAAGTGGTCGCCACCGACGGACCGGCCCATGCGCCGCGCTTCGATGTCGTTGTGCATGTGCAGGGCCTGGACAGTGTCCGCGCCAGCGGCAGCTCCAAGCGTGCGGCCGAACAGGCGGCGGCGGCGGCCATGCTGGCCACCGTCGGTGCCAAGCCATGAGTGCGTCGGACGCCACCACACGCTGCGGCTTCGTGGCCATTGTCGGCGCACCGAATGTCGGCAAATCCACACTGCTCAACCAGCTCGTCGGCACCAAGGTGTCGATCGTCAGCCCGAAAGTGCAGACCACGCGCCGGCGAGTGCTCGGCATCACGCTGCAAGACCAAGTGCAGATCGTCTTTGTCGACACGCCGGGGATTTTTCAGCCCGACAAGCGTCTCGAGCGCGCCATGGTCCATGCCGCCTGGCAGGGCGCCGACGATGCCGACGTCACGCTCATGGTGATCGACGCCAAGCGCGCTCTGGACGCCAATAGCCGTCTCGTCATGGACGGTTTACAGGCGCGCGGGCGGCCGTGCCTGCTGGCGATCAACAAGCTCGATGCGGTCAAGCCGCCCAAGACCCTGCCGCTGATCCAGCAGTGCCAGGACACCGGGCTGTTCGAGGAGATCTTTCTGGTTTCGGCGCTGACCGGCGATGGTTGCGATGCCCTGCTCGATGCGATCGCAGCGCGGCTGCCGGCGAGCCCCTGGCTGTTCCCGGAAGACCAGCTCTCCGATCTGAGCAATCGCGCGCTGGCTGCTGAGCTGACCCGCGAGCAGGTGTTTCATCGCCTGCATCAGGAATTGCCCTACAGCATCACCGTCGAGACCGAGGCCTGGACCGAGAGCGACGCGCAAGTGCGCATCGATCAGACGATCTATGTTCAGCGCGATAGCCAGAAAGCCATCGTGCTCGGCCATCGCGGCAGCATGATCAAGGAAATCGGCCAGGCGGCGCGGGTCGAGATTGCCGATGCCATCGGCAAGCCGGTGCATCTGTTCCTGTTCGTCAAGGTGCGCGAGAAATGGGCCGATGATCCCGAGCGCTATCGCGAGCTCGGCCTGGATTTTCCGAGCTGAGCCATGGCGGTTGAATGGCAAGATGACGCCATCGTCTTGAGTGCTAGGGCTTATGGCGACAGCGCTGCCGTGGTCCAGCTCTTGACGCGAACGCACGGCCGGCATGCCGGGCTGGTACGCGGTGGCCAATCGCGCAAGTCCAAGCCCTTGCTGCAGCCGGGCAATCGCGTCCTGGCGATCTGGAAAGCGCGCCTGGCCGAGCAACTGGGTACGCTGCAGATCGAGCTCGTGCAGGACATTGCCGGGCTCGTGTTCGATGAGCGGCTGAAGCTGTCCGGCCTGCTCTCGGCCTGCGCCATGCTTGAGGTGTGTCTGCCGGAGCGCGCACCACATCCGGAACTGTACACTGATTTCGGCCGCCTGATCGGCGCCATGCTGGCCGACGCCAGCGATACCACCTGGCCGGCCGACTATGTCCGGTTCGAGATCGCGCTGTTGCGTGATCTCGGCTTCGCCCTCGATCTCAGCGCCTGCGCGGTCACCGGCCATCGTGACGGTCTGGTCTATGTCTCGCCGACCAGCGGTCGCGCCGTCACGGCCGAAGGCGCGGGAGCATATGCGCCCCGACTGCTGCCCCTGCCGAGCTTTCTGGTCGGCGGCAATGATACCAGCCCGCCAGCCATTGCGTCGGGGTTGCGCCTGAGCGGCGCCTTCCTCGATAAGCATGTGCTGGCACCCCTCGATCGACCGATGCCCGCCGCCCGCGAGCGCCTGGCCGATCAGTTCAGCAAGCAGGTTTCGGAGGACGATATTGGCCATCCCAGCGGAGAGTGACGGCGTGCGCCCGGTCATGTTGCATGAGGCCTTGAGCGAGCGTTATCTGGCCTATGCGCTGTCGACGATCACCGCACGCTCGCTGCCGGATGTCCGCGATGGGCTCAAGCCGGTGCAGCGCCGGCTGTTGTATGCCATGTTGCAACTCCGCCTCGATCCGGCCGGCGGCTTCAAGAAATGCGCCCGCGTGGTCGGCGATGTCATGGGTAAATTCCACCCTCATGGCGACAGCGCGATCTACGACGCCATGGTCCGCCTGGCGCAGGAATTCGCCCAGCGCTACACGCTGGTCGATGGCCAGGGCAATTTCGGCAATATCGACGGCGATAACCCGGCGGCCATGCGCTACACCGAGGCGCGCCTGACCGAGATTGCCAAGGCCCTGCTCGACGGCATCGATCAGGACACCGTCGATTTCAAGCCGACCTATGACGGCAATGAGGACGAGCCGGCTGTGCTGCCGGCCGGCTTTCCCAACCTGCTCGCCAACGGTGCCGCCGGCATTGCTGTCGGCATGGCGACCTCGATCCCGCCGCACAATGTCGGCGAGTTGTGCGATGCCTTGCGCTTGATGCTGGCGCGCGCCCGTGAGGCCGGGCAGGGCGACAGCGCCACGGTGCCGATCGCCGAGCTGGTGCAGCATGTCAAAGGGCCGGACTTTCCAACCGGTGGCCTGCTGGTCGACAGCCCTGAGGTGTTGGAGGAGGCTTATGCCACCGGACGCGGCTCGGTGCGCCTGCGCGCGCGCTGGCAGCGTGAAGACCTCGCCATGGGACAATTCAACATCGTGGTGACAGAAATCCCCTATCAGGTGCAAAAGAGCCGCCTGATCGAGCGCCTGGCCGATTTGCTGGCGCAAAAGAAATTGCCGCTGCTCGCCGACTTTCAGGATGAAAGCGCCGAGGACGTGCGCATCGTGTTCACCCCCAGAGCGCGCACTGTCGATCCGCACCTGCTCATGGAACAGCTCTTTCGCGCCAGCGAGCTGGAGAACCGGTTTTCCTTCAACATGAACGTGATTGATGCCCGGGGCGTGCCGCGGGTGATGAATCTGCGCGAGCTTTTGCAGGCTTTTCTCGATCACCGCATGGTCGTGCTCGAGCGGCGCTCGCGCTATCGCTTGGGCAAGATCGATGATCGTTTGGAAGTCGTCGGCGGCTATCTGATCGCGTTCCTCAATCTCGATGAAGTCATTCGCATTATCCGCGAAGAAGACGATCCCAAGCTCGAGCTGATGCGCGCCTTCGATCTCACCGAACGCCAGGCAACTGCCATTCTCGACATGCGTTTGCGCAACCTGCGCAAGCTCGAGGAGATGGAGCTCAAAAAAGAACAAAAAGCGCTGCGCAAGGAACGGCAGGAATTACTTGCGCTTCTGGACTCACGCGATCTGCGCCTGGCCGCCCTGGAAGAGGAAATCGCCAGCATCAAGGAACGCTTTGCCGATCCGCGCCGCACCGGCTTCGCTGAAGCGCCCGAGATCGACACGGAAGCCCTGAGCGCGCCGGCTGAGCGCTTTCCGGTCACCGTGGTCTGCTCGGCGAAAGGCTGGATCCGCGCCCTGCGCGGCCAGATCGACGATGCCGCCGAGTTGAAATTCAAGGAAGGCGACGGCCCGCGCTTTCTGTTACCGGCGTCCAGCGCCGACAAGCTGTTGATCACGACCACGACCGGCAAGGTGTTCTTGTTGCCGATCGACCGGTTGCCCGGCGGGCGTGGCATGGGCGAGCCGCTGTCCGTCCATCTGGACATCAGCGATACCGACCTGCTGGAGCTGCACGTGCACGATCCGGCCGGCAAACTGCTGCTCGCCACCGCGCACGGCCGCGGTTTCGTTGCCGAAGAGACGGCGATTGCGGCACAGACGCGCGCCGGCCGCCAAGTGGTCAATCTCGATGCCAGCGATCGCCTGGCGGCGGTGCGCAAGGTTGAGGGCGATGCCGTGGCCATCATGGGTGAGAACCGCAAGCTCTTGGTGTTTGCCCTGGATGACCTGCCGGTCATGAGCCGCGGCAAAGGCGTCCTCTTGCAGCGCTACAAGACCGGTGGCATGGCCGATATCTGCGTACTCAAGCTGGAAGATGGGCTCGCCTGGCAACAGGGCGGCCGTGTGCGTCGCGAACCGGATCTGAGCGCCTGGCTCGGCAAGCGGGCGAGCGCCGGCCGCAACGCCCCGAACGGCTTTCCGCGCGACAACCGTTTCGCCCCGCCGAACGACGAGCAGGGCTGAGTCGCACGCATGCCTGACGAGTTCGTGAAGACCAGCGCGGAGACGGGTGCCAGTAATGCGGCATCGAAAGGCGCGTGTTCCACAGATTTACAGGAATAAACCATGCGCTCTTTGTCTCTGTTCACGTTTGCCTTGTTTGCCAGTCTCGCGGTGTCGGTCGTCGCTAATGCCGCCGAGGGCACCTTCACCGGTGCCAGCGACCACGAGGTGCGCGGCGCTGTTGAGATCGTTGCCAATGGCGATGGCCATACCATCGAGCTTGGTGAAGATTTCTTCCTCGACGGCGCGCCGGATCCGAAGGTCGCCGTCGGTAGTGGCGAAAAGCCGGCGCACATTCTCGATCCGCTCGAGAACAACACCGGTGCGCAGACCTACACGCTGCCGGCCGACATCGACCCGGCTTCGATTGAGCGTGTCTGGATCTGGTGCCAGCAATTCGACGTTCCGCTCGGGATCGCCGATATGAACTGACGTTCACGGCGCCTTGTCTTGACAGAAAAGGCAGGGCGCCGACCTCCTGCAGTACTAGATATCGTCAGGAGCGGACAACGCATTATGCTCATCAAACGCGTTCCCGGCTGGGCCTTGCCAGAAAAAGCGGCAACGCCTGAGTCGGTCTATTTGAACCGTCGCAACCTGATCCGCGGCGTGGCTGCCGGCAGCGTGCTGCTCGCCGGCGGCTCGGCTTCCGCCTTCAACCTGTTCGCGCGCGACGATGTCGATGCGCTTGGTGAGATCGAAGCCGACCCGACGGCGGATCTCTATCCGGTTGCGCGTAACGAAGCCTACATGCTCGATCGCGCCATCACCGATGAGTCGATCGCAACCACCTACAACAATTTCTACGAATTTGGCTCCCACAAGCACATCGCCAAGGCGGCGCAGGCCCTGAAGCTGCGCCCCTGGACCGTGACCTTCGACGGCATGGTCGAACAGGAGCGCACGGTCGATGTCGATGAGCTGATCCGAGCCATGCCCTTGGAGGAGCGGCTCTATCGCCATCGGTGTGTCGAAGCCTGGTCGATGGCCGTGCCGTGGTCCGGTTTCCCCATGGCGGCGCTGGTGGATTACGCCAGACCGCTCGGCGGGGCACGCTATGTTCGCATGGAAACCTTCCACGACACCGATGTGGCGCCCGGCCAACGGCAGAGCTGGTATCCCTGGCCCTATGTCGAGGGTCTGATCATGGACGAAGCGACTAACGAGCTCGCCTTCATCGCCACGGGTCTCTACGGCAAGCCGATCCCCAAGCAGAACGGCGCGCCGCTGCGCCTCGCGGTGCCGTGGAAATACGGCTTCAAATCGGGGAAGTCGCTTGTGCGCTTCACCTTCACCGATCAGCGGCCGGTCAGCTTTTGGGAAGAAATCCAGGGCAGCGAATACGGTTTCTGGGCGAACGTGAACCCGGAGGTGCCGCATCCGCGCTGGAGCCAGGCGACCGAACGCGTGCTTGGCACGGACGAGCGCGTGCCGACCCTGATCTACAACGGCTACGGCGATTACGTCGCCTCGCTCTACAAGGATCTGAAGGGCGAATCCCTGTTCATGTAAAAAAAACGCCAGACCTGGGGTCTGGCGCAATAGACAGGGAGGCTTGACGTCTGGGAGGGAGTACCAGGCCATCGACCCGGTGCCCGCGCCACGTCTCAGACGGCAACGCGGCGGGGGAAACTCAGCTGCAACCAATGTTGCACTGCACTGAAAGTATGGTCGGCCGACGGGAAACGCTAGTCGGTTGAACGCATTGCTGCTATGCAATTGACACGGCCCTCGCGCCTATGAGCGCGCGCGCTCAAGCACCGGCGATTGGGCCTCTTGATCACATTCATTGACGTTCGTGGCACCGCTTGCTAGCTAGCTGGCACCTGCGCGCCGCTGACCTCCAAAAAAAAAACCCGGCCATAAGGGCCGGCTTGGAACATGATGGGCGCTTAAATGGTGGGGGGCGTGTGAACGTGGAACGCGTCGCACGGAACGGGCGATTGCCCCCAGCCCGGAGGGAGCCCCGCCGGCGGGGGTACGACGTGCCAC
>JBHJHH010000099.1:0-26165 GCA_050331015.1 Geminicoccaceae bacterium
CGCAACGCGGCCTTCGCCGATCCGCGCGCGGCCGCTGAGTGCCAGCGCCGGCAACCCTTGCGCCGGCAGGCCGAACCGTTCGAGCTGTTCGCCCGGGTTGGCGCTGGCCAGGTCGAAGGCGAAGCGGACCGCGCTCGGTGCGCCGGCGGCGCGATCGGCGATATTGCCTTGCACGCGGCCGGTCGCGGTGCCGCTGGTCAGGTCGAGATCGAACGGCCAGGCGGATGCGCGCGTCAGCAACTGATCCAGGTGACCGATCTCACCGCTGAGCGCCAGCGGCAGGCCGGCAAGCTCGATCCGGGCATCGAGCAGGCTGCCGACATCATCGGCGCGCACCAAGGTGGCATCAGTGATCGCCAGCTCCAGCGGTGCTCGGCCACGCCAGCCGATGGCGACGCGCAAATCGCGCAGGCGTGCGCCGGCCAACGCCGGGATCGTGGCAGCTTGGGCCTCGCGCGGACGCTCGCCGGGCGTAGCCTCGCCGAGCGGCAGGAGCACGCGACCGCCCTCGGCATGCACGCCGTGCAGGCTGAACCGCGGCCGGCCGGAACGCGCATCGGCACGCACGGTGACGCCGAGTTGCGCAAGGTCGGCGAGCTCCCGGCCGTCGGCGAGCACAAGTCGCGCCTGCTCGGCGTGGATGGCGATGCCGTCGGCATAGCTCGCCCGGATGGCGTGTGCCTGAAGATCGACCCCGGACAGTGCCGCGACCTGCACGAGCGCCCAGGGCAGCCAGAGATCGAGCCGCAGCGCTGCGTACAGGCACAGCGCGAGCGCGTTGAGCGCCGCCGTGGCAACCGTGCCGAAGCTACGCAGCATGACAGCGCTGTGGTGCCGGTGGCCGATGTCCGACGGGTGCATGGGCGACCGCCGCCGTCGCCAGGCGGTTCACCGGTCGGGACCAAACAGCGATTTCAGGCCGCGGTCGAGCGCTTTCGCGGCACCTTCGACGGCGCCGCCGGCCCCTTCGACAACCGCGCCGGCGCCCTGGGCGGCTGCACCGGCTACACCGGCGGCGGCATCGCCGACACGGCCGAGCGGTGTCGCCGGTGCGCGCGCCCCCTGGTCCAGAGCGCTGGCGCAATCGCTCGGAGCCGCCGAACCGGACACGCCGAGCACGGCAACCACGCCCAGCGGATTGACCACCGCACCGGCGACCTGGACGGCGCTGCCGAGGACATCCTCAGGGGCAACAGAGGCGGACGGTGCGGCGAGCGTGCCGCTGATTTTGAACGGTGTCGCGAAACTCATCAGTGACAGGTCGGTCGGTTTGGCAGCGAAGGTCATATCCAGCGCCTCGCTGCGCAGATCGACCGTGCCGCGGCCGGAGACGATCAGATCGCGACTGCTCATCACCAGACCACGGCTACGCGCGACGCCCTGGTCGAGCCGCCAGCGCGCGAGGGCGCAGTGAATCGGTGTCGCGCCGCCGCGTCCCAGGATCGGATCGAGCAAAAGGCCGATGCCTTTGACCACCAACGCGCCGGCACCGAGATCGAAGCGGCCGCCCTCCATGCCGTAGGTGACATCGCCGCTCAGCGAGGCGGCGAGTGCCCGGGTCGTGGCGCCCTGGCCAGCAATGTTGACGGCAACATGCGCCACCGCCCCGGACAGGTCCATGGCGACCACCTGCGGGGCGAGCTGCGCCGCTTGCAGGCCGCTGGCATCGGCGCGCACGCGGATATGCGGCCCGACTTCAGGGGCATAGCTGATCGCTGCACTGGCCTGGCCGCCGGCAAGGCCCGCTTTGGCATCCTCGACGCTGAGGCTGCCCTCGCGCAGAACGATCAGGGCCTGCGGCTGGTCGAGCGCAAGCCCGCCCGGCGCCACCAGGCGTTCGGCGCTCAGCCGCACTTCGAGATCGAGCTCGGGCAGCGGCTCGGCCGGCAGCGGCGTCGCCGGAATGACCCGGCCATCGCGCGAGCGCGTGCCGTCGGCAGCGGCTTGCCCGTCAGCACGGTCGCTGCCGAGCGCCGAGAGATCGAGGACAGCGAAATCGAGCGACGCCCTGACGACCGGCGGGCTCGCCTCGATGTCCACGAGCACGTCGCCGGCAACCGTATCCCGTCGTGCGCCGATCGTGGTTTCGCCGTCGAACGCCACGCGCTCGCCGCGCAACAGGGCATCCGGCTCGCCGACGGCAAGGGCCACGGCAACCGGCGTCCGGCGTTCGCCGGCGGCTTCGGTCGCCGAGAAGCCGATCGCCAGGCGATCGTCGCTGCCACCAAGCGATGCCGTGGCCGTGACATCCCGCCAGGATTGCGCACCGAGCTCCACGCTTCCGATCTCCACGGCGATGTCCGCGACCGCCGAGCTGGCCAGCTCAGCAATCGTGGCCCCTTCGGCCGCGAAGCTGAATGCAAGCGCGAGATCCTCGACGACCCTGGCCGGACCGCCGCCAGCTTCGTGGTAACTCAGGCGGTCGACCGAGACATGCCCGTCCGTGACGCGCAGGCTTCGCGGCAACCAGCCAGACAGGGGCTGCGCCGGTGCCGCCTCAGTCGCTTTGGCATCCGTGTGGCCGAGCGCCCAGTTCGGCCGGCCGGCGTCGTCGACGGCCAGGGCCAGGGACAGCCCCTCGATGCGGGCGTCGTTGATCTCGAGCCGCCGGTCGAGCAGCGGCCGGAACGCAACCGCAAGGCGGGCGCGCTCGATGCGCAGCATGGCCTGGTCGCCAGCTCCGTCAGCGTCGGCCAAGCGGACCTCGCCGACCTCGATCCAGGGCGATGGCAGGATGCCGACCGCGATGGGCCCGTCGATGTCGAGTTGTCGATCGAGTGCCGCGCTGGCGTGTTGGCTGATCCGCGGCGCCAGGAAGCTCCAGTCGATCAGCAACGGCAGCGCGATCACGCTAGCCAACACCAGGGCAATGACAACCAGCGAGCCAAGTAACCGACGCGTCATCTGTCGGTCCGTTCCTTCAGATCAGACCTCAACGTTTTGCAGCATAGCCCCTTGCGCCGCGCGACGCACGGACTCTGCGGCCAGCGCACGCGCCCGTGCTCAGGTGGCTTTGGCGCGCGCGGTGACGGCCGGGCCGAAAAGGATCGCGCGGGCCTGTTCGGCGCCGATGGCACGCACGAAAGACGCGCACAGGCAATAGAGGAAGACGAAGGCAAACAGCCACATCTGGATAACGAGAAAACGCGGCCAGGTCAGTTGTGCAAACAGCTTCTCGGTGGTCAGGACAATGCTGCCGTGCGTGATGACGGCGCCGATCCATTCCTCGATCAGGCGGAACAGCATGGCAATGAGGCCGTAGACCAAGGTCAGCCAAAGTACGTTGAGGATCGTCTGCCGGGAAAACCACCTGGCAACCGGCAAGCTGTCCGTGACGAGAATGGCCTTGGCAACCAGCATTGCCGCGACGGTCGATATCGTCGCTGTCGCTGCCGTAATGTGATAGTCCTCGATCACTGCCAACTTGGTGATCCCGACCATATGAAAAGCGACCAGAAAAAATACGAGCGGGACAACACCTTCGCGTAGCTCGTGTCCAATCAATCCAAGGATCCGTCCCATCGGGTTTTTTCCAGTTTGGAAGGCCTGGTTGGAGCGGCCGAGTATATCGGCTCGCGAGATCGGCGCCACGGCTCAGTCGCTCACACGAAACGCCCACGCCGCCGGCCTCGCAGGTCGCAAAAGACATCCGCCGGCACATGCGATATGCAGGCAGCAAGGGTGGCAAAGCACCCAGCCCGTCGCGATCAGGGAGGCAAGACCAACATGTCCGCACCAAGCGTTACCAGTGCCGTCACCCTTTCAAACAGTTTCCTCACCGAGACCATCCAGGTCTGTATCGTCACCCGCGACTACCAGCGCGTGATGGAAGGCATGGTCAGGGCCGGCATCGGTCCCTGGCGTGTCTACACGTTCGGTCCGGACAACTGCGCCGACCTCACGCTCTACGGCCAACCGGCCAGCTTTTCGATGAAGCTTTGCATGGCCTGGACCGGCGCGATGTTCTGGGAAATCGTCCAGCCGCTCGATGGCCATTCGATCTACAAGGATTTCCTCGACAAACACGGTGAAGGCATCCACCACACGGCGTTCGCTTGCGGCGACCTTTCCTGGGACGAGCGTGTCAAGCAGTTCGAGGATCGCGGCTTTGCCTGCATCCAATCGGGCCGATGGATGAACCAGGTCCCGTGGGCCTATTTCGCAACCGAAGACGCCACGACCACGACGTTCGAGATTTTTGACATCCCCGCCGACTTCGTGATGCCCGAGCCCGAAGCCTGGTATCCGGCCGCGCCCACCGGCTAGGCCGCTGGCGGGTAGCCGGACACCCAGTCTGATCCGGTTCTGGATCGTCCATCGCGGTCTGTGCCGTGCCCATGAACGGCCGATAACCGGTTACTGCGCGGCCCAAGTCTCGCGTAAGAAATCGTGGCCGAAGCGATAGACTTCCGCGCGCGCCGGAAAGAAATCCCGCCAGACCTTGGTTGCGGCCGCCAGGGCTGGCAGGGCGCGCCCGAACGCCTCGATGGTGCACCAGCCGTCATAGCCGTTGTGCTTGAGGACCGCCAAGGTCTCGGCCCAGGGCACATGCCCCTTGCCCGGCGTGCCGCGGTCGTTCTCCGAGAGGTGGACATGGCTGATCGACGCCAGGTTCCGTGCCAGGACACCGACCGGGTCCTTTTCCTCGATATTGGCGTGGAACGTGTCGTAGAGCACGCCATAGCCGGGCATGGCCACCTGGCGGACGATATCTGCGGCGTCCTCGACCGTATTGAGGACGTAGCACTCGAACCGGTTCAGCGGCTCGAGCGCCAGGGTGATGCCCTGCGCGCCGGCATAGGCGGCAACGCGTTGATGGCAGGCCACCAGATTGGCGCGCTCGTGTGCTGTCGGCGGCGCACCGGAGAATGTCGCCAGCGGTTGATGGATCGGCCCGGCGAGCACCTCGCCACCGACGGCCTTGGTGCAGTCGATGGCCCATTGCAGATAGGCAAACGCGGCATCGCGCACGGCCGGATCACTGGTGGTGCAATCGCGCGCGGCATCCGGCATGACCGTGACCGCGGTTGCACGCAGACCGGCATTGCGGATCGCCTGGCCGAAGCGGGCATAGTCTTCCGGCGCGCCATCAAAGATCGGCACCTCGACGCCGTCATAGCCAACCGCTTTGAGCTCGTCGAGCACAGGCACCAGTTCGTCGCCGACCGATGTCGACCACAACAGAAGATTGAAACCGAGCAACATCGCACGCACTCCCTTCGCTGGCGCGGGTCATGCCCTGGCGTCATGGTGACGTGACAGGGCGTTTTCCCCGAACGCGCAGCGTGACAATGGCGATCAGGGCGGCCTCGACCGCAACCAGCCACCAGGTGAACGGATGCAGCCAAAACGGCGGTCGCGGCGGCCGCAGCAGGGTCGACGGATCCGGCTTTTCCAGGAACACGACGCCGTAGAGATGGGCGGCCAGGATGGCCAGCAGCAGCGCCGAACTGAACACCAGCGCGATGATGAACGCCACCGTCACGATGCGGCTTACCGGCATCCCCGGCTGGGCAAGCGGAATCAGGTTGTTGGCCAGGGCGGCGACCACGACCAGACCGCAGCCGAGCGAGAACAGCGGCAGCGCCAGCGGCTGAAAGATCATCACGAGCGCGAGGATACCGAGGCCGATAATGCTGAATTCCAGCCGGACCGCACTGGTCACCGTCAGACGGGCCGGCGCGCGTCGTTCGCTCATCGTACCGCCTCGCCCTGTGCATCGAACACGTGCAGCTGCGCCGGATCCGGGGCCAGCCAGAGCACCTCGCCGCCGTGCACGCGGTGGCTGCGCGGGACGACGACGCGGATGTCGCCCTCGGTCTCGGTGCGGGCATGCACCAGCGTTTCCGCGCCCATCGGCTCGGTCAGCTCGACCATGGCCTGGAGCGACGCCTCGCTGTCGTGATCGCTTAAGGAAAAGGCGCGCGGGCGGACCCCGAGGGTCACGTCCGCACCCGCCAGCGCTGCCACGTTGGGATGGACTGGCAGGGTCAGCGCGCGTCCGCCCAGGCGGAACGTCGCGTGTTCGTCAGCGACAGTGTCAAGCTGGACAGGAATGAGATTCATTTGCGGCGTGCCAATAAAGCTGGCGACAAAGGCGTTCGCCGGCCGGCTGAAGACTTCGTGCGGCGTGCCGATCTGCTCGATCAGGCCGTCGCGCATGATGGTGATGCGATTGGCCATGGTCAGCGCCTCGAGCTGGTCATGGGTGACGATCAAGGTCGCCTTCGACAGCCCTTGCAGGACTTCCTTGATCTCGTGACGCATGGACTCGCGCAGCTCGACATCGAGCCGCGACAACGGCTCGTCGAACAGAAAGCAGTTCGGATCGCGAATAATCGCCCGCGCGACCGCCACACGTTGCTTTTCGCCTTCCGCGATCTCATGCGGCCGCCGATCAAGCACATGATTGAGATGCAGCTTGTCGGCGACCGCCCTGACCCGGGCGTCGAGATCGGCACGGCTCAAGCGCTCGACATGCAGCGGAAACGCAAGGTTGTCGGCCACGCTCAACGCCGGATACAGGGCGTAGAACTGGAAGACCATGGCGATGTCACGGTCCTCGGGGCGCCAGTCATTCATGCGCTGACCGGCGACGATGACATCACCCTCGCTCGGTGTTTCCAGGCCGGCAATCATGCGCAGGGTCGTGGTCTTGCCGCAGCCAGACGGACCGAGCAGGCACACCACCTCGCCCGGCGCCACCTCCAGATCGACGTCGCGCACGGCGGTGAAACTGCCGAACCGCTTGGTCACCGAGCGCAGTTCGATGGTCGACATCAGCGCTTCACCGTGCCGAAAGTGACCCCGCGCAGGAGTTGGTTCTGCAAGAAAAACGTCACCAGGATGACCGGGATGAGAAACAGCGTTTCAATGGCCGCAAGTAAGCCCCAGCGAACACCGATGTCGCCACCAATGGTCTGCGACATCGCCACCGGAACGGTACGTGTCTCGACGCCGGTCAGCAGCAGCGCGAACAAGAACTCATTCCAGGTCAAGATCAGACCGAACACGGCGGTTGCCGCAATACCGGCGATAACTTGCGGCATACAGATACGGAAAAACACCCGCCATTCCGATGACCCGTCAATGCGGGCGGAATCTTCGACATCGGGCGACAGCTCGTCGAAGAAACTCTTCATCATCCAGATGGTGAACGGCAAGTTGAACGCGGCGTAAAGCAGGATGATGCCTGTATAAGTGCCCGCCAGCCCGGTAATGCGAAACATCAACATGACCGGGATGATGACCACAATCGGCGGCAACATGCGTGTCGTCAGGATAATGAACAGATAGGTATCGTTGCCCTTGAGCGGATAACGCGAGAAGCCGTACGCGGCAACCGTGCCCAGAATCAGTGCCAGTAAAACCGAACTGCCGGCAATAAAGATAGAGTTGAAGAAAAATCTTCCGAAGCCGGTATCTTGGGCCTCGCCGCCGGTAGCAAAGGAACGATAGAAAACACTTTGGAAGTTATCCAGCGTCGGCGTGAACGCATAGACATCGGGGATGAGACCAAACAGCGTCGTCGGAAACAGCTTGACTGGAACGGCCAGCGCGTCCGTGTGTTCTTTAAATGCGGTTATGACGATGATCAACACGGGCAGGAAGTAAATGAAGCTCACAATGGCGGCAAGCGCCGTGCGTCCCCAACCGGCTTCATCAACGGCGCGTCCGGTAGGCTTTCCGAAGCGCGGGAGCAACGCCATGGCTAGACCTCCTTTGACCGCCGGTTGGCCAAATACAGATAGAGATTGGTCAAGACGATGACCGTAAACAGCAGCACATACGATAATGAGGCCGAATACGACGTCTTGTTGAACTGAATCGCTTGCCGGTACACGTAAAGCGCAATGGTTTCGGTATTCTGGCCGCCGTCAGTGAGAATGAAGACAATATCAAATAGTTTGAATGCCTCAATCGTGCGAAACAAAAGCGCCAAGAGCAGCAAGCCTTTAACATAAGGGAACGTAATGAACCAAAAGCGGCGCCACGGCGATACGCGATCAATCGCGGCCGCCTCGTACAGATATTTCGGCACGCTCACGAGGCCGGCGAGCACCAGCAGCATGACAAACGGCGCCCACATCCAGGCATCAGCGATGACGATCGCCGCAACGGCACCAGCCGTTGACGAAATCAGCACAAACGGCTCGTCCGTGAACAAATTGACGAACTGGCTGACAAGACCGAATGTCGGATCGTAATAGTATCGGTAAAAGGCACCGACGGCCACATAGGCGAGCATCATCGGGGTCAACACAAGTATCAGGAGATAGCGTCTCAGTGGAAACTGTTTGGCGAACAACATGGCCAGCAGGAAGCCGACGACCATTTGTCCGGCGACGGTCAAGACGACGAATGACGCTGTCGTCGTCAGTCGTTCCCAAACGATCGGGTCCGTGACCAGTCGCTCATAATTACGCAGACCAATGAAGTCCAAGCTCTGGCGATCCGCGCGGTAATCGAAGAACGACAATCCCAAGGACCAGAGCAGTGGAAAGATGTTCATCATGACCAGAACGGCGATGGCCGGTGCCACCAGCAGGCCGCCGGTATAGCGCCCCCAGGCATTGACCACGGCCGTCAGCGCGACCAGACCACACAGACAGCCGGTGACCCAGAACGATACGCCGGGTGGCATCATGGCGATGGCGAAAGGCGCCAGCAACACCGCTGCGACCAGAGCCAAACGCCAGTTGCTCCAGCGAAGCGACCAGAAAAGTGGCGCTGTTGGCTCAGTCAAGCCGACCGTGGCCATGTCGTAGTTCAACCCGTGCAAGACAAACGGGCGCGCCGGCTCGCACCAGCGCGCTTCAGGCGATCGATTTGTCTATTCGATCAGCCCGACATCCTCAAGCAGGCGTTGCTGAAATTCCGCGATATTGTCGAGGGTCGTCTTAGCGTTTTGCTGACCCGTGATCGCCAAGTCGTACTGTTCTTGCTGCTGCACGAGCATCTCGAAGAACGGCGGGATGTGCCAGACGTCTTTTTGCCAATCGAGGCCGGACTCCCAGGTGCGGTTCCACGGTCGGTAGGTGACATACTTTGGATCGGTGTAGACCGACTTTATCGCACTTTGGCCACCTTGACTGGCAAACATGTGCTGCACGTCAGGTGACAGCCACCACTTCACGAAAGCCACGGCCTCGGCGATCTGTTCGTCAGAAGTCCAAGTCATGATGACGAAAGGCTGACCACCAATATTCGACCAGCGGACGATTTCGCCATCTTCTTGTTTCAGGCCGGGCATATTGGCGAAGGCGACGCTGTCGGCGACGCGCGATGTTTCCGGGTTGATGGCACTCTCGGCAAAACCGATCCAGTTGACGTTGAGGGCAACCTTGCCTTCGCGGAACAACTCATCCGTCTTGAAAATGTCCATCGAGCCCGTCTGCACGACTGGCGGCATGTATTGCAGCAGGCGCAAATAGTGATCAAGAGCTTCAACTGCCAGCTCTGAATTGACGACGCCGACCGCCTGGCCCTCGGGGATTTGCGTCTCATCCCAGATACTGGCGCCATACTGCCAGATGAAGCCGTTGATCTGCATGGTCGAGAAATCGTAGCCCTTACCTGCCTGGTAAGAGATGCCGTAGAAGTCATCTTCGGCCGGCGCACCGGCGAGCATGTCGCCCTTCTTGCGCGCGAAGAACTCGCCGATATGCTCGAACATCGTCCAGTCCATCTGGTCGAGTTCTTCCGGCGTACACGGCAGTTTCTGTCCATACTGTTCTTGGAATGCCGCCTGTTCGTCTTCGTGACACAAGACATCCGTGCGCGCATAGGTAATCAGGATGTCCGGCATCTGCGGAAAGCCGTAAATATTGTCGGACTTGTAAGGATACGTGGCATAGGCCTGCAGTGGCGCCGGGTGCATGTCGTCGAGCGCGGCCTTCAGGTCCGGATCGGCATCAATCAGATCGTTCAGTTTCCGATAATAGCCGCCTTGAATAAACGCACCGAGCCACTGACTGTCGGACACGGCCATATGGTATTTTTCTTCGCCGGAGGTCAGTGACGCGTTCAAGCGGGTATAATAATCGGGCCACGGTATAAAGTCCACCTCCAGCCTCACCGTGTTACCTGATGGTGGTTCGTAATGCTGATCGAAGAGATCCTTCATGATGCGCGTCGGCGGCCAGTCTGGCACCGCCATGTTCAAGACGATCTCTTCCGCCGATGTCTTTGCCGCACCGACCACGAGGGTCGCCGCAACAATGCCCGGCATAGTTACCCAGCTAAGATGACTCCTGTTCATCTTGATGCTCCCTGGCCTGATTGATGGCGGTATCAGCCTGACCTTTCGATGGCCCTGCCGTCCGCCTTACGAAAAAGATGCACGCGCTCCGCGGGGATGACAATTGGAAGTTGGTCGCCGCGGCGCAGTTCGGCCGCCGTCGCTTCCGGCAGCACCGCGCGCAGCGTCGGACCTGGCGTGTCGAGCGACACGACCGTGATGTCGCCGAGCGGCTCGATCAGTGACACGCGCGCGACCTGGCCCTGACCGTGGTCGGCGCCGATGCGGATGTCGGCCGGACGAATGCCGGCTGTCACCGGCAAGCCCGGCTCGAGATGACCATGGCTGACGGCGAGTTCGCCGAAGGCCGTGGCGACGCCGCGCCCGTCGGCCGCCACTTCACTGTCAAACAGGTTCATGTGCGGCGAGCCGATCTTGGCAGCGACATAAACATCAACCGGATGCTCGTAGACGTCGTCGGGTGTGCCGATCTGAACGATGCGCCCGTCGCGCATCACCGCGATCTCTTCGCCCATGGAGAGCGCCTCGAGCTCGTCGGGCGTGGCGTAAACGATGGTCATGCCGAACTGGCGGTGCAGGCGTTTGAGTTCGGCACGCATGTCATGGCGCAGCTTGGCATCGAGATTGGTCAGCGGCTCATCGAGCAAGAGCAGATCCGGCTGGCGGATCAACGCCCGACCGAGCGCGACGCGCTGCTGTTCACCACCGGACAGCGTGCTCGGCTTGGCCTTCAGCCGGTGGCCGAGACGCAGCATTTCGGCCGTGTCGTTGATCCGCCGTCTGATGTCAGCGCCGGCAAGGCCGGCTTCGCGCAACGGATAGGCGAAATTGTCGGCCACGCTCAAGTGCGGATAGAGCGCAAACGACTGAAACACCATGGCGACGCCACGGCCGCGTATGGGGGCGTGGGTGACGTCGCGACCGCCGATCGTGATCCGGCCGCCATCCGGCTTCACCAGGCCGCAAATGGCGCGCAAGGTGGTCGTCTTGCCGACCGAACTCGGGCCGAACAAGGCGAAAAACCGGCCGCGCGCTACCTCGAAAGAGAGCTTGTCGAGCGCACGCTGCCGGCCATAGCTGACGCTCAGATGCGCAACAGTGAGTGCCGCCGCATGGACCTCGTCGACCGATGCGTTCATGCGGTTGCAGGCTCCCAGGCACCGCTCATAGCCGAACGCAGCACGGCATCGGTCACCCGATCGGTGGCGAGCGCATCCTTGAAGCTCGGAGCGCTCGCCTGGCCGCTATCGAGATCGCTGAGGAAATCGGCGAACTGGTGGATGAAGCTGTGCTCGTAGCCGATCGACAAGCCCGGTACCCACCAATTGCCCATATAGGGGTGGTCACCGTCGGTGACGTGGATCGAGCGCCAGCCGCGCAGCCGGCCCTCGTCGCGGTGATCGAAATAGTCGAGGCGGGTCAGATCGTGCAGATCCCAGAAGATCGAGGCATGCTCGCCATTGATCTCGAGCGTGTACAGGGCCTTGTGGCCGCGCGCATAGCGGGTCGCCTCGAAGCTGCCGAGTGAGCCATTGGCAAAGCGCGCCAGGAACAGGCTGGCGTCATCGATGCCGACCGGCTCGAGCTTGCCCGTCAGGTTGTGGTGCCGCTGTTTGACGAAGGTCTCGGTCATGCCGGTGACGCTGCCGATCGGCCCGTTCAGCCACATGGCGGTATCGATGCAGTGCGCCAGCAGATCGCCGGTCACGCCGCTGCCGGCAACACCGACATCGAGCCGCCACAGTGCCGGGCCGCCCTGGGGCAGATCGGCGGAAATCGTCCAATCCTGCAGGAACTTGGCGCGATAGTGGAAAATCTTGCCGAGCTTGCCCTCGTCGACCAGGTGCTTGGCGAGCGTCACGGCCGGAATGCGCCGGTAGTTGTACCAGACCATATTGGCCACGCCGGCCTGCTCGACGGCGGCAACCATTCCGGCGGATTCCGCGGCCGAACGGCCGAGCGGCTTTTCACAACTGACCATCTTGCCGGCTTGCGCAGCGGCGATGGCGATGTCGTGGTGCATGTCGTTGGGCGTGGCGATGTCGATCAGATCGATGTCAGCGCGCGCCACCAGCGCACGCCAGTCGGTTTCGACGTCACGGAAGCCCCAGCGATCGGCATGTGCCTTTGCCTTGGCGCCATCGCGGCCGCACACCGCCACCAGCTCCGGCGTATGTTCACTGTCGAAGAAGGCCGGTGCCTGGCGAAAGGCGTTGGAATGCGCCCGGCCCATGAAGCCGTAGCCGACCAGCCCGATGCGCAGGGGTTTCTTGGCCATCACGCACTCCAGCCATGGGCTTCGCGAACCTGGAGCATGGCCGCGAGCACGTCGTTCCAAGTTTCCTGCCGGAGCAGTTCGGCATTCGGGAACATGCAGCCATCCCAGCAGATATGCTGAAACGCCCGGGTCAGATTGCCGTCGGTATCGCGCAGCCAGAAACCGGCGTGGCGGACGATGTCGAGCTTGCCGTTGGGGTCGCTGACCATGCAATGCCGGCCGGTCTTGTCATGCGAACCGGTGCCATGGACCGTGCCGTCGTTCTGGGCGACATGGAAATCGATCGTCCAGGGTCGCAGCCTGTCGGTCACCTGGCGCAGCGCGGCATCGAGTGCTGCGCCATCCGACCAATCGAAATCCTCGGGCACGAGGCGGGCTTCCGGCGCGTTGGTGCCGAGCGCATAGAGCAGCGTATGCGCCATATCGGCCTGGAAACCGAGCGTTTGCGGCCGATCGACGGCTTCGAGCAGCGCGAGCATGGCCTGCCAGGAATGCATGCCGCCCCAGCAGACCTCGCCCTCCGCGGCCAGCCGCTCACCGTGGTCTTCGGCGACATCGCAGGCGCGGCGAAACGTGTCGGCGATCAGCTGGGTGTTGCCGGCCGGGTCTGTCAGCCAGTCGTCGACGCCGGCGGCCGAATCGATGCGCACGACGCCATAGGAACGCACGCCCAGATCGCGCCGCCGCGCCATGATCCGGCAGGCCTTGGCGACATTGTCGACGAAACGCTGGCGCTCCTCGGCGCTGCCCATGGCCGAGCCGCCACCGACCGGCGGCCAGACCGGCGCCACGGCCGAGCCGACCACGAGGCCCTTCTCGCCGATCTGGTCGGCAAGCGCCTTGATGCCGTCATCATCGACATCGATGCTGGTGTGCGGATCGGCCAGAAACAGATCCACGCCGTCGAAGCGTACGCCATCGACCTCGGCCCGCGCGGTCAGCTCGAGCATCGTCGCCAGCTCGATCGGCGGCTCCGAATCCGGGCCCTTGCCGACCAGTCCCGGCCACATCGCATTGTGCAGCCGGGGATACGCATGGTCTTGTGCCATGTCGATCGCCTCCCTGTTGAAACCAACACTGCGACGTTTCGAGCGCGTCGGCAAGATGGTTCGGCAGTCCGATCACCCGTGCGCGCTTTAACAAGTGTGCTTAACCAGGCTGCAATCCCGGCACCCCCTCGTCCGAGGCGCCCCGTCAATGTCTTTCTCTTATTGCGCGCGGCTCACGTGCTAGGGTATTTTATTGAGATCGATTAAATCTAAAGGACAGGGATCACCGGGCGATGAAAAAACAAATGCTCGGAGAACACGCGATGAACAAAGTTGCCCTATTCGCGGCTGTTATCGCCTTTTTGGCGATGCCAGGACTTGCTATGCAGCAAGCAACGGCTAAAACCTATGAAAGACATAACTGCTCGTGCCTTCCCGATGGTGAGGAAGTTACCGATAATTGTTGATGCCCCCGCTGGAGCTATACGCTGGGATGATCGTCGACAAAGGAATTTCGCGGCCATTGCGACGACCTGCCGCTTTCCGACTATCGATACGTGAAATATGGAGTGGAACCGACTGTCTACGTCCACGACACGCACCAAGCAGCCACATGCACGGTTGATGCCGATTGGTCGGATTACAATAGTCGGTCTTGTACCAATTGGAGCCCCGTCAATAGAGACGGGGTGACCATCGAGGTCAAATGCTCGCTCGGTTACCGCTAAAAACCACCAGACCAGGCCCACAGGTTGCAAGAAATCCCCGGGAGACGCGGTCTCTCGGTTACGCGCCTTCGGTTCGGCTTGCGCCTAGCGCGGGCCCGCTGAAGACGCGTGCTGGGCCTGCGCGCGAGGGGCAAAGCGCCTCGCTTGCTGCTAGCCGCGCGGCCTGGAAGGCTTCACTTCACGAGACAGCAGCCAGAGCCTACGCTGCATAGCTGTGAAACGGGGTGCCGCGCATGCTCGAGCTCTTTGCTGATCGCACGTATCGGCACTTGTTTGCAGCCCAAGTCATCGCGCTGCTCGGCACCGGGCTTGCCACGCTCGCGCTCGGCCTGATGGCATATGAGCCAGCGGCGCTGAGGCTGGCCGTCTCGAGGCGCATGGCCTGCTGGCTCGGCTTTGGCCTTGTGGCGCTCACGGCGGCATGCGTGCCCGTTGTCGAGACTGAAAGCGTGCGGCCGACCAGCGAGGTCGAAACAGCGCCGCAACCCGCGCAAATGTTTGTGCGCAAGCAGGTTCTCATGGGGCCGGGCGGCGACGTCATCGAGGTCACTGAAGTGAGCGACGCCGACGCGCTTGCCCTCATCGCGGTCTTTCCGAAGCGGCCGGCCTGGCTCGAACTCGCCGATCGCCCGGCCAGCAACGCCCAGCGCGCGTTTCATCCAACGGTCGCCTACGGCTTGACCGGCAGTTCGGTGCGCCCGGGCACGCGCGGCGCCTATGAGATCGACCACTACGAGCTGGTCGGCTCGGAAGATAGCTGCGTTGCCATCCAGCATCTCGGCAACGCGGCACCGGTGGTGGTTCTGGCGATCCGCTGCAGTCCTGTACAAACGTGGAATAATGAAACGGTGCTGCTTGATCTCATCGCCAGCCTGTAGCTGATGAACGCTCTGGCGACGGATGAAGCGTAGCGTATTCAGTAAAGTGTTCGTTTCGCTTACCGCGGCATTTGCTTGGGTCACATGCTTGTCGGTCGCGCCTGTCTGGCCTATAGATTGGCGTCAATACCAAGTGGGAGAGGCTACCTTGGCGAATCATGCTGCGCGCGTGAACAGCGGGCTGGCGGCGTTGGGTGACGAACTCGGTAGTAAACTCAGCCTGGACGATGAAGCCGCCTGCGCCTTCGACTTCGCCGACGGGCTCACCTGCACGGTCGAGTATCTGGACGAGCGCGACGCGCTGTTCCTCTGGTCCGAGATCCTGACAGTCGGCGAACGCGATCGGCTTGCTCTGTTTCAGCGCGCACTGACCGCCAACGCCAATCCCTTGCAACTGGGCGGCACCAGCATCGGTTACGATCCGGAGCGGGCCGCCCTGGTCTTGTCCTTCGTGACACCGATGCAAGGCCTCGAGGCCGGTGACGTCACCAATACCATCGGCGCCTTCCTGCTGATCGCCGCCGAACTCGCCAAACTCCTCGGCTCGGAGCCCGCGGTGCACAGCGAGCGCGCGGCGCCGGAGCCCTTTGCCCGAGCCGGCGAGATCATCGTCGGCTAGAACCGCCTTGCCTTGTTGGGAGACCTGAGCATGCCTGTTCGTCAAGCTGGTGCGCCTGAAGTCCAGAGCGCAAAGGTTGGGGGTTTGCTGGGTGGCGATGGCTTGAGAGCCGCCAATCTGCTGCATTTTGGCGGCGGCGGCGCGATCACGTATGACTCCAAGTCGTTTTCGGTCGGCAGTATTGATCACGAGATCAAGCGCAATGCCCGTTCCGCCGACGGTCAGGCACGTACCTGGCAACAGTCATGGCGTGACAGCATCAAGAAGTGGATGATCGGCAACAGGCGCACCGCAGCCCCCAAGGCCGGCCGGCTCGATAGCGCAGACAATCCGACCCTGCTCGGCCGCAGCGGTCAAAATCCCCGCGATCTGCGCCGACTTCGCGCGCTCAATGCCCAACAAGCGCTGGCGCCGGGCCAAAACGCCAACAACGCCCAGGCGAACCAGAACATGCCGCCTCCTGACGAGCGGCTGCAAACCGCGCGAACCCAATTGCAGGACCTCAAGAACGCGATTGGCGGCGCCATGAACCCGCACGTCAACAGTGTTCGCAACAAAACAACCGAGTTGAAAACCAAAGAAAAAGACAAGAGTTTGTTGAGTCGCCTGTTTGGTTCAAAGAAAGAAATGGACAGGCTGCGTACCGACATCAGAACCAACACCGATACCATCAACAAGCTTGGCAATGACGCGCTCAATCGCTTGAACAATCTCGAAGCGACGCTGAAAGGTGCCGCTCAGGACGCGCAGTTGAGCGATCAGGATGCCGGCCGGTTGCGCGACAGCCGGCGCGCGGTCTTGAGCAAGATGGTCGAGGCCCGCTTGCCGGGTCTGCGGGTCGATGCCGGCGCGCAGGCGAGCGTGCCGCAAGTGGTGCGCGATCTGGTCAATGGTGACAACCAGCAAGCGTTGAACCCGCTTCGAACGGCCATCCAAAGCTTCGAGGACGCAGAAGATACCCCCGAAGCCAGACTCGCCGCCTTACGCGACGTCGAAAAAGAGCTGAACAAAATCGAGGATGTCGACCTTTCCGCTGCAAAGGATGCGATCGCCGGCGTTTTCGAACAACTGGCCTTGCGGGAAACCGTCGAACAGCTGGTCACGCTCGAAGAAGAAAACCGCGGCAACCATGATTACCAACGCCTGCGCAGTGCGCTGCTCAATAATATGACCCGCTTCGGTCATACCCGCGACTGGGCCAGCAGTGGCAATGCCAGACAACAGCGAATGGCGGCCGAGTCCCTGCAGGCACTGGCCGAGGCCCTGCGCAGCCGTGAGAACGTCGACACCGTGATCGGCGCTGACAAACGCTTCGACGACCTCGCCAAGCGTTTGAAGATCACGGCGGCGACACGCGAGATCATTCGAGACAACCAGGTCGATAACGAGGCCAGACAGACGAAGATCACGCAGGCGGAGCGTCTGATCCAGGCCGAGCACAATCTCCGTCTGGCGCAACGCAAGCTTGCGGCCCAGCTCAAAGCGACGACGTATGATGGCAGCCATGCGGCCGACGCCGCGCTGCTCGGCCTGGACCGTGAGGATGCCCAGAGAGCCAAGGTCAATCAGGGGCGCGGGCAGATCGAAGTGACGCATGGGTTTTTCGCGCGAAGGTTCCAACAGAAACCCGAGCGCGAGATGATGGCAGAAGGCCAGCACACCGGTACCTATGCGGATGGCGGCTTGCGTGGCCTTTGGCGCCGATGGAGCGCGTCAGGTCGTCTGTTCACCGGCAATGACATGGGCGGCGTGCGCATGGATGCGCAGTTCCTCAAGGCGGTGCGCAACACCAAAGACGGCGACAAGCATGCCCAGCAGGTCAACCTGCTCGCTGCCGAAGTCGGGCGCCTGCAAGACCACGTGAATGACCTGAAGCGGCAAGCCGATCCGAAGGCGCCCCTGACCCAGGCCGAAGCCGCCTTGATGCGCCATGCGGGCAGCACGCTTACCCTGGACACGATCACACACGAGCTCAATGCCGCAACGGCAAGGAAACTGGCGCTCGAAGCCAAACGCGATGACGACGACGAGCCGGCACTCAGCGACGACGAAACCACCGAACTGCAAGGGCTGCCGGCCAAGATTGAGGAGTTGCAGGGCAAGAGAGACGCGGAAGCATTGCGCGTTGCGGCTGGAGAAGCGCGCGTTGAGGCTGGGCCCGATGTCGAGCGGGGGCCCAAACCGCGCACATCCCTCGGCAACTTCGAAAGCCAGGTGGTCAGCGAACGCGATCGGCTCGATGCGGCACGGCGTGAACTGGGTGTTTTTGCCGACTACGGCATCGATAAGGAGACGGCTAAAGACGTCTTTGCCGACAAAGGCGGTCTCATTCATGTCAATAAAGAACAAAACCTGTTACAGCAGACCGAAGCGCGCCTGAAGAGTGAAGCCGATCCGAACCAGGGCGCTCCAACTTATGATCAAGAACAAGTGAAACTTGTCAAAGACAGTGTCGATGCGCTGATCAACCGTAACATGCATTCGACGGATCAAGTCATAAAGGCAAACGCCAACGTCAATCGCCTGGCATCAAAGATGTTTGCCGCCGAAACCAATATTATGGCGCAACAGTTCGAGATCAGCAGCGATTTTTCGCCAGAAGTGCAGTCAAACGAATTCACGCGAGCGGTTCTGCAGACATACGCCGAACAGAATGATGCGCTCGAGCCAACGAACGATGCCATGCGTACACGCATTTCCCAGTTGGCTGACCACTTGCAAAACGACAAGACGACTTATGTCGACAACAAAGCTCAATTGGCAGAATGGCGGAACGAAGAAAACCAACTTAATGACCGCATCAATAATCTGCGCGATGATCTTGTTCTTTTGAAGAAAGAATTACAAGATCAACGAGATAAGAAAGACAAAGCTTCGGATAATAACGGCAATGAAGTCGCGCAGAGCGACAATGATCTCGATCAAAAAATCGACAAGGCTCGGCTCGACGTAGAACGAACCGAGAAGGCGATCAATGACGGCGTCGCAGACTTGGAAGAACTTCGGGAGAACATCAGAGAACTGACCGAAGACAACAAAAAGCTGCTGGCCTACGTAGCCGACCAGGCAGCGCAAAGCGAGCGAAACATTATTGGTGCGTTAGGTGGGCAAGACGTCGATGCGACTGTGGTCACCGATTTCGAAAACGCCTACGCCGAGAAGCTTGCCCGCCGGCAGACGTTGCTCGACGCCCCGCCCGCTCAGGCACAAGGCGGCAATAACGCCGACGCACCGGCGCGCATGCAACACAAGGATCTGACCAACGTGTTGCGCGCGGCGGTTCTGGCTGCACGGCCGAAGGGCACGCGGCTGGACGCCTACAACCCGGTCGACCGCAAGCAGGCGATCGAAGACACCCTGCATGCCTGGGGGCTCGATCCGCAACTGGTGCGTCCCGAGCTCGATGACATCATGTCGACATCGCTGGACAGCACCGAGCTGAAGCGCTGGCAAGAGGAGTTCAAGCCGGACGACCGATCGCTGGGTGCCGGCGACAAGCGCTACAGTGGCAATCTGTCGGGTCTTGTATCGCGGCCGTTCCTCGGTGCCGTGCGCGCCGACCTGGTCAAGAAGAGCCAGGTCGAAGCGCGTCGCGCCCAGCAAATGCGTCATCTGAATGCGCAGGTCGATGAGCTCGTGCCGGGCTCGAAAATCGTCATCAGCACAAGCAGTGCGCGGTCGCTGGACGCCGCGCCGCGGGCGAAGATCGTTCCCTGGGCCGAGGTTGGCATCAATGCCTCCGTCGAGGTCGGCAAAGAAGACGAGATGGAGATCAGCTGCACGCGGCACGACTACGAGCTCGAGCTGAAACCCGGCTGGACGCACGGACGCGGGCTGTCGATCGAAGCCGAGGTCGGTGTGAAGAAGCTGTTCGCCAAGCTCGGCGCCGGTGTCAGTGTCGGCAAGGATTGGTCCGACACGCATCTGAAGGGCGTCGTCCTCAAGTTCACGCATGACGGTACGCCGGAACGACAGGCCGACGCCAAGCTGCGCATGCAGACCCTCATGGCACGCATGGCCAGTGGCGAAGAGCTCAAGGTGCATGAGTGGAACGACCTGTGCGACGGCACCCGAATGGTGTTTGTCGATCAGAACCAGGGCGATCTGTCCGGCGGCATCGATGGCACGGCCGGCGTGACCACCAATGTGCTGGATAGCGGTGCCGCGGTTTGGGATTCCGGCCTCGACGTCGGCGTGTCCGTATCGGCGAGCGGAACCAAGACCAAGCGCAGCAAGGCGCAGACCTTTGTCGACGCCGAAACGACCACACGTTTCGACGAGCGCATGTACAGCTATCAGGTCGCGATCGGTGGCGAGGCGCATGCCTCGTTGGGCATCGGCAGTTCGGTCCAGGATCCAACATCGGGCAAGCAGCCGGGCAACCAGCGGGCGACCGATGTGGCCGACCAGACCGGCCTGGGCGCGCAAGAACTGGGCAATCTGCAGGGCCTGCAGTTCACGAGCGATAGCAATCTGCAGGTCTCTGTTGCCAAGGGCAACACGACCACCTGGACGCGGGTGGCTTTCGCGCGCTCCACGATCGACACCGACACGGCGACCTCCTTGATCAAGGGCGCCGAACTCGATTTCGTCTCGTCATTGAGCGGCCATGTCCTGCAAAACGACGAGATGCGCAAGAAAGCCGCTTACACTCTCCTCGACGGGCTGGGCAGCTGGTCCGGACACAAGGCAGAGGTTCAGACCGCGCTGGCTGCCAACAATGCGGTGAAGACCGAGCTCGACAAGAAACTATCACAGACAAGCGGCAGCGATTTCCTGACCCTCAAGCTGGCGCTCAAGCAATCGGCCATCGATCAGGCCAATGAGCTGATTGCCCAGGCGAATGACCTGGTCGACCCAAGTCGCGGTTCAGTGACCAAGAAGGAGCAGGACGAGGCCGCCAAGCTTCGCAAGCACGCCCAGAGCATCGTCAACGATCGCAAGAACTATCTCCCCAAATCCGTCAATCTGACGCCAACGCAGGCCGATCAGATCACCCGCAAGTCGCCGTATATACCTCTTGTGAGTGACATCCCTGGCCTGTCATCGACCACCAGAGCAGCCGGCCTGGTGAGTTCGCCGGCCCTGGAGATCGACAAGACCATCAAAGACGGGGCAATCGGTGGCAAGGCGCTGAAAATCGAGGGGCCGATCAGCGGCACGAGGATCGAGAAATCGAGCTACGCCCAGGCATTCGCCAACATCCAGGCATTGAACTATGTCGATCCGCAGCCCGACCCAGCTAACAGCCCCTTCAATGCCATGGGCGACGCTGCGATTGTGCCACAGCAAGTTTGATGCAAGGTAAAGAGGTCGGCCTGGAGGCTGATCAGGCTCGGCTAAGCGTCAGCGATTAGGACATGCGGGCTAAGCGCGAATAAAGCGCGTTGGGTCAATTCGGTCGTCGGCTGCCAGCTCATGTTCATCAACATACTGCTCGCTATGGACATTTTCGTGCAGGCGCTCCAGGGTCGTAAGAAAATTCTCGAGTATTGTCTCGAACCCATTCTGGTCGAGGGTCTGTACTGCGTGTTGGTAACATAGAAGCACACAATTGTGCTCTTCGTGTATAGCGAATGTAGCGCCATTTGTTTCGAAACAGAACAGATTAAGTCGCAGAAGTTTTCGAAAGAGCTTCTTCTGGCCCTTTTTGGGAATCTCTGTAACGACTGCATAGATATAAATTTGTTCAGACGCTTCCGGGAGTTCAATCGTAATTTCCAGCTCGTCCTTATAGTCAAACGCGCATGTCCCCTGATCTGATAGCATCAGGTTAGCAATACCGAGCTTCATACCAAGATTGCCCAGCAGGCTATTCACGGTGTCCCGCTCGTGCATCGTCACGTGTCCCCCTGCCGAACGTCAGTGGCGCCGCTGCTTCATGACATGAGGTTCGCCGAGTGGCGGCAGCGGCATGCCCATTTCCTCTATCTCCGCGAAGACGTCATCTGCGGTCTTACTCCCGGTGGCCACGGCTTCGATCAAGCCATTGTAGCTTTCGATGGCGAATATCAGGCGGTTGATGACCCCTTCAAGCACCCGCCCCTCCAACGCGTCCCGCGACAACAGCGTGAGGGGATAAGCGAGATAGAGGCCCTGATCGCGTTCGATGTAGCCGAATGCGCCAATCGGAAGCAGCCGATTAACAACCATCAATAAGCGCGCAAGATCCCCGGCCGACGAGGGCTTGGCCCGATAAGGTAATATTGTGCTGAAGAGCAGAATAACGGCATCGTCGTCGTCCTCCTCGTCCAGGAGTTCGTCGTCAAGATCCTCACCCAGGACTTCCGCGGTAAGGGGCATGTTATCGACCAAATCATCGACAAACATGACCTGCACGACGAAATCGCGATCTTTCTCATCGGTCAGCAGAAGGATCTGCAAACGCTCAAACGGGACAATCTCGTCCCCACGTTGCAAATCGACGGGAATACCGGATTGATCAAGCGCCCAGGCGATTTCGGCTAACGGCGTATCGGGCTCGATCATTTCAACGTCCGATCAGTAATAGGCAAGTCCACCTCCACTCCATCATACAATCAGCCGAAGCATTCTTTCTTGATCATTTTGATTGCATCCTCCCGCGCCTTGGCAATGTCTTTACGCGCATTCTGGATGGCCGCCGCTGCATCGTGATCGCTCATGCGCGAGGTATCGACAAGGTCTGCGGGATTGTACTCTGTGCCCGTTTTCGGATCGATCGCGCTTTGGATGAGCGTCCGGATCTTGTCGTTGCCAATGCCCATGGCGTGCAAGAAATCGGCGCCATTGCGAATCTTGTCCGTATCGACCCGGCTATCACGATACGAATCAGAAAACGGTAGATCGGCGCCGTCAGCCTTGCTGACAAGACTCGGTTTGCCCAGCTCGAAACGCTGCAGCTTTCCCTTGGCGTCTTTATTGCCGAAAACCTTGGCGTTATCTAAGCTGTAATTCCGCGTAATGGTATTCGCGTCGACACCACCGCCCGCCAAGTGGGCTTTATAATCATCGATAAGCTGATTGAAAACTTCTTCCGCCGCAGGCATGGAATCTCGACCGATAAGATCTAGGCGTGCGCCTTCATAGAGCTCTGCCATCTGGCTGAGCGACACGCTCGCCAGATCGACCTGCCTGAACCGATTGACTTGCTCCGCGCCCATCCAATCTGCCGTTTTGTTTTTTCGCCGCTTGTTGCTATCTTTCAGCTTATCCAGCGTGTCCGCTGCAGCGCTCCAATCTTTATCACAACCAACCCGCCTCAAATCGAACTGGGGATCGGCAGAATAGGCGCTATCACGGTCAACAATCTCAAGACTGATCAGGTCGGCATAGGCGAATGACTCGGCGTTGATCTTGTTATCCGCTGTTGCGCTTTTATTATACTTATCGATCGCTGAAGACAAAAATTTGTCGCCACTTACATCGATCTTGGCTTGCTGAGCCTTGTTCCGGACGCGATTTACGCCGTCGTCCGCCAGTCGACCAAGCTTGTTGACCGTAGCGATGAACGCCTTGCGCTGGTTCTTCGCACTAGCGTGTTTGCGGTGACGCACAGCCTTGTAGATGTAGGCTGCGGTCGCTGCGCCGGCGGCGACACCACCGACGGCGAGGCCAACGGGCGACGCCATGAACGCCGCCATGCCGGCAGCGGCCGTCGCGACCAACGCGATCTTGGCCGTCGCGACCAGCGCGCCGAAAGCAACGGCACCAAGGCCAGCGCCGACGGCGGTTCCTGCCACACCCCACTTGGCGCTTTGCTTGAAACTCTTCCCCCTCTTGGCTGCCGCCCGCGCGGCAAGCCAGCCGCCGGCATGTGCCGGCGCGGCGATAATGCCGCCCACGCCGGTCGCCACGAGGGCGGCGCCAACCTTGACTGCAGACCACGCAGACGAAATTGCTCGGGTTACGTTGGCAACCGCACTCATCCTTGCGCCGGACTTCGCGCTGAGAACGCCTTTGCCCTTGCGCTCGGCGCGTCGCAGTGCCGCACGAATGCCGGGCTTGGCCTGCGACGCCTGGCCGATCAGGCCGCCTTTTAAATCGACGTCACCCTTGATCGTATCTTGATGTAGATCGACGTTCAGACCCTTATAGCGCGAGTTCTTCTTTAGGTCCGATTTGAACTTCGAATAGTAATAGTCAGCACTCGCCATCGAAGCGAGGCCACCGACCGCCCCCGAGACGGCCCAACCAAGAAAGGCATTCAACGCCTCACTGCTCGACGCCGACTTGAGCGAAAAGTCGGTGAGCGTGTCATAGAACTTCTTGCCGTGTGCAAGCGAATCAAACGCAACGCCTGTTGCTGCGGCTGCATCCACCGTTTTATAGGAGTATTTCAAGACACCGGAGATAACTTTGTAAAAATGCGCATTCTGCTCTAGCTGTTTCATTTTATCTGGAAAAGCAGCTTTCGCCTTCATCAAGAACTTTACTGATGAAAGCCGCAACTGCTTTTCTAGCAAATCGACCTTTCTTGGATCGGCGGCATCGCCCTTCTTGAGCTCAGCGTCTAACTGGGCGTAAGTGTCAACGTATGTCTGGGCCGCATTCTGGGCATCTGCGCCGTCGCTGCGCTCTTTGTACAGCGCCATGGCGTCGCCAAAATACTCCAAAAGACCCATGAAACCCGCGAACTTATCCAACGAGTCGAAAACATGAGCCGCTGTTTTGAACGAGCTGCCACTTGGCGCGTTCTCCAGCTTCTGATCAAACTTTGTCTCGTTCGAGGCTTGGTTCTCGCTACCCTTCCCAAAAACAAGCCCCTTTGAGTCAGGCTTAACATGTTTATCAGGCGCGACAAATTGTTCAAAATACTTCCCAGTGTCTTTTTGGAGGTTCGTATCGCTCGCCTCCATGTGCTGGGTAGCGTCGCCAAACTTCGCAACCGACTCCAAACCGTACTTCACGCCTGCGAAATTCTTTCCTCGCGAGAACTGCTCCGATTTCGTTTTACCTGCTGTGCCCTTTATCATGGCTTGGTAGGGGCTCGTGTCGACGCTTTTTAGATCTGCTGGCTTCTTGTCAAAGACACGAAGCTCAAGAGGGTCGTTTTGGACATCGAGCTCATCGTTGAGCAACTCATTAGAACCATTATCGAGAGACGACGACTTACGAAGGTTTTCAGGCCTCAACTCATTGTCACTATCATCAAGAGATGACGAGTTCTTATGAATGCCTTGCCCTTGCTCAATGGAATCATTATTGAGGCCTTTAGCCGCCTGCGAGTCTTCCGAAACCGAGTTGCTGAGGCTACTACTAGGAGATGACGAGTTCTTAGCGAGGTTCTGCCTTTGCTCACTGAAACTATTCTTCCGAACCAAAGACCCCTGAGATGCTTCGTTGATTTCTGCCTGTTTCTGGACAGCCACTTCAATTTTCTTCTCGGCAAGAACCTGCGCTCGCCTCTCCGCAATTTCCTCAGCTTGCTTTTCCTTCTGCCAAATTAACAACTGCTCTGGAGAGGGGGAGTTAGTGTCATCGATCTTATCAGTCGAGTTGGAACGAAACCGTCCCGAGCCAATTTTATTGGACTGCTGACCCACATCTCGCGCTTTTGATAGACCGGCCCCTAACTTGGCCTGCGCTTTGTGCATGTCGAAATCAGCAGACTGGAGCCGATTACGGGAACGGATCTCCTCTTGGCTTTCTTTCTTGCCCTTTCTAAGCCGCGCGTTCTCGACTTCGCCGTCGTCCTTAGCACCATGCAACCTTAGCTGTTCAAATGCATCGTCATATTTTGTGCTGAGAGCCAATAGCTCTTCACGACGCGCAATCGCTTCCGGACTTTGACCTTTCCATTTTGGCGGCCCAGGCTTGGAGACATCCTTGACCTTAGATTCTTTCTGCACATTCACGATGCCGCTTTTGGCTTTCGCGCCCGGCTTCAACGCGTGCAGATTGTTCCCATCGCTGATCGCAACCATACTACCCTTGCCGATCCCAAAGGGACTAGCCGCCAATGAAATCGATTTTGATCGCGCCGGCTTCAACTCTTTTAGTCGCGCCGGCAGGACTTTGTTGTCTTTTTGTTGGACTGCAGGGCTGTCGGTCCCCTGTTTCTGTTTTACCTTATCGATAGGCATGTATCGTGCCCTGCTCGTTGAATGTCGCCAAAGAGGCTCCGCCCCCAAGAGCGCCGAAGCTCACAATAACACCAGAAATACCCGTAAGGTATGATGTATTCGTGACGAGGTTGAGGCAACCCGTCACGTTTTCCAACGCCCAACGTCGTGAAAAGGCACTTCCGCTTCGCGTCGATCCGAGATCCTCTTTCAGCGAACATCCACAATATACCGATGATATTCGGATATTACCGCTTCACTTGAAGACCCTTCCCTGACGCTCTTTAAACATTTTACCATCTAGACCGGTAGGTTCAGGGCAGAATCTAGAGTTCGATACGGCCAA
This sequence comes from Geminicoccaceae bacterium, assembly GCA_050331015.1. Taxonomy (GTDB): domain Bacteria; phylum Pseudomonadota; class Alphaproteobacteria; order Geminicoccales; family Geminicoccaceae; genus JBHJHH01. Next base: position 26,143 of record JBHJHH010000099.1, read on the forward strand.
GGGGTTGTATGGTTATCTCTGGC
>JBHJHH010000100.1:0-3540 GCA_050331015.1 Geminicoccaceae bacterium
GCCGCTGCCACCGCCGGAAGCGTTCGAGCCGGCGCCGAACACCGCCTGGCCGATGAGTTTTTCCAGATTGAGCGAGGATTGCGTCAGGGTGATCGTGCCGCCCTCTTCGAGCAGCTCGGGATCGCCACCCGGCGTCAGCGACAGGTATTTGCCGCCGAGCAGGCTCGAGCTGGCAATCGTCGCCGAGCTGTCGCGCGGCATCTCGATGCCTTCGCGCACGGTGAAGATGACCTTGGCACGGTAGGTCAGCGGATCGAGCTGCTGATCGAGCACCGTGCCGACCTTGATGCCGCTGATGCGCACATCGGCGCCGATCGGCAGGCCGCCGGTGTCATCGAAGGCGGCATTGAGCTCATAGCCGCCGGCCGTGGTCGCCTCGCTCTGGTTGAACGCGACGACGAGAAACCCGGCGGCGACCAGGAGGACGACGGCACCGAGCACGGTTTCGACGACATTACGCGACATCAAGCTATCCCAGTGGCCACATCTGCCCGCTATGTAGCGAGTTCAGGCGGAAGAATCGAGGCCGAGCAGCGCGCGAGCGAACGCCTTCGCCTCGAAGGGTTTCAGATCCTCGATGCCCTCGCCGACACCGACGGCGCGCACCGGCACGCCGAATTTCTCCGCCAGCGCCACGACCACGCCGCCCTTGGCCGAGCCGTCCAGCTTGGTCACCACCAGGCCGTTGATGTTGACCGCGCGCTGGAACAGCTCAACCTGGCTGTGCGCGTTCTGGCCGGTGGTGGCATCGAGGGTGAGCACGATGTCGTGCGGCGCGTCGGGCATCTTTTTCTTGAGCACGCGCACGATCTTGGCCAGCTCGTCCATCAGCGCGGCCTTGTTCTGCAGGCGGCCGGCGGTGTCGATCATGAGCACGTCGATCTGATCGCGCATGGCCTGGTCCAGGGCATCGAAGGCCAGGCCGGCGGCATCGGCGCCGAGATCGCGCTTGACCACCGGTACGTTGTTGCGCTCGCCCCAGATGCCGAGCTGCTCGACCGCCGCGGCGCGAAAGGTGTCGCCGGCAGCCAGCATGACGCTCAAGCCGTCGTCCTTGTAGTGCCTGGCCAGCTTGCCGATGGTCGTGGTCTTGCCGGTGCCGTTGACGCCGACCATGAGGATGACGTGCGGTTTGTGCGCCCGATCGATGTGCAGCGGCACGGCGACCGGCTCGAGGATCGGCGCGATCAGCTCGGCCAGGGCGATGCGCACTTCCTCGTCGGTGATTTCCTTGCCGAAACGGCCCTTGCGCAGGCCCTCGACCACCTTGGCGGCCGTCTCGACGCCGAGATCGGCCATGATCAAGGCGTCTTCCAGCTCCTCCAGCGTGTCGTCATCCAGCTTCCTCTTGGTGAAGATGCCGGTGATCTGCTCTTTCAACTTGCCGGAGCTGCGCGACAGGCCGGCTTTGAGACGGCCGAACCAGCCGCGTTTCGGTTCCGCCTCGCTCATGCCGCAACCCCGATCAGATGGCCGTCGCCCTGGCCGGTGATGCGCACATCGAGCAGCGCGCCGGCCGGCTTGGGCGCCGGCCGCTCGAGCTGGACCAGGGCAAAATGCTCGCTATGGCCCTTATCGCCCTGTTCGATGACGATCTGGCGGCGCTGGCCCTGTTCGCGCTCATGCAACCCGCGCACGGCGTGATCACCTTTCGCCCGAAGCGCCGCCGCGCGCTGTTTGCGCAGCTCTTTCGGCACTTGCGGCATGCGCGCCGCCGGCGTGCCCGCGCGCGCGCTGAACGGGAAGACATGCAGAAAGGTCAGCCCGGCCTCGTCGACCAGATCGCACGAGGCTTGCGCCATCGCCTCGGTCTCGGTCGGAAAACCGGCGATCAGATCGGCACCGAAGACGATGTCCGGGCGAAGCGCGCGCAAACGGGCGCACAGCGCGATGACCTCCGCGCGGCCGTGGCGGCGCTTCATGCGTTTTAGGATCAAGTCATCGCCGGCCTGCACCGACAGATGCAGATGCGGCATCAAGCGCGGCTCGTGTTCGATCAGATAAAGCAGGTCATCGTCGATCTCGGCCGGATCGATCGAGCTCAGGCGCAGCCGTGCCAGCTCTGGCACCAAAGCCAGCAGCCTTCGGCACAGATTACCGAGCGTCGGCGTGCCCGGCAGATCCTTGCCGTACGAGGTGATGTCGACGCCGGTGATGACGATCTCGTTATAGCCGGCGGCCACCAGCGCGCTCGCCTGGGCGACCACGCCGCCGACCGGCACCGAGCGCGAGTTGCCACGGCCGAACGGGATGATGCAAAACGTGCAGCGGTGATCGCAGCCCTGTTGCACCTGCAAAAACGCCCGGCTGTGGCCATCGAAGCCCTCAACCAGATGGCCGGCGATTTCGCGCGCCTGCATGACATCCGAGACGATCAACCGCTCGGCATCGCGCTGCCGCAACGCCTGCCAGGTGGCAGCGTCCAGCTTGTCCTCATTGCCGAGCACATGGGCGACTTCATCCATGCCGTCGAACGCTTCGCGATGGATCTGCGCGGCACAGCCGGTGACCACGACGCGCTTGTCCGGGTTGGCGCGCTTGGCCTTGCGGATCGCCTGGCGCGCCTGGCGCTCGGCCTCGGCGGTGACCGCGCAGGTGTGCACGACGACGACGTCATCCAGGCCGGCGGCGGCCATGTGGCCGCGCATGACCTCGCTCTCGAAGCTGTTCAGCCGGCAGCCGAAGGTGATGATCTCGGACGTGCTCATGCCAGCGACCATAGCGCCGGATCGAGCCGGCCGTCGAACACATGGGCATAAGGCCCGGTCATGATGACAGGACCTGCGCCCGGCCAGGCGATCTGCAACGGCCCGCCATCGAGCTGCAGGTCGGCCTGATCGTCGACCAGACCGCGCCGGTGCGCCGCCACGAACGCCGCGCACGCGCCCGAGCCGCAAGCCAGCGTCAGCCCGGCACCGCGCTCGAACACGCGCACGCGCAGGTGCTGGCGATCGAGCACGCTGGCGATACCGATATTGGCCCGTTCGGGAAACAGCGGATGATGCTCGAGGCCGGGACCGAGCGTTTGCAGGTCGACAGTGTTGACGTCATCGACGAAGAACACCGCATGCGGGTTGCCCATGGACACCGCCACCGGATCGCTGAGCGGCCCGGCGGCGATAGCGAGATGCAGCGTGTCGCGCGGCTCGGCCAGCGGAAGGTCGCGCCAGTGCAGCTTCGGTGCCGGCATCTGCACGGCGATGGCGTCGCCGGCGCGGCTACAGACCAGCGGCCCGGCGGCGCTGTCGATGACCGCATGATCCCGGCCGCTCTCGGCCATGAGGCAAGCCGCGACGCAGCGGGTGGCGTTGCCGCAGGCCTGCGCTTCGCTGGCGTCCGGATTGTGGATGCGCATGAACAGATCGTGCTCGGCGCTTGCCTCGAGCACGATCAGTTGATCGCAGCCCACGCCGCGATGCCGATCCGCGATCAGGCGCACGGCCGCCTCGCTCGGCGCGCGCAGGCCAGCACGGCGATCGACGATGACGAAGTCATTGCCCAGGCCATGCATTTTGCGGAAGGGCACGAAGCTCATGGCAA
>JBHJHH010000101.1:0-19527 GCA_050331015.1 Geminicoccaceae bacterium
ACAGCAAGGCGGCCGAAAGCAGATCCGGTGCCCGTGCCAGCAAGGCGAGCGCGATGAACAGATAGCCCAGCTGGGCGACGGTCGAGTACGCAATCATCGCCATGAGTTTTTCCGCGCGCAGCGCCTGCAGCGAGCCCCAGAGCACGGCGATCATGCCGAGTGCCGCCAGCAGGGCGTAAGGCAGCTCGCCCGGGCCGAGCGATCCCCAGATGCGCAAAAGCAGGTAGAACGTCGCCTTGACCACGATCGCCGACAGCAGCGCGCTGATCGGCGGCGCGGCGCTGGCATGGGCCAGCGGCAGCCAGCTGTGCAAGGGCACCAGGGCGGTCTTGAACAAGAGACCGGCGGTGATCAGCGCCAGGGCGACGCTATCGGATAGATCGCCGGTCATGGCCTCAGCCAAGAGCGGCAGATCGAGCAGGCCGTGGAAGCGATAGAGCAAGGCCGTGCCCATGAGGAAGAACAGCGAGCCGAGCAGGCTGACGAACAGATAGCCGAGCGCGGCGCGCAAAGCGGTCAGCTCGCGGGTCAGGCCGGTGAGCGCAATCGCCGCCAGGCTGACCACCTCGATGGCGACATAGAGATTGAACAGATCGGCCGAGAGAAACAGCGCGTTCAAGCCGGCCCAGCCGATCAGCAACAGCGGCCAGAACAGCCCTTGCGGGCTGCTGGCGGCAATGGCCCGACCGGCGAGCGCCACGGCCATGACGATCACCGCCGTGGTCACCAGCATGACCAGAGCCAGGCCGTCCAGATAGAGATCGATGCCGAGCGGCGCGCCCCAGCCGCCGATCTCAAGCGGTGCCAGCGGCGCCTGGATCAGGGCTTTGGCCAGCAGCGCCAGGATCAGGGCGATGCCGAGCATGCTCGGCGCCAGGACCAGAGCGCCGGCGCGGCCGAGCAGCATGGCCAGCAAGGCGGCGGCCAAAGGCACCGCGATCAGCAGCGCCAGCAACAGACCCGGCTCGAGCGCCAGCGACAGGCCGGACGGCACGACATGCAAGACGTTCATCGCGCCTGCTCCGCCGCGTGCACCGCGCGCGCCAGCGCCAGCCCCAAAGCCGTGGCGCACACGGCGACGACGATGCCGGTGATGACCAGCGCGTGCGGCACCGGATCGCTCGGGCCGTCCGGGCGATAGGCAGTGGCGATCAACACGGTGAACACGCCGACACCCATGACATTGGCGGCGATCAGCCGGCGCATCGGGGCCGTGCTGGCGATGACGCCTTTGAAACCGAGCGCGAACAGCGAGCAGCCGGTGGCGGTAAACAGCAGATCCGGGCTCATCGGCCGCCCTCGGGCCCGCCGAGCCCGCCCTTGAACAGCAGCATGAGCGTGATGCAGATCGACAGGGTCGCGGCCAGTTCGATGGCCATGATCAGGCGCTTGGCCTCGGCGACCGGATAGGTCAGGAAGCTGCCGGTCTGGGCGATGACGGCCAGACCGATGCCGAGGAACACCGCCACGCCCAACGCCGCCAGCACGCGCAGCCAGATCAGCGGCAGGCCGCCGGTGAAGACATCGCGGGCGATCACCGCTGCCATGATGCCGATGCCGGCCAACACCGCGCCGGCCTGAAAGGCGCCGCCGGGCGCCTTGGCGCCGATCCACAAGACATAGAACGCGAACGGCACGATCACCGGCGTGATCAGGCGCAACAGCATGGGCAGGACCGGGCTGGCCAGGGGCTGCATCGCCGGCAGCGGCCGGACGATGGCGCTGGTGCCGATCAGCGCCAGCAGCATGACCAGCAATTCGAGCATGGTGTCGTAGGCGCGGAAATTGAGCAGCACGGCGGTGACCGGATTGCTGACACCACTTTGCGCCAGCTCGGCCTGGACCGCCGCGCCCAGGCCGTCCGCCTTCGGCCCGGCCTCGAGCACGGCGACGATCAACAGACCGGCCAGCGCCAGGCTGGCGGTGGTGGTGAGCACCAGGCCGCCCGTAGTGATCGGCGGGGATCGCATGGATGCGGTCTCCTTGACGAGGCAGATGCGGCAACCGGCGTCAGCTTGGGTCGCTGTCGCCGGTGGCCTTGAGGTAAACCAGGAACAAGGCGCCGGTGACGCCGGCGCCGATGGCGGCTTCGGCCAACGCCACGTCCGGGGCGTTCAGACGCGCCCAGATCAGGGCCGTGATCAGGCCGAACAGCAAAAACCCGAAGACCGCGGCAAAGGCGCGCCTGGCGGTGAGCGCCAGGGCAGCGCTGCCGATCACGGCCAGCGCCAGCACGGTATCGAGGGCGACCAGCAGGCTCATGCGCCCGGCTCCGGTCGTTGCGGCGACAGGGCGCTGGCGGCGATCATCTGCGCCGCGACCGCTCCGCCGAGCCAGATCGCCAGCCAGACCAGCACGAAGCGCAAGGCCATGCCGCCGTCCTGGCTGAGCAGGCCGGCACCGAGGGCAATGCCGCCCAGACCGAGCGCTTCGGCCAGGGTCAGCGCGTGCAGCCGCTGGCGCGTGCTGGTGAACCGGGCGATGCCGAACGCGCCGATGGCGTACACGACAATGCCCAGCGCGATCAGCAGGACACCGACAAGGAACACGCCTAGCATGGCCGTTCGTCCTCGTCGCCGTCGGCGGGCAGCCTGGCGGCGAACACCACGGCCACGGTGGCGGTCAGCAAGGCCAGCACCAAGGCGACATCGGCCAGCGCGGTCATGCCGTAAGCCAGCGCCAGCAAGATGAGCTTGGCAGCAAACGCGCTGCCGGCCAGTTGCACCGCGACCAGCAGGTCGGCCGCACTGCGGGCGAACAGCAGCCGGGCCACGGCGGAGAGCGCGATCACCGCCAGGGCGACCACGGCCAGGCTCAACAGCGGATGCATCAGCCCTGGCCCCCCTGCCCAGGCGGCCGGAACGACAGCCGCTCGCCGAGCGCCTCGGCCACGCGTTTTTCCAGGCGCACCAGATCGCTGAGCGCAAAGCCGTTGTGATCGAGCACGTGCAAGCGCAGCGTGCGCCCCTCGGCGGCCAGGCCGAGCGTGCCCGGCAGCATGGTCGCCAGGGTCAAAAACAGCGCCTTGGCGCCGTCGCTGCGCAAGGCCGTGGTGTAGGCGATCTCGATCGGCCGGTGGCGCAGGCGCCAGCGCAGGGCAGCGGCCGTGACCGTCAGGCTGCTCTTGAGCAGCTCGCTGGCCATGAACCGCGCCAGGCGCAGGCCGGCCAGGGGCCGGATGGCGCTCAGGCCGAGCCGCCAGCCGGCGATGGCACTGGCGCCGACGGCAACCAGACCGATCGGCCAGGAGCTGAGATCGCCATCGACCAAGGCCAGCCAGAGGGCGCTCGAACTGCCGGCGGCCAACGCGCTGCCTTGCAGGCGCGCGCGCCAGGTGCCGTCCGTCATCAGGGCGAAGGGCAAGGTGGCCATCTCTATGTTCCGAGTGAAGCGTGAGGTGTGGTCGGTGTTATCTTAAGCTACGCGCCGGTCGCAGGCGTCATCCCGCGCTGCAGCAAAAAACCGGCGGCGCGGGCTCAAGCCGCGATCTGCGGCCGGAAGCCCTGCTCGGCAGCGGTCGCATAGCGCAGGCCATCCGGGGCAATCGCGCCGCCGGACATGACGAACTGCATGGCATCGCGCGTCGTCCAATCGAGCCAGACCAGGCGTTCGACCGGCACGATCTCGATATAGCCCGAGGTCGGGTTCGGTGCGGTCGGCACGAACACGGCGGCCAGCTCCTGGCCGGTATCGATGGCGCGGAAGGTGCGCGTGACCAGGCCGACGGTCTTCATCTCCGGCGTGGGAAACTCGATCAGGACCACCCGGCTGCCGTCATGGGGCGTGCGCTGGAACGAGGCGACCAGCTGGCGCAGCGCGGCATAGATGACATCGACCAGCGGGATGCGCGCGACCGCCTTGTCGAACGCCTCGAGCATGCGCTGGCCGACCACCTTGGTGGTCATGGTGCCGAGCGCATAAAGCAGGCTCAAGACCAGCAGGAGCGCGATGACCCAGCGAAAGCCGTCCGAGACGATCAGCTCGGCCAGCGAGATCGAGGTCGGCCGCAGCGCCCGGCCCAGGGCCATGGCCAAGGGCTCGCCGGCGGCGACCAGCAATTCCAGGATGATCTCGATCAGCCACAGCGTGCCGAACGCCGGCACGGCCACCAGAACGCCCGCCATCAGCCGTCTCTGGATGCGCTTCATGGGATCACCCCCGTTTGCTGGTTAACTGGCACCGGCACTGCGCCGGCCTTCACCATAGCTTACGTCGCAGCGGCCGCTTTCATCCGCGTCGCTGTCACAAATCGCGCATCGCCCTGAAAGCCGGGCTGGCGTTGTGCCAGGCGCGCGCTCGTGCCGCGCAAGCGCACACACCCAGGCGCCCATCTGGCCGCGGCGCAAGGCGCACCTAGCTTAGTCGGCGCGCCCGCGCGGATTTTTTTCCGGCAGGTCGTCGGGATGAAGGCCGGCGCCCGGGCGTACCCCAAGCAGTTGCCGTTTTCGGGAAAGGGCTGAGCCGCTCGATGAGCAAGCGCGCGATCAAGGACGAACTGGTCAGCATGTTGCCGTTCCTCAGGCGCTATGCGCGCGTGTTGGTGCGCGGCAACACCGCCGAGGCCGATGACCTCGTGCAGGAGACCATGCTCAAGGCGATCCGCTCGATCGACCGCTTTCGCGAGGGCGCCGAGCTCAGGTCCTGGCTGACCACGATCATGATCAACACGCTGCGCAGCGAGCACCGCAAGGCGCGCTCGCGCCAGGCCTATGCCGCGACGCTGCCGGGCGAGGAGCCGTCGGCACCGCCGCGCCAGCAGGACTGGGTCGAGGCGCAGACCGTGCTCGAGGCCCTGCAGATGCTGCCGAGCGAACAACGCGAGGCGATCGCGCTGATGGCGTTCGAGGATGTCCGTTATGCCGAGGCGGCCGACATGCTCGGCATCAAGCTCGGCACCTTCATGTCACGCCTGTCACGCGGGCGGGCCGCCCTGCGCAAGCATCTCGAGGGCGACAGCGACCTCGACAAGCCGCCGTCACCGCGTCTGGCGGCGGGTGGGGAGACCTAAGGCGATGCACAACGATAACCGACCCGAGCCCACAGCCTCGCCAGCCCGACCGGTCAGCCCGGCCGCGCTGAACGCCTTCGTCGATCACGAACTGCCGCCCCGGGAAAAGGCCGAAGTCATCGACTTTCTTGCCCACCATCCCGGGACCTATCAGGAGATTGCACGCGTCATGCAGGACAAACGTCAGATCGCCGATGCGGCCTCGCTCGATGACGAGCCGCTCGAGGAAAGCTTCGACACGCTGGCCGATTGCTTGAGCGATCGCCTTGCTCGCTACGAGCGCCGGGTGCAGGTCCGCCGCTGGGGCATGCGCAGTGCCGCCGCACTCTCCATGCTGGCGGTCGGCTGGACCTCGCACAGCGTCTACACCCAAGGCTATGGCAGTGTCGGCGGCGAGCAGCCGATGGTGCAGAGCGCCAGCTTCGAGACGACGCCGCGCTTTCTCGCCGATGCCGCCGGTGCGCACAACGTCTTCGCCGGCGACCACATCCATCCGGTCGAGTACACCGCGGCGCAGGAGCCGGCCATGGTCGACTGGTTCCATGCCATGCTCGATGGCAACGTGGTCATCCCGCATATCGAGCAGATCGGCTTCGATCTGGTCGGCGGCCGCCTGCTCGGCACGGCCGATGGCCCGATCGCCCATGTCCTGTACGAAAACCAGCGCGGCGATCGCGTCTCGCTGTTCTTCGCCAAGCAGGCCATCGCCGGCGATGACGAGATCCGCCTGGTCAAGATGGGCAAGACCTATGCCAGCTACTGGCAGGGCGATGAGTATTCCTATGCCGTGGTCGAGGATACGCCGGGCGCCGATGTCAGCCTGGTCGCCACCGAGGTGGCGCAGATGATCAAGGCCGGCCGGGCCGAGTGACCCGGCGGGCCATACCGGCCGCCTGAAACCGACGACGCCGTCGCGCACGAGGGGGGCTGCCGTCAGCGCAGCCGCCAGCGGGTGCGCGCGGCCTGCCTGCAACCCTGGGAGAACCACTGCCATGAAACGCTTCAAAGCCATCCTGTTCGTCTGCGATCGCCTGGACGGCCCGGACCCGGCCTATGAGCGCGCTTGTGCCCTGGCCATACGCAACGGCGCCAGCCTGACCGTGGCCATGGCCTTGCGCGAGCTGCCCGAGGGCGAGCTGGCCGGCCATGTCGGCCAGAGCTGCGCCGACATCGTGCTCGACTATTACCGCCAGCATCTGGCCGCCAAGGTCGACGATGCCCGCGCGAGCGGTCTGAACGTCAGCAGCCGCCTGCTGATCGGCTCGCCGTTTGTCGAGATCATCCGCGAGGTGCTCGAGCAGGGCCACGATCTGGTCATGAAGACCGCCGAGCCGACCGTGGCGCACGATCGCCGCGGCTATGGCGCGACCGACATGCACCTGATGCGCAAATGCCCGTGCCCGGTCTGGCTGATCCGGCCGGAGCAGCGCCACAGCTTCGGCCGCATCCTGGTCGCGGTCGACGCCGGTCACACCGACAGCATGGGCCATGCGCTCAACATCAAGCTGCTGCAGCTCGGCACCTCGCTGGCGGCGATCGAACAGAGCGCGCTCGATGTCGTGTATTGCTGGCATATGCCGGGCGAGACCATCTTGCGCGGCCGCGCGTTTGCGCGTGAGACCATGAGCGCGCTGGAAAGCCAGATCGATCACGAGCAGGTCGCCAACGAGCAGCGCCTGGAAGCGCTCGTGCGCAGCCTGCCCGAGCTGCCGGCCGAACCCAGCCTGCACGTGGTCAAGGGCACGCCCGAGATCGCCATCCCGGCCATGGCCGAGACCGCCGGCACCGAGCTGGTGGTCATGGGCTCGCTGTCGCGCAGCGGCATCGCCGGCGTGTTCATCGGCAACACCGCCGAAGCCGTCCTGCCGCACCTGTCGTGCTCGATGATGACCGTCAAGCCGGAGGGCTTCCGCACGCCGATCCGCCTGGACACGGCCATGAAACGTCTGCGCGAGAGCGCCACGATCTATAGCTGAGCCGCGCGTCTGTTCCTGGCGCTGCCTAAACCTATAGTTGATAAATGTCGGGGGCATGTCGCGGGTCGTCCGTTCGTCGGGCGGCCCGCGGCTTTGCTTTTGCCGTGCCGTCGCTCTCCAGGCAGGCGGCGCCCGGGCAGCGTCGCCAGACTGACTGCCGCCACATTGAAGGCTACATCTGCGCGACCTTCTCGCCGCGGGCGGCCAGCTCGGCGGTCCGGGCGATGCGCGTTGCGCGCGTCTCCGCCTTCTTCGCCAGCTTGATCCAGTGCAACACGTTGCGGCGATAGGATGGCGCGGCGGCGGCGAACCACGCGGCCGCCGGCGGCATCGCCTCGAGCGCGGCCTGCAGGTCGTCCGGCACGCGCAACGCATCGACATCGGCCATCGCGTCCCACAAGCCCTGGCGCTTGGCGGCCTCGATCGCCTTCAGGCCGGCGGCGTGCATGCGCCCGTCAGCGATCAGCCGGGCGGCGCGCTGCTTGTAGCTCAGCGCCCAGACATCGTGCCGGCGCGGGCCGATCAGCTGCATGGTGCGATCGGCGTCCAGCTTGCGGCGGATGCCGTCGATCCAGCCAAAGGCGATCAGTTCATCGAGCACGGCCTCGCGGCCGACATAGCGGCCGGCGACGTGCTTTTTGAACGTGACCAGCCAGACGCTGTCGCTCTGGCCATGGTGCTGCTCGAGCCAGGCGCGCAAGGCGCCGGCGCTGGTCACTTCGATCTTGGCGAACCGGTCGGTCTCGATCATGGCAGGCAAGATGGGTGGCCGTGTACGCCGGACCAGAGCGGCGCCGGGGCGTGATGGCCGGCATTTGGCGCGTGTTGACGGGACTTTACGCCCCATCTGCGGTATTCAGTCACCAGTTGCGGCGTTCAGTCACCAGGTGTCGGGTTTTGTCACGTGCGTTTGGCGCCTTTTAGGCGCGCGAAACGGCCCGACAACGCACTGTTGCCGGGCCGTTCGAATACTTGTCGATGACTTGCGCTCGTGCGGCCCTAGCGGGCGTAGAGCAGATAGACGGTGAGCCAGATCAAGGCCCCGCTCAGCGCCAAGGCGCCATTGGTCGGGAAGCCCTCGAGCGTCAGCCAGCGCGGCCAGTGCACCTGCGGCAGTTTCAGATTCATCGTTGACTCTCCTTGATTATCAATACCTTACCGGCCACCGGCGAGCACCGTGGCGACGTCGAGCATCTGCGTCTTGGCGCGCAGCAGGTAGAAACCCTGTTCGGCCAGATGGCTCGGCAGCAGGGCGCCGGGCTTGCCGTTGGACACGAACACCGGCTGCAAGGTGGCCGCCTCGCGCAAAGACGCCAGCATGCGTCCCCAAAGAAACGTCAGGCCCCTTTGCTCGAGAACCTCTTGGAAATCGTACTGCGTTTCACGCAGCATCAAGTAATAGGCGTACAGGCGACCCTTGGTATTGTAAAAGGCAATGTCGGTGCCGTTGTCGAAGGGGTTGAAGGCGGCATCGCGCAACTCGCCCTCGATCAAAGACCCTTGCGAGCTGAGATCTGAGGCAATTCTTTCGACGATGACGCGAAGATTGTCGGCGCGCGGATCGAAGTTGGCCTGACCTTGGCTTAATCTTTGATTGAACGCGGTCAGGGCATCGCGCGCTTCAAGAAATTGTTCCTCGCTGGTCACCGTCGGCAGCCAGGTCTCGTCCAGTTTGAACAGCCAGACATCGCCCGGAAAGCGCAACAGACCGGAGGCGCGCTCGAGATCCGGATCGAGCCGGCTGGCACCGCGCGAGCGGGCGACATGGTCGACCAGCTCGGTGGAAAAACGGCCCAGCGCCTGGATTAGCCCTTCTTGGAAGGCGCCCATATTGTCGAGCAGGGCGGTCGGATAGAAGGGCGGGTCATTGGCCACCCAGCCGTGCTCGCGGATCTCGCGATCGATCAGATGGGCGGCCATATCGACCGAGCGCAGGCCGTTGTCGGTCGGCTGCGTGACCTCGATATCGGGCTGGTCGTCGATGTTCTCGTAAATCAACTGGCCGCCCAGGTAGTAGGCGCCAAGCAGATTGACGGTAATCAGCGCCGGGCGCAGCAGACGCGCGCTCAAGCGCGTCCACCGCCGGTTTCCACCCTGCCTGGTCGGCATGGCGCGGGTCGGGACCGACTCGAAAGCGAGCGTCATCTTCAGCTAACCTTCTGGAATTACGTGTGTTTTCGATTGAGCGACCGGGGCTGTCCGGTCTGGCGCGACCGTCAGCCCCGGGGTGTCGGAGCGCTTCAGGCGGCTACCGCGCGCAGGGTGTCGCGGCCAAGTCGCGGCAAGTCGAAATCCTGTGCGATCTGGCGATCCTCGAGCTCCTCAAGTAACGTCTCGCGATCGAGATCGAGCAAGGCGAGCTCACGATCGGTGAGCTGCTCGAGCAGGCTGACCAGATGAACAAGTTCTTCTTCACGCCGACGCGCGGCAACCCAAGCTTCCGCGTCGCTGAGTTTTGCCTGAACACCCGTCGGCAAGATCTCGCGAAAACGCGCGCCCAAAGACTGCACGTCAACGCTCGGCAAAACAGCGCTGACATTGACGGGCAACTGCTCACGGACACGCTCGGCAAGCGAGCGCGCTTTCATCGGCGCCATCGCGTCGTGCTCAATGCTGTGCGTCGAGAGCGAAACATTGTGGGTGCTCATGGTGCTGCGTCCTTGCGGGTTGTCTCAGACCTGCCGTGTGCAAGCCTCTCGTAGGCAATTACGCAGCATGGTCGCGTTTCATCCTGGCCATGACGGAAAATGCGTCGGCGCGGACGGCGACGGGGCAGTATCGGGCACAAGAAGCGGCCAGAGGCGTGCGTTGCAGACCTGGCATATGAGCGACTAGTCATGTGAGCGATCTGCATCAAGCATAGGTACGGTAGGCGTTGCCATTGTTCTTTTGCCATCAAGAAAAACGGCAAGCGAAGTGCCGGTGATTGCTCGATCAGGCTGCACGCCGTCATGCTCGGCATTCGGCCTTTAGTGACCCTCGCCCCCTCTAGCATCTGCCGGTTCAAGGACCGCGACCGCGACTTCATTGCGGCGCAGGAACGGGATTGTCCATGGCGGGTCGTAGAAATAGCTGACGACTGGCCCGTCTGGCTGATAGCCGGCCGCGCGCACGGCCTCCAGGAGCGCCGCCGCCTGCGCATCCACGGCGGCCGTGTGCCGCAACCCGGTAAATCGGCGCACCGCAAGTATTTCGGCCGGAACTTCTACGAGGTTTACTTGCGGATCGACTGGTGTCGGCGCGTCCGCCCGGCGGATTTCTGCCGGCAAGAAGAAGCGCATGCGCATCTGCTGGCCTTCAGTGACGGTTTCGACTGGTGCGGTCATGGCGATGGTCGTGCCTTGCGAGCGGGCGACCTCCACCGGTGCGGTCATGGCAATCTCGCGCGCACCCTGGTTCTTGCCGAAAATATAACCGGCAAGGCGTCCGAAGGCCTCGTTCAGCGCCGCGTTGCGGCCGTCCGCGAGCGGAACCTCGGTTTGCGCCGCGAGCCGGACAGCGTAGTCGCGGATCTCGGTGCGGTCATCGAGGACCTCGCGCACGCTGTAGGCGGGTTGCTCGGTGCCGGAGCGGACGCCGAAGACGGAGCAGCCGGCCAGCGTCAGCGAGGTCAGGGCGACGACAAAGGGTTTCAGCAACAAGGCTCTCCGTTCAAGTATAGGAGCTGTGACGCAAGTGATGGCGAAGACGTGGGCGTGACGGCTACGCAAATCAACAGAAAACGGGTGCGCGTCCCCGGCAGATGAGCGCTGCTCGAACCAGGCGTGAGGCTCGAGACCTGCGGCCGATGTTCCGCACGCAAGCCATATCGCGCGGTTGCCCGACGAGGTAGCGTGCTAGGCAAGGCGAGCGTGCTGCCAGTGCAGCCCCGGCAACCGCGCCTGATCACGCACCGACGCCTGCCAGAGGACGCAATGCCATGCCACTGTCCATGAGCCGCGAGGTGTTTATTACCTGCGCCGTTACTGGCTCGGGCGCCACCCAAGAGCGCAGCCCGCATGTACCGCGTTCGCCCAAGGCGATTGCCGATAGTGCCATCGAGGCGGCCAGGGCCGGGGCGGCGATCGTGCATTGCCATGTGCGCGATCCGGCGACCGGGGCGCCGTCACGCCGACTTGATTACTTCCGGGTGGTGGCCGAGCGAATCCGCGCGGCCGAGGTCGATGTGGTGTTGAACCTGACCGCCGGCATGGGCGGCGATATGGTCTTCGGCTCGTGCGAAGCGCCGCTGCCGCTGAACGAGACGGCCACCGACATGGCTGGTGCCAGCGAGCGCGTCGCGCATGTCGCCGCCTGCCTGCCGGAGATCTGCACGCTCGATTGCGGCACGATGAACTTCGCCGAGGCCGATTACGTCATGACCAACACGCCCGGCATGCTGCGCGCCATGGGGCGGATGATGACCGAGCTGGGCGTGAAGCCCGAGATCGAGGCGTTCGACAGCGGTCATCTGTGGTTGGCCAAGGCATTGGTGGACGAGGGCGTGCTGGCGAGCCCGGCCCTGGTGCAGCTGTGCATGGGCGTGCCCTGGGGCGCGCCGGACGATCTCAACACGTTCATGGCCATGGTCAACAACCTGCCGCCGGACTGGACGTTCAGCGCGTTCTCGCTGGGGCGCCACCAGATGGCCTATGTCGCCGCTGCGGTGCTGGCCGGCGGGCATGTCCGCGTCGGCCTCGAGGACAATCTCTGGCTCGACAAGGGTGTGCTGGCGACCAATACCCAGCTGGTCGAGCGCGCCGTCGGCATCGTCGAGCGCATGGGCGCGCGCGTGATCGGCCCGGCCGAGGTGCGTGCGCGGCTTGGCCTGGTGAAGCGGGCGCCGCGATGAAACGTGCGGCGATCATCGGCGGCGGCGTCATCGGCGGCGGCTGGGCGGCGCGCTTCCTGCTCAATGGCTGGGATGTCGCGGTCTTCGATCCGGATCCGCAGGCCGCGCGCAAGATCAATGCGGTCGTCGCCAATGCCCGCCGGAGCCTGCCGGCGCTCTACGACCGGGCCCTGCCGGTTGAGGGGGCGTTGCGCTTCCACGCTGATCTGGCCGAAGCGGTCAGCGGCGTCGATTGGGTGCAGGAAAGCGTGCCCGAGCGGCTCGAGCTCAAGCATCGCGTGCTGGCTTCACTCTTGGCGGCGGCACCGGCCAGCGCAGTGATCGGCTCATCGACCTCCGGCTTCAAACCCTCGGAGCTGAATGCGCAAGGCGGCCAGGCGATCGTCGCGCATCCGTTCAATCCGGTCTATCTGCTGCCTCTGGTCGAGCTGGTCGGTGAGCCGCAGGCTTGTGCAAAGGCGGCGGAGCTGCTGCGTGCCATTGGCATGTTTCCGCTCATCGTGCGCAAGGAAATCGATGCCCATATCGCCGATCGCCTGCTCGAGGCGGTGTGGCGGGAAAGCCTGTGGCTGGTGCAGGATGGCATCGCCACGACCGAGGAGATCGATGACGCGATCCGCATGGGCTTTGGCCTGAGATGGGCGCAAATGGGCCTGTTCGAGACCTATCGCATCGCCGGCGGCGAAGCCGGCATGCGCCATTTCCTCAGCCAGTTCGGTCCGGCGCTGGCATGGCCTTGGAGCAGGCTTACCGATGTGCCTGACTTCGATGACGCGCTGGTCGAGCTGATCGCCACGCAATCGGATGCACAGTCCGGCCACATGGCCGTGCGGGAGCTGGAGCGGCTGCGCGATGACAATCTGGTCGCCATGATGCGGGCGCTGCGGCGCACCGGCAGCGGTGCCGGCGGTGTGATCCGCGCACACGAAGCCATGCTGGCGCAACCAGCAGGCGATGTCTTGCCGGTGACGCTGGAGCGCCAGGTGCCGACCAGCTGGACCGATTACAACGGCCACATGAATGAGACCCATTACCTTGAAGCTGGCGGCGCCGCCACGGACCGGTTCATGGAACTCATTGGCGCCGATGCCGCCTACATTGCCTCAGGCCGCAGCTATTTCACCGCCGAGAGCCATGTCCGCTTCCTGGCCGAGGCGAAAGCCGGCGAGCGTATCCGCGCGACGACGCAGGTCTTGCGCGGCGACGGCCGCAAGCTGCACCTTTTCCACCGTCTGACGCGCGCGGACGGCGACCTGCTGGCGACGGTTGAGACCCTGCTGATCCATGTCGATCTGACGACGCGGCGCAGTTGTCCGCCAAATCCCGAGCTGGTGGCGGCACTGACCATCATCGCGGCGCAGCACGCCGAGCTGCCCTTGCCGGAGGGCGCTGGACGTTCGGTCGGCGCCAAGCCGAAGACGTGACAGCCTGACGTACGCTGAATCAGCGGCCTTGCCAGGCCAAGCCGCAGCTCGACGAGAGTTAGGCTGACACTAAGTTCGGGCGAAGCGTACGAAGCTGACCGGGAAGAGTCTTTCGCAGGTGACCTCGCCAGAGTCCGCCTTGGTCACCAGGCTTAGATCCTGATCGAAGCCCCAGCCGAGGGGAATGACCATGCGTCCGCCGGGCTTGAGCTGGTCGAGCAGCGGCGGCGGGATGTCGTCGGCGCCGGCGGTGACCAGAATGGCATCGAACGGCGCCGCTTTCGGCCAGCCGGCATAGCCGTCGCCGCTGCGCGTTTCGACGTTGGCGTAGCCGAGCTCGCTGAGGCGTGCGGCGGCCTGCGCGGCCAGGCCAGGCGCCACCTCGATCGTGTAGACCTGGGCGACCAGCGGGCTGAGCACGGCGGCCTGGTAGCCGGAACCGGTGCCGACCTCGAGCACGCGATCGGTCGATTGCGGGTCGATCAGGTGGGTCATGGCGGCAACGATGAACGGCTGGGAGATCGTTTGCTGCGCGCCGATGCGGATGGGTCGGTCGTCATAAGCCGAAGCCGCCGCAGCCTTGGGCGCAAATCGGTGGCGTGGCACTTGGCGCATGGCCTCGAGAACCCGCGGTGACAGACCGTCGCGGCCGAAAACGCGTTCGAGAACACGTGCATGGGCTTCGATCGTAGCGATCATGGCCGCGCGATGGCCGGCCAGTGCGGCCGCGTCGACGGCCTCGTCGTCGCGCGGATCGGCATGCCCTGGTGACACGGCTGTTGGCTCCCGGGTCACCGCTGCCGGCCTCTCGCGTTACCGTGTTGGACACACACGCTCATGCACCGCTCTCCCGCCCTTGCTCGCTGGACGTTGCATGCTCGGCATCTGGGTGACCCGGCTGCCGAGCGCAACGCCCGCACGCAGCACAGGTAAGCGGAGGGGCGTCCGCACCGCCTCGGAAGGCCTGTGCGCGAGCGGAGGCGCGGAACCTTACCCGAGGATGGCGCGCGCTCTAGGGGACATCTCGACATTCGCCAGACGCTTGTATATCGCTACACATAGGTGCTTTCACGTATCGAGCGCAATCAGCGCGTGAAAGCCGGCGTAGCGCTTGGCGCCGCCATAAGAGCGACACGCGAATGTCGCATCAATCATGTCAGGAGGCTTAACCATGGCGCATGACGCCAATGATACCGAAAATCGTCGTTCCTTCCTCAAGGGGTCTGCGCTGGCCAGTGCTGGCGCCGCCGGTGCGCTGGCGATGCCGAACATCGTCCGGGCGCAAGAGGCGACGGTGTTGAAAATGCAGAGTTCCTGGGGCGCGAGCAACGTGTTCCAGGAGATGGCCCAGCAATATGCCGATCGCGTCGAGCGCATGTCCGGCGGCAGTTTGAGGGTCGACCTCCTGCCGACCGATGCGGTCGTCAAGGCGTTCCAGGTGCAAGATGCCGTGCATGACGGTGTGCTCGACGGCGCGCACACCGTGACCGCCTACTGGTACGGCAAGAACAAGGCCGCGTCGCTGTTCGGCACCGGCCCGGTCTTTGGCGCCAACGCGTCGCAGATCCTGGCCTGGATGCACTATGGCGGCGGCAACGAGATGTACCGCGAGCTGGTCCAGGACGTGCTCGGCCTCAACCTGGTCGGCTTCTTCGCCATGCCGATGCCGACGCAGCCGCTCGGCTGGTTTAACCAGCATGTGCAATCGGCCGACGACATGCAGGGCCTGAAATACCGCACCGTCGGCCTCGCCACGGACATCATGCAAGGCATGGGCCTAAGCGTCACCCAGCTACCCGGCGGTGAAATCGTGCCGGCGCTCGAGCGCGGCGTGATCGAGGCCTTCGAGTTCAACAATCCGACCTCGGATCGTGATTTCGGCGCCCAGGACGTCTCGAAGCACTACCATCTCGGCTCGTACCACCAGGCGGCCGAGTTCTTCGAAATCATCTTCAATAAGGACACCTTCGACGGCCTCGCGCCGGAGCACCAAGCGATCCTCGAGCATGCTGCCGAGGCGACCAACACCGCCAATTACGGCCTCGCCATGGATCGCTACAGCGCCGACCTGCAGACCCTTATGAACGAGGACGGTGTCAACGTCTATCGCACCGACAGCTCGATCATGCAGGCCCAGCTGAATGCCTGGGATGCCGTGCTCGAAGACCTCATGCAAGACGAGTTCTTCGCCAAGGTGGTCGACAGCCAGAAGGCTTGGTCTGAGCGGGTCGCATTCTACGACCTGATGAACCAGGCCGACTACAAACTCGCCTACGAGCATTACTTCCCGGGTCGCCTCGGCTTCTGATCTTCCGATCAAAAGGCTGAGCCTTCGGTCGCGGTGCGGGTCGCTGCCGTGCCGCGACCATGGCCCTGGAGAGGTTAATGGTTCGTTTCATCGAGTTTGCCGATGCCGTTTCGGCCTGGTTCGGCAAGGCGTTTGCCTGGTGCATTTTGGTGATGACCCTGGGTGTCGGCTACGAGGTGTTCGTGCGCTACGCCCTGCGCGCGCCGACGTCCTGGGCGTTCGATGTCAGCTACATGATGTACGGCGCCCTGTTCATGATGGCCGGCGCTTACACGCTGTCGCGCGACGGCCACGTGCGCGGCGATTTCCTCTATCGCCTGTGGCCGACCAAAGTGCAGGCGATGGTCGAACTCGTGCTCTACGTGCTGTTCTTCTTTCCCGGCGTTCTGGCGTTGATTTTTGCCGGCTGGAAATACGCCGCGCGCTCCTGGCGTTATGGCGAGGTCAGCGTGATGAGTCCGGCCAACGTGCCGATCTACCAGTTCAAGACGATCATCATCGCAGCTGGTGTGCTGTTGTTGCTGCAAGGCGCGGCGCAGGTCTGCCGCTGCCTGATCTGTCTGCGAACCGGCGAATGGCTGCGCAATAAAGACGATATCGAGGAAATGGAGACCATCCTGCTCCGCCAAGCCGAACGGGATTCGCTGACGCATTCAAGTGAAGCCTTCGATATCGTCAAGCATGAGAAACGAAAATGACCGAACCTCAAGTCGCCGTTCTCATGCTTGGGTTGTTCATCCTGACGATTTTCCTCGGCTTTCCGATCGCGTTCACGCTCATGGCCATGGGTCTGTTCTTCGGCTATTACGCGTACTTCGACGCCGATCGGATGGACCATCTTTTCGACAACAGGATATTCGACCTGTTCGTCAATCAGACCTATTCAGTCATGTCGAACGATGTCCTGACGGCGATCCCGCTGTTTTTGTTCATGGGCTATATTGTCGAGCGCGCGAACATCGTCGATCGGCTGTTCACCACTCTCTATGTCACGGCGCGCGGCCTGCCAGCGGCTATGGCCGTTGCCGCGCTGGCAACCTGCGCCCTGTTTGCCACCGCCACCGGCATCATTGGTGCCGTGGTCACGCTCATGGGTATGCTCGCGCTGCCGGCCATGCTCAAGGCGAACTACAATCAGAGCTTCGCTTCGGGCGTGATCTGCGCCGGCGGCTGCCTGGGCATCTTGATCCCGCCCTCAATCATGCTCATCGTCTACGCCGCCACGTCCAACGTCTCGATCGTCAAGCTCTATGCCGGTGCGCTGTTCCCCGGCTTTCTGCTCGCCGGGCTGTATATCCTCTATGTCATCGGCCGCGCGATGCTCAATCCGGGACTGGCACCCAAGCCGCCCAAGGAAATCGAGGGTGAAGAGCGCTCGATCGTCGAGATCGTCTGGCTGCTGCTGACGTCGTTCTTCCCGCTCGCGATCCTGATCCTGTCGGTGCTCGGCGCCATTCTTTTCGGCCTGGCGACGCCATCGGAGGCCGCCGCCGTGGGCGCCATCGGCGGCCTGGTGCTCGCCGCCGCCTATCGCTCGCTGACCTGGGATCGCTTGCGTGAGTCCGTCTATCTCACGGTCCGCACCTCGGCGATGGTCTGCTGGCTGTTCGTCGGCTCGTGGACCTTCAGCTCGGTGTTCTCCTATCTGGGCGGCGAAACGCTGATCAAGGATTTCGTGCTCAGCCTGGAGCTCAGCCCGATCATGTTCCTGATCATCGCCCAGCTGATCATCTTCATCCTCGGCTGGCCGCTGGAATGGTCCGAGATCATCATCATTTTCGTGCCGATCTTCCTGCCGCTGCTGCCCTATTTCGAGATCGATCCGCTGTTTTTCGGCATCCTGATCGCGCTCAACCTGCAGACGTCGTTCCTGACACCGCCCATGGCAATGTCGGCCTATTACTTGAAGGGCGTGGCACCACCGCAAGTGCAGCTCACGCACATCTTCGCCGGCGTCATGCCGTATCTGGGCATGATTCTGCTCGCCATGATCCTGCTGTACAGCTTCCCGGGCATCGCGCTCTGGCTGCCGGAGGTGTTCTATGGCCCGTGATGCGCATGACCTTACCCAACGGCCGGCGCATGTCCTGCGTGACGCACTGGCGAGCGGCGTGCTCGATGCCGAGGACCTTGCCGACGCCTGCCTGACGGTGATCGACCAGCGCGAGAGCGAGATCGGCGCCTGGCACTATCTCGATCAGGCCCATGTCCGTGCCCAGGCGCAAGCGCTCGATCGCTGGCGCAAGAGCGGCAAACCGATCGGCCCGTTGCACGGGCTGCCGGTCGGCATCAAGGACATCATCGACGTGCATGGCATGCCGACCGAGAACGGTACGCCGCTGTGCGCCGGCCAACGGCCGCGGCGCGATGCCTGGCTGGTCGCACGTCTCAAGGCCGCCGGCGCGCTGATCATGGGCAAGACAGTCACGACCGAACTGGCCGTGCTGCGTCCGGCCGGTACGCGCAATCCGCATGATCCTGCGCGCACCCCGGGTGGTTCCTCGAGCGGCTCGGCGGCGGCGGTGGCGGCTGGTATGGTGCCGCTGGCGATCGGTAGCCAGACCAATGGCTCGGTGATCAGGCCAGCCTCTTTCTGCGGCGTGGTTGGCTACAAGCCGAGTTTCGGGCTAGTGCCGCGCACCGGCGTGCTAACCCAGTCGCCGTCGCTCGACCATATCGGCGTGTTCGCCCGCGCCCTTCAGGACGTCGCCCTTATCGGCGATGTCATCATCGGCGATGATGCCGGCGATCCCGTGACCCGGCCAAGACCCTCGCTGCAGCTCGACATGACCGCCGCCAGTGCGCCGCCGCTGCCACCGCGCTTCGGCTTGTGGCCGTCGTCCGCTGCCGACCTCGCCGAGGCGCCTGTGCGCCTGGGTCTCGAGGAACTGAACCAGGCTCTGGGTGCACGATGCACACTTATCACGTTGCCGGAGCGCTTTGCGCAGATCTGGTCCTGGCACCGCGCGATCATGCTGGCTGATCTCGCGGTCAGCTTCGCGCCACTCGAAGCCAGGGACGCAACGCAGCTCTCGAGGACCTTGCGCGCCATGCTCGAAGACGGTCGCTCGACGTCGGCGACGGCCTATATCGAGGCCGAGCGCGCGCGCCCTCCCGTACTGGCCATGCTCGACGAGGTGTTCGCCGCCTGTGATGCCCTCATTGTCCCGGCGGTGCGCGGTGAGGCACCTCTCGGCCTTGGCTCGACCGGCGATCCGGTGTTCTGCACGCCTTGGACTTATCTCGGCCTGCCGGCGCTCACCTTGCCGTTACTTCAGGGTGACAACGGCATGCCCATCGGCGTGCAACTCGTCGGGCGCTTTGAGGATGACGGGCGGCTGCTTCGCACAGCCAACTGGCTCGTGCGTGTGTTGCGTGGAGAAGGCCGGTCAGATGCGTGACGCCATCCTTGCCGTGCTCGGGCTGGCCGGTTTCGTCATCTTTGTCGGCATCTTGATCTGGAAGGTGCAGGAGCCCGATCTGATCGTCGTGGTCGTGCTCGGGATCGCTGCGGCGGCCTTTGACTTCGCTCGGGAACTCTGGCGTCAGCGCAGCAGATAGCTGCCGGAAAGGCGCCAGCCTGCCGAACGCGCCGCGGGCCCAACAAGGCAAACCGGGCGAACGCATGCATCCTTGGCGCCGTTGCGGCCGGACGGCGCGACCGAGCCAGCGAACGCGGCCGATATGCATGCCCATGTCCGGTTTGCACAGCCACCGGCCAGGGTCATGGCCCAGGCGCGGGCTGGGTCGTCAGGCGGCTCTTTTTGCCGCCGACGCACGTTGGACGCACGTTGGGCGGCAATTCACACGCACTTTGCGTTAGATCAAAGCAAGGTTAATAGTACTTAGGTATAATGCCTGAAAATCGAATGCAGGCGCTTGTCGCCTGCCAAGCGAGGCACGTACCATGGCGACCGACACGCTCTCCACCGACACCGACAGCGCCCCTGTCGCCGCCCTCGGCGCGGCGACCACCGTTA
>JBHJHH010000102.1:0-12653 GCA_050331015.1 Geminicoccaceae bacterium
GGCCCGGGGGCAGCCCGCGGCGATCGGCGATGCCGATGGCGGCGGTGCTGGCGATACAGCGCACCGCGCGATCGCGGACCTCGCGCCTGACCTGCCAGGCCTGCGCGTGCCCGATGAGCGTACTGGAAGGTGGCACAAACGGCTTGGCGTGATCACAAGCCGGGGAAAAAAGCAGGCTGAACCAAAGAATCGGCGCGCCACGCTTGGTCAATTGTCGGACGATCGCTAGACTAAAACGCAAACTTGAGGGGCTCCGCGGGCGCCAGGTCAAACACTGATCTCGAGTATCGCGCGATTTCCTTGACACTTTCTTAATGTGTCTGGGTTTTCATGAGGGCGCGAGGTTCTGCGGGCCGGAGGGCTTGAACATGCGTGATGGATGGCTTCGGCGCCGCTTTGGCGGGGTCGTCCTGGCACTGTCGCTGCTGCTCCCGGGCAGCCTGGCGGCGCCGGCACCGGCTTTCGCCGAAACCACCGGCGGGGATGCCGCTTTTGTCGCCGCCATGGAGCGCGAGCTCGGCCTGCGCCGCACCGCGGCAGCCGGCGATCCACTGACGACACAGGTGGCGCGTTCTTATGCGTCACGCGGCTATGCACCGCTGTGGACGGACGATGACGGCGGCCTGAACCGCACGCGCCACGTGCTCGATGTCCTGCAGGCGGCCGATGACGAGGGCCTCAGCCCGGCCACGTATGACGTCGCGCGCATCGGCCAGCTCATGGACGACGGCCGGCCGGCGGCGCGCGCCGAGCTGGAGTGGGCGGTTTCGCGCGCCTATGTGGGCTATGCCGGCGATGTCTATGCCGGTCGGTTCAACCCGCGCACGCTCGACAACGAACACCATCACCGGCCGCGCCGGGTGTCGCCGCGGACCCTGCTCGAGGCGGCCGCCAGCGATCCCAACCCGGCCGGGCTGCTGCGCACCTTGCCGCCGCGGTCGCCGGACTACACCGCCCTGCGCACGCTGCTGGCGGACCTGCGCGCCGAAGCGGCACGCGGCGTGCGCTGGGTGAGCGTGCCGCCAGGCGAAACGCTCAAACCAGGGATGCAGGATGCGCGGGTCATCGCCCTGCGCGCGCGTCTGACCCAGAGCGGCGACTACGATGCCAGCCTGCCGCCGCCCGACGGCGCCGAGACCTATGACCTGCTGCTCGCCGCTGCGGTGAAGCGTTTCCAGGCACATCACGGCCTGCTTGTCGATGGCGTCGTCGGCGCCGGCACGCTGGCCGCACTGAACCGGCCGATTTCCGCGCGCATCGACCAGGTCATGGCCAATATGGAGCGGCTGCGCTGGATGCCGCGCGATCTGGGTGCCCGGCACATTTCGGTCAATCTGGCGGCCTACCGGCTCGAACTGGTTGAGGACGGCACCGTGGTGCACACCGCGCCGGTCGTCGTCGGCGACCTGGACAATCGTACCCCGGTGTTCTCCAAGCTCATGCAGTATCTGGAGTTCAATCCGTACTGGAATGTGCCGCACAGCATCGCGACGGAAGAGCTCCTGCCGGAAATCCAGGCCGATCCGGGCTATCTGCAAGCTCACAACTATAAGGTGTTGTCGGGCAACCAGGTGGTTAACGCCAGCGCGATCGACTGGTCAGCGATGTCCCAGGGACACTTCCCCTATCGCCTGCGCCAGGAGCCGGGCGATGACAATGCGCTCGGCCGGGTCAAGTTCATGTTCCCGAATGATCACGCGATCTATCTGCATGATACGCCGTCGAAATCGCTGTTCGGCCGGTCGCAGCGCGCCTTCAGCCACGGCTGTATCCGGGTGCATGATCCGTTCGCCCTGGCCGAAGCGCTGCTGCGTCGCCAGGGCTACGATCGCGCGCGGCTGAACAGCATCGTCGCCAGTGACAAGCGCACCGTGGTCCATCTGCACGAGCCGATCCCGGTGCATCTGACCTATATTACGACTTTCGTCGATGAGGTCGGACAGCCGCATTTTCTTGAGGATATCTATGGCCGCGATGCCGCGCTCAGCCGCGCCCTGGCCGGCCGGCGGAGTTGACGGTTATTTCGTGCTAAGGTTATGATGCTTTGTATAAGGTATCGCTGATATGACGGGTCGCTGGCGGACATGCCGCCCGCGGCTAAGGAACGCTTGAACGCTAACGGGTGCTGATCCTTCATGCATCGACGGACCTTCTTGGGGGCGACCGCGGCTGCCGGCCTGCTTATGGCTGCACCCGGCATGGCCCATGCGGCGCGTACGCCCCGCCGCCTCGTTTTCGAGTCGATCAACACCGGCGAAAAGCTCGACGTCGTCTATGCCTATGGCGGCAACTACCAGCTCGAGGCGCTGGAGGCGATCAACTATCACCTGCGCGACTGGCGGACCGATACGGTCAAGCCGATCGATCCGCGCCTGCTCGACCTCCTGGTCGCCCTGCGGCGCACGCTCGATGTCGGCGAGACCACGCCGTACACGGTGATCTGCGGCTACCGCACGCCCAGGACCAACGACATGTTGCGCGAGCGCAGCCGCGGCGTGGCGGTCAACAGCTACCACCTGCGCGGCCAGGCGATCGACATCCGCGTGCCCGGGCGGCGCATACGCGATGTGCGCAATGCCGCGCGCGCCCTGGGCCGTGGCGGCGTCGGCAGCTACCGCAGCTTCGTCCATGTCGATACCGGGCCGGTACGGGTCTGGTAACCCGCGCCGGCGCAGCGCAGCTTTGGCGTGCTTCAAGCCGGGTCTCGGGCGCGGGCGGAAACCATCGTCTTGGGCGGTGTGGTACACGCGACGGACGCGGCGGTGACCGCTGAAACGGCGCGCGGCTCCGTCTCCGCGCAGGCTTCTCTCTAGAGACACCACGGCCTTGAGCGCGATGGCTGTTGCAGGATGTCGGCGCCGCCGGCCGGGTCCGCACGCGCTACAGCGTCGCTGAAGAGACGCGCGCAACACGCGCTCGTGTGACTTCGATCGCGGCGCTGCGCACGCGGGGCGCCGCTTCTCTGTTAAGCTGAAGGCCCTCGTGCTGATCGGCCGCGCCTTTGCTCCGGCTGCGTAATGGTTAACAGCCTTGGCCCGATTGGACGGGCTTTCACTCGCTCGCGCTAAGGTCAACGCCGCGGCGCTGGTTTGATCGGGCTCTCACTCGCTCGCGCTTAAGGTAAACGCCGCGGCGCTGGCTTGATCGGACTCCGATCCGGTCGCGTTAACGTTAACGGCCCAGTCGTGAGTAAATGCGTGTTTGCGAGGTGGCGTTAAGGTTAACGCTGCGGCCCAAATTGGCCGCGTCCTTGTTCAGTCGGATCAAGGCTAACGCCTGGGACCTTATCGGACGGGCTTTTGTCCCAGCTGCGCCAGCGGTAGTCGCACGATGGTTTGACGGCCTTTGCCCCGGCTGCATTAACGTTAACGTGTTTGGCCGGTTGGACGAGCTCTCACTCGCTCGCGATAACGTAAACGCCGCGGCGCTGGCTTGATCGGGCTCTCACCCGCTCGCGTTAAGGTTAACGCCGCGGTGGTGGTTAGAAGCGTTTGCCCCTGCTGCATTAAGGTTAACGGCTTTGTGGAAGCTGATCGAGCTTTCGCCAATCGCGCTAACGTTAAGGGCACGGTGGTGATTGAGCGGGCTCTCGCCCGGCGGCGTTAAGGTTACTGCCGGCGGCGTCGCGTTAAGGGTACCGGCGCGGCGAGAACCCCGGCGTCGATGACCCGGATCGCGCGGGCCATGATCAGGCGTCAGGCCGCCGGTCGGCGCGTCGGCAAGGCGTCGGCGGCCAGGGCGATGTGGCCGATGGCATCGCCGGTGCGTGAGCGAATCGCCGGCCTGGCCAGGTGCGCGAGCGCGGCCGGCCGCGCCCCGGCAAAGGCATCCAGCCAGTGCAACAGCGCCATGAGCGCGACCTCGCTCGCCCGGGTGGCGCCGTCGTCGACCTTGAGCGCCAGGCCGAGGCCACGTGCGCCCCAGGCGGCACCATAGACACCTTCGGCGCCGGTCTTGGCGATCAGATGCGGGGCGTTCACCATCAAAAGCGTACACAAGCGGCCATGGCCGGCGACCATTAGCGGCGCATTGACCATGGCCCGGACGATGCGCCCAGCGGCCTGGGCCCGGCTTTGGCTCAGGCCCCGACCGCTGGCGAGCCGGGCATAGGCCAGTGCCAGGCTGTGCAGGCTCATGGCGAAGGCCGGCGCGTTGCAGCCGTCGGCGGCATCGGCGCGCGGTACCGCTTCGTCAGCGAGGTCGCTCAAGGCGCGCTGGGCGGCACGCTGCACCGGGTGGTCGGGGTGGACGTAGTCGGTGATGTCGTCGCCGGCATAGCGGGCGAGCGTGAGCATGCCGGCATGCTTGCCGGAACAGTTGTCATGCAGGCGGCTCGGCCGGATCGCCCTGGCCGCTTCGGCCTGCGCCGTCGGTTCATGCTGGCTCGGGTGGCCGCCGCACAGCAGGGCATCGGCGCTGAGGCCGATATGCGTGAGCCACAGGTCGACGAACTGGCGGTGTACCGGCTCGCCGCTGTGCGAGGCGCAGGCCAGAGCGAGCTGGGTGTCGCCGCAGCCGTAGACGTCGGCCGCGCCGCTCTCGACCACGGGCAGGGCCTGAAACGGCTTGATCGCCGAGCGCGGCAGCATGGCCGTGCCGATCTCGCCGGCCTCGAGCATGACGGACGGCTTGCCGGCCTCGTCCAGCGCGATGACGCAGGCGTGCACTCGGTGGCGGCTTTCCACATGCGGCCCGCGCCAGACCTCCACGATCAACGGCGATTGACGCATGTCCGAGCTGCCTCCCGGGCGCACCGGCTCTAAGATGACGGTAGCCGGCTACAAGATGAACTTGGCCAGATCGGCGCCATCGCCGATGCCATCGACATGGGCATGCACATACTCGGCGTCGATGGCAATGGTGTCGCCGCCGCGCTCGGAGGCGGTGAAGCTGATGTCCTCGACCAGGCGCTCCATGACCGTCTGCAGCCGGCGGGCGCCGATATTCTCGACCCGTTCGTTGAACTGCCAGGCCAGCTCGGCAACCGCCTCGATGGCGTCCTCGGAAAAGCCGAGCTCGATGCCTTCGGTGCCGAGCAAGGCGACGTATTGCTTGATCAGGCTGGCTTCCGGCTCGACCAGAATGCGCTTGAGATCGCTGCGCGACAGGGCCGCCAGCTCGACGCGGATCGGCAGCCGGCCCTGCAGCTCGGGCAGCAGATCGGCCGGCTTGGCCAGATGGAACGCACCGGAGGCGATGAACAGGATGTGGTCGGTGCGCACCGCGCCGTGCTTGGTCGTCACCGTGGTGCCCTCGATCAGCGGCAGCAGGTCGCGCTGCACGCCCTCGCGCGAGACATCGCCGCCGCGACGGTCCTCGCTGGCGCAGATCTTGTCGATTTCATCGAGGAAGACGATGCCGTTCTGTTCGACCGCACGGATGGCCTCTTTGACCACCTGATCCTGGTCGAGCAGCTTGTCGGATTCCTCGCGCAGCAAAACGTCGTAGCTGTCGCCGACCGACATGCGCTTGCGCTTCATGCGCGGACCGAAGGCCTTGCCGAACATGTCGCCGAGATTGACCATGCCGACCTGTGCGCCGGGCATGCCGGGAATGTCGATGCTCGGCATGCCGGAGCCGCCGGTGTCCTGCACTTCCAGCTCGATCTCCTTCTCGGCCAGCTCGCCATTGCGCAGCTTGCGGCGGAAGGCCTCCCGCGTGCTGCCGGTGGCATTGGCGCCGACCAGCGCGTCGAGCACGCGGTCCTCGGCGTTCAGCTCGGCTTGCGCTGCGACCGAGCGGCGCAGGCGTTCGCGGGTTTCGATGATCGCGGTCTCGACCAGATCGCGCACGATGCTTTCGACATCGCGGCCGACATAGCCGACCTCGGTGAACTTGGTCGCCTCGATCTTGATGAACGGCGCGCGCGCCAGCTTGGCCAGCCGGCGGGCGATCTCGGTCTTGCCGCAGCCGGTCGGGCCGATCATCAGGATGTTCTTCGGCAGGACCTCTTCGCGCAGACCCTCGTCGAGCTGCAGGCGGCGCCAGCGATTGCGCAAGGCAATCGCCACGGCGCGCTTGGCGGCGTCCTGGCCGATGATGAAGCGATCGAGTTCGGAGACGATTTCGCGGGGCGTGAGTTCGGTCATGAAAGGTCGAGCTTTTCGAGCGACAGCTCGTGATTGGTGTAGACGCAGATATCGCCGGCAATCGCCATGGCGCGGCGCGCGATGTCTTCGGCGGTGAAGTCGGCCAGATCGATCAGCGCGCGGGCGGCGGCCAGGGCATAGGCACCGCCGGAGCCGATGCCGATCAGGCCGTCATGCGGCTCGAGGACGTCGCCGGTGCCGCTCAAGACCAGCGAGACCTCGTTGTCGGCCACGGCGATCATGGCTTCCAGCCGGCGCAAGTAACGATCGGTGCGCCAGTCCTTGGCGAGCTCGACGGCGGCGCGGGCGAGCTGGCCCGGGTGGCGTTCGAGCTTGGCCTCGAGCCGCTCCATGAGGGTGAAGGCATCGGCCGTACTGCCGGCGAACCCGGCGAGAATGCGGCCGTTTTGCAATGTGCGCACCTTGCGTGCGTTCGGTTTCATCACCGTCTGGCCGAGGCTGACCTGGCCGTCGCCGGCGATGACCACCTGGTTGCCCTTGCGCACGGCGAGAATGGTCGTGCCGTGCATCGAAACGGGCCTCGAATCGGTCATGCTTACGCGGGATCCCTGACAACTGACGTCGCCCATATGTGGACGGCTGACGCCAGCCTTCAAGGCAACCCGCCGCCCAAGCCGCGCCTTGCGCGCCAGGGCAGCCGCGAAACCCCTGACCTGCGGCGGTCAGCAGGCGGGCTTGGCGGCCTTTTCGAACCGGTCGACGGCGTCGACCAGGGCGCGCAGGGCGGTGATCAGGCCGCGCTCGTCGCGCAGGCGAAAGGCGGTCGCAACCAGCAGGGCGGCGCCGATGACCGGCTCATGCGGCTCGGCCAGCCGGCTCGAGGCGGATTGATCGATCTCGAGGTGGCGGAAAGCGGCCGAGGCCTCGTTCAGAGCGGACGATGTGAGGAACTCCATGGGCCAATACCCCCGTTTTGCAGTACGGGAGAAGCGCAAGAATTGGCCTCTCCAAAAAAGCGCCCTCTCAGGGGTCCTGAGAGGGCGGCAAAGCGAGGGAGGGAGGCACCGTCTGACTTGACAACTACAGGCTTAGAACCATCCGAACAGGATTTCAACTATAAATTTTCATTTGCGGCGATTTTTTATTTAATCGGAATCCGATCATTATTTGCCAAACATCATCGAAAAATACGCAAGGCATTTGAGCCAAGCTTGTCGGCAACTGTCGAAGCGTTTGACAAAAACGCCGGAGCGCGTTGCGGCTTGGGCCAAGGGCCTTGTGTCTGCTAGACAACCGCGGGACAAGATGTGGTGACCGCGAACGGATAGGGTGCGAGGCCATGGCAGGCCATTCCCAATTCAAGAACATCATGCACCGCAAAGGGCGTCAGGACGCCAAGCGGGCGAAAGAATTCACCAAGCTCGGCAAAGAACTGCAGATTGCAGCGAAATCGGGCCTGCCCGACCCTGAGCATAACCCAAGGTTGCGCCTGGCGATTCAGGCGGCGCGCGCCGCCAACATGCCGAAGGACAACATCGAGCGCGCCATCAAGCGCGCCCAGGGCGGCGATGCCGATCAGTACGAAGAGGTCCGCTACGAGGGCTACGGCCCCGGCGGCGTGGCGATCATCATCGAAGCGCTGACCGACAACCGCAATCGCACCGCCGGCGAAATCCGCGCGATCTTCAACAAGAACGGCGGTGCGCTGGGCGAGACCAATTCGGTCGCCTTCCAGTTCGACCGCATCGGCCTGATCACTTATGGTGCCGAGATCGCCGATGCCGAGGCCATGCTCGACGCCGCCATCGAGGCCGGTGCCGAGAACTGCGAGAGCAGCGAGGACGGCCACGAAATCACCTGCGCGCCGGACGATCTCAACAGCGTGCGCGAAGGGCTCGAGGCGGCTTTGGGCGACTCGCCGAACGAGGCCTATCTCGCTTGGCGGCCGACCGTGACCGTGCCGCTCAGTGGCGACCATGCGGCGACCTTCATGAAGCTGTATGAGTCGCTCGACGACAATGACGACACCCAGCGGGTGACCTCGAACGCGGAAATCGACGATGCCTTGCTGGAAGAGCTGAGCGCGGCCTGACATGGCGGTGTTGCGCCTGCTCGGCCTCGATCCCGGCCTGCAACGGACCGGCTGGGGCGTCATCGAGTGCGATGCCGGCCGCCTGCGCTTCATCGCCTGCGGGGCCGTGGCGAGCGATGCCGGCGATCCGCTGGCGGTGCGTCTGGATGTGCTCTATCGCGGCCTGGCCGAGATCATCGAGGCGCACACGCCGCATCTGGCCGCCGTCGAGGAAACCGTGGTCAATCGCAATGCCGACAGCTCGCTCAAGCTTGGCCAGGCGCGCGGCGTCGTCCTGCTGGCGGCGGCGCATCACGGTCTGGCGGTGCACGAATACGCCGCCAAGCGGGTCAAGCGCTCGGTGGTTGGCACCGGCAGCGCCGACAAGCGGCAGGTCGGCATGATGGTGCGCACGCTCTTGCCCTTGTGCGGTGAGCCGGGCCCGGATGCCGCCGATGCGCTGGCAGTCGCCATTTGCCATGCCCATCACCATGAGAGTGCCGGCCGCCTGCAAGCCGCCATGCTCGGCCTGCGGCCATGATCGGCTATCTCAACGGCGTGGTGCGCCGCATCGCCGAGGATCATGTCATCGTCGATGTCCAGGGCGTCGGCTATCTGGTCTATTGCCCGGGCCGCGTGCTCGCCCGGCTGGGCGCGATCGGGGCACCGGTCGAGCTGCATGTGGAAACCCAGGTGCGCGAGGACGCGATCACGCTGTACGGCTTCGACAGCGATGCCGAGCGCGCCTGGTTCAAGCGCCTGCAGCAGATCCAGGGTGTCGGGGCGCGCATGGCCCTGGCCTTGCTGGGCACCCTCGCCCCGGATGCGCTGGCGCGTGCGGTGGCCGCCCAGGACCGGGCCGCGCTGACCCAGGCACCCGGCGTCGGACCGAAGCTGGCGACGCGCATTCTGGCCGAACTGAAGGACAAGCTCGCCGCTTTGCCGGTGGCCGATGGCTTGCCGGCCGTGCAGCTCACGGCGGCCGCCGTGCCGATCGGCACCGGTGTGCTGGACGATGCCGTATCGGCCTTGGCCCATCTCGGCTATGGCCGCAGCGAGGCCTTTGCCGCCGCCGGCCGGGCACAACAGGCGTTGGGCGAGGCGGCGCCGCTCGAGGCGATCTTGCGCGAAGCGCTGCGTGAGTTGTCGCCGTCATGAGCGAGCGCGTCGTCACCGGCGAGATGCAAGGCGGCGATCCGGACGCGACGCTGCGCCCGCGGCGCTTGAGCGATTTCATCGGCCAGCAGCAGACCCGCGCCAATCTCAAGGTGTTCATCGACGCCGCCTCCGCCCGCGGCGACGCGCTCGATCACGTGCTGTTCGCCGGCCCGCCGGGCCTGGGCAAGACCACGCTGGCGCAGATCGTCGCCGCCGAACTCGGCGTCGGCTTTCGCATGACATCGGGCCCGGTGATCGCCCGCGCCGGCGATCTGGCTGCTTTGTTGACCAATCTGCAAACGCGTGACGTCCTGTTCATCGACGAGATCCACCGGCTCAATCCGGCGGTCGAGGAGATCCTCTATCCGGCCATGGAGGACTTTCAGCTCGATCTGATGATCGGCGAGGGGCCGGCGGCGCGCTCGGTGCGCATCGATCTGCCGAAATTCACCCTGATCGGCGCGACCACACGCACCGGCCTGCTGACCACACCCTTGCGCGATCGCTTCGGCATCCTGTCGCGGCTGGATTTCTATACCGTGGACGAACTGCAGACCATCATCGCCCGCGGCGCCGGCCTTCTGGGGCTGAGCCTGAGCGCCGATGGCGCCGAGGAGATCGCCCGCCGGGCACGCGGCACGCCGCGCATCGCGGGAAGGCTGCTGCGCCGGGTGCGCGACTTCGCCACCGTCATGGGCGACGGCACGGTCGATGCGTCCATCGCTGATGCTGCCCTTGGCCAGCTCGAGGTCGACCAGCTCGGGCTCGATCCGCTCGATCGCCGCTATCTGACCTGCATCGCCGATCACTATGGCGGCGGGCCGGTCGGCGTCGATACCCTGGCCGCGGCCTTGTCCGAACAGCGCGACACGCTGGAAGAGGTCGTCGAGCCGTTCCTGTTGCAGCAGGGCCTGTTGCAGCGCACACCGCGCGGCCGGCTGCTGACGCGCACCGCCTGGCGCCATCTGGACCGCCAGCCGCCGGCGCGCCTCGATCAGCCCGGCCTGTTCAACGGCGATCCGGGCAATGGCCATGCCGATGCGTGATCCAAGCACGCACAGCTTCAGCCTGCGCGTCTATTACGAGGACACGGATGCCGCCGGCATCGTCTACCACGCCCGCTATTTGGCGTTTGCCGAACGGGCGCGCACCGAATGGCTGCGCGATCTCGGCTTCGATCACACGCGCCTGCGCGCCGAGTACGACGCCGCGTTCGCCGTGCGCAGCGCTGCGCTGGACTTCAAGCGCCCGGCGGTGCTCGATGACTGGCTGGAGGTGCGCACGCGCGTCGCCGGCATGGGCGGCGCTTCGTTCGCGGTGCAGCAGATGATCTGGCGCGACGACACCCTCCTGGTCGGGCTCGACATCGGCGTGGTCATGGTCAATGGCAAGCTGCGGCCGACGCGCATTCCGCAACCAGTGCGCAAGTTGTTTGCCGGCATGGATCTATCGGAGCCTTGACACGCGGCGTGCTTTCGGCATGGTCCGGGCACGCTGTGCGACCCGCAGGTCTTTTTGTTAAGCCATTGTTCATCAACGATTTTCGCTCATAGCCCGCCGGCGGCGCGCGCGCCAGGCCGCCATTTCTCAAGGATCACGCCATGGACAGTGATGCGCTGATCAGCGCCGATGTCGCCGGGGCCGGCGAGTTGGGCTTCATCGCCCTCATTCTGCAGGCCGACATCGTTGTCAAAAGCGTTATGCTCATGCTCGTCTTGGCGAGCATCTGGGTCTGGGCCGTGGTCATCGACAAGGGTCTGCGCCTGCGCGCCATCAACCGGCGCACCCGCCAGTTCGAGGAAATGTTCTGGTCCGGCATCGGCTATGACAAGCTGCAGCGCGCCGTGACCAACCAGGAACAGCACCCGATCGCGACCATGTTCCTGGCCGCCATGCAGGAATACAGCGCCGCACCGCCAAGCCATGACCGCGCCGATCGCAGCGCCCTGCTCGATCGCGTCGGCCGCATCATGCACCTGACCCAGGACCGCGACATGGACCGGCTCGAGCGCTCGATCGGCTCGCTGGCGACGATCGGTGCCACAGCGCCGTTCGTCGGCCTGTTCGGCACGGTCTGGGGCATCATGAACAGCTTTCAGGCGATCGCGCAGAGCGAAAACACCAACCTCGCCGTGGTCGCACCGGGCATCGCCGAGGCGTTGCTCGCCACCGCCATCGGCCTGGTCGCGGCGATACCCGCGGTGATTTTCTATAACAAGCTGTCCAATGACATCGATCGCCTGGCCAATCGCTTCAGCGCCTTTGCCGAAGAGTTCACCATCCTGCTCTCGCGCGATCTCGAGGGCGGCGGCAGCCAGCTACGCGCCGACAGTGCCAACCGGCCGGGCTTTGCGGCGGGCTGAGGCGCTATGGCAATCCTCGGTCCCCCGCGTCCTGGTCGTGCCGGCCGGCTGGGCCGGCGCCCGCGGCGTTCGATGGCGGACATCAATGTCACGCCGTTCGTCGACGTCGTGCTCGTTCTGCTCATCGTGTTCATGATCACGGCACCGCTCTTGACCGTCGGCGTGCCGATCGATCTGCCGCGCACCGGCGGTTCGACCCTGCCGGGCCAGGACGAGCCGCTGACCGTCAGCGTCGCCGCCGACGGCACGATCTATGTCGAGGACACCGCGACCGAGCTGGGCCAGATCGCACCGCGCCTGCGCGCGATCACCAACAACAACCCGGATCTGCGTATTTTCGTGCGCGGCGATCAGGTCATCCAGTACGGCACGGTCATGCAGGTCATCGGCCTGATCAATGCCGCCGGCTTCACCCAGGTCGCGCTGGTCACCGACAGCGAGACCAAGCGGGCGGTGCAGGCGATCACCGCCGGTCAAGGCGACGCGGCGGCGACCGGCGACAGCCCGCAGGGCGCCGCTGAGCCCGGCGCGGGCGCCGAGTAGGCGCCGTGGGCCGCGGCCTCACCGCTTCGGTGCTGCTGCATGGCGGCCTGGCGGCGCTGATCTATTTCGGCGTGCCCGATTTCGGCCGTGACTTCGAGAATGTCAGCTTCGTCAGCGTCGCGCTGGTCGATGAGAACGCTCTCGACCTGCCGCCGGTGCCGGCCCCGGCCGAGGTCGCGCCCCTGCCCGAGCGCGCGCCGACGCGCACCGATGCCCCGGTGGATGCGCCGCAGCCGGCACCGCCGACGCCTGAGCCAGAGCCAGAGCCACAGCCAGAGCCGGAGTCCGAGCCTGAGCCGGAACCGGAGCCTGAGCCCGAGCCGGAACCCCAGCCAGAGCCGGAGCCCGCGCCCGAGCCGGAGCCTGAGCCGGAGCCCGAGCCCGAGCCCGAGCCACAGCAGGATCACGAGCCGGAGCCGCAGCCGAAGCCCAACCCAAACCCTACGGCTAGGCCAAAGCGAGAGCACG
>JBHJHH010000103.1:2500-26072 GCA_050331015.1 Geminicoccaceae bacterium
CAGTTCGCGTCCATTGCGCCCGGCGCCGGCCCCGTCGATGAAGGTCCGGAAGCGACGGTCACGCCGCCAGCGCAAAGGCCTCAAGCGGCTGCCCACGCGCTGCCGCCGATCCCGAAACTGGCGCCGCCACGCCCGTCGCGCAGCGCGCTCACCGTTCGACGCGGCGATACACTGGTCGACGTGCTCAATCGCGGTGGTCTCAGTTCGCCGGATGTCAATCAGGTGATCGATCGGCTCGATGACGTCTTCGATCCGCGCGATCTCCGGGCCGGCCAGGCACTGACCTTCGTGCGCGCCGGCAAGGGTGAACCGATCGAAGCCATCGAACTCGCCACCGGCTTTGCCGAGGGCATCCGTCTTGCCCGCGCAGTTGACGGCTTCGACATCGAGACCTTCGAGCGACCTCTGGAAAGTCGCCGGGCCTATGCCGCCGGCACGGTCGAAGGCAGCCTCTATCTATCAGCGCGCCGGGCCAACATGCCCGACGAAAGCATCATGCATATGGTCAAACTACTGTCGCATGATGTGGATTTTCAACGTGACGTGCGCCGCGGCGACGGCTTCGAGGTTGTCTATGAAGTGGTCAGCCCGGCAGGCGACAGCGACGTCGTGCGCGGTGCGGAGCCGCTCTATGTCCGTTTGACCACCGGCGGGCGCGAAATCGAGGCGATCCGCTTCGAGCTGCCGGACGGCATGGTCGACTACTTCGATCGCCACGGCCATTCGGTGCGCAAACTGCTCATGCGCACGCCGATCGACGGCGCCCGACTGACCTCCGGCTTCGGCATGCGGCGCCATCCAATCCTCGGCTACAGCAAGCTGCATACCGGTGTCGATTTCGGCGCGCCGACCGGCACGCCGGTGTTCGCCGCCGGCGACGGCGTGATCGAGAAGGCCTCGCGCTTCGGCGGCTACGGTAACTATGTCCGCGTACGCCACAACAGCGAGTTCAAGACCGCCTACGCCCATCTCAGCCGCTACGGCAAAGACATCAAGCCGGGCGTCCGGGTCAAGCAGGGGCAAGTGATCGGCTATGTCGGCTCAACCGGGCGCAGCACCGGCCCCCACCTGCACTACGAAATCCTGCAGGGCGGCAAGCCGATCAATCCGATGAGCTTGAAGCAAACCCACGCCGACAATTTGACGGGCGCGGATTTCAAGCGCTTCGAGCAACTGGTTGCCGACATCGATCGCGAGCGTGCAATCGCGTCACGCGGCGGCACGGTCACGGCCGATGCCAGCGCCACGGTGCCGATCCGGCGCTGAGTACTTCGAAACGAAACAAGTTGGGGACGCCCGAGTGCGGGCGCCCCATCTGAACGGTCACATCGATCAGGCGGCTTCCGCGACGACGATGGTCTCGAAGGTCAGCGCACCCTCGGCGACATCGACGCGCACGATCTCGCCTTCCTGAATGGTCCCCTCGAGAATCTTCACCGCCAGCGGGTCCTGCAGATGTTTTTGGATCGTGCGCTTGAGCGGCCGCGCGCCATACACCGGGTCATAGCCGGTATTGGCCAGCCAGGTCTTGGCCGCATCGCTCAGCTCAAGCGAGATCTTGCGCTCGGCCAAAAGCTTGCGCAGGCCCTCGAGCTGGATGTCGACGATGCCAGCCATGTCGGCCCGGCTCAGGCGGTTGAACAGGATGATCTCGTCCAGCCGGTTGATGAACTCTGGCCGGAACGACGCGCGCACCACTTCCATGACGTCATGGCGGGCGTCCTCCGCCGTTGCACCGTCCGGCAGCGCCGCCAAATACTCGGCGCCGAGATTTGAGGTCAGCACGATGATCGTGTTGCGGAAGTCGACCGTGTGGCCCTGGCCGTCGGTCAACCGGCCGTCGTCGAGCACCTGCAAGAGCACGTTGAAGACGTCGCCGTGGGCCTTTTCGACCTCGTCGAACAGGATGACCTGGTAGGGCCGGCGACGCACCGCTTCGGTCAGGGCACCGCCCTGATCGTAGCCGACATAGCCCGGCGGCGCGCCGATCAGCCGACTGACGCTGTGCTTTTCCATATACTCCGACATGTCGATGCGGATCATGGCCTGGGCATCGTCGAACAGGAATTCGGCGAGCGCTTTACACAGCTCGGTCTTGCCGACACCGGTGGGGCCGAGGAACAGAAACGAGCCGATCGGCCGGTTCGGGTCCTGCAGACCAGCACGTGCGCGACGGACCGCCTTGGACACCGCCGTCAAGGCCTCGTCCTGGCCGACCACCCGGCCGTGCAGCGCCTCTTCCATGCGCAACAGCTTGTCGCGCTCGCCCTCGAGCATACGATCGACCGGGATGCCGGTCCAACGCGAGACGATCTGGGCGATGTCGCTGCCACTCACCTCTTCCTCGACCATGCGCTCGCCCTCAGCGCCTTCGACTTCGGCCAAACGCTTTTCGAGCTCGGGGATTCGGCCGTAGGCGAGCTCGCCGGCCTTGGCCAGATCACCCTTGCGCTGCGCCTGTTCCAGCTCGACCCGAGCGCTGTCGAGTTCTTCCTTCAGCTTCTGCGCGCCGGCCAGCTTGTCTTTTTCCGCCTGCCACTGGGCGGTCATGGTCGCGCTGGTCTGCTCCAGCTCGGCTAGTTCGACCTCGAGTTTGCTCAAGCGCTCGCGTGTCGCCGGATCATCCTCTTTCTTCAACGCCTCGCGCTCAATCTTGAGCTGGATGATGCGCCGGTCGAGCTCGTCGATTGGCTCCGGCTTGCTGTCGATGGTCATGCGCTTGCGCGCCGCCGCCTCGTCGATCAGGTCGATCGCCTTGTCGGGCATGAACCGGTCGGTGATGTAGCGGTTCGACAGGGTGGCGGCATTGACGATGGCGCTGTCGGTGATGCGCACGCCGTGGTGCACCTCGTACTTCTCTTTCAGCCCGCGCAGGATCGAGATGGTCTCCTCGACACTCGGTTCGTCGGCATAGACCGGCTGGAACCGTCGGGCGAGCGCTGCGTCTTTCTCGATATACTTGCGGTATTCATCCAGCGTGGTCGCGCCGATGCAGTGCAACTCGCCGCGGGCCAAGGCGGGTTTCAGCATGTTGGATGCGTCCATGGCACCATCCGCCTTGCCGGCGCCGATCAGCGTGTGCAGCTCATCGATGAACAGGACGACATCGCCCTCGCCCTGGGTGACCTCCTGCAACAAAGCCTTGAGGCGTTCTTCGAACTCGCCGCGATACTTGGCACCAGCGACCAGCGCACCGAGATCGAGCGACAGCAGGCGCTTGTCGCGCAACGATTCCGGCACATCGCCATTGACGATACGCTGCGCCAGGCCCTCGGCGATCGCGGTCTTGCCGACGCCCGGCTCGCCGATCAGCACCGGATTGTTCTTTGTACGACGCGACAACACCTGAATGACCCGGCGAATCTCGTCATCGCGACCGATGACCGGGTCCAGCTTACCGTTGCGCGCGCTTTCGGTCAGATCGCGGGTGTACTTCTTTAGCGCGTCATAACCTTCCTCAGCGCTGGCGCTGTCGGCCGTGCGCCCTTTGCGGATCTTTTCGATCGCGCTATTCAGGTTTTGCGGCGAGACGCCGGCATTGGCCAGCGCCTTGCCGGCCTCGGTGTTCTTGGCCAGGGCCAACGCCAAAAGCATGCGTTCGACGGTGACGAAGCTGTCGCCGGCCTTCTTGGCAATTTCTTCGGCTTTCTCGAAAAACCGGGCGGTCTCCGGCGCCATGTAGAGCTGGCCGGCGCCGCCGCCTTCGACCTTGGGCTGCTTGTCGAGATAGGTCTCGATGGCCAGCAGCGCTTTGTTGGCATCGCCAGCGGCCGCGCCGATCAGATTGGCGCACAAACCCTCCTTGTCCTCGAGCAGCACCTTTAAGATGTGCTCCGGCAAGAAGCGCTGATGACCGCTGCGCAGGGCAAGCGCCTGGGCGGATTGCAGGAAGCCGCGTGCCCGTTCGGTGAAACTTTCCAGGTTCATGTCTTTGGTCCTCAAACATCAAGCGACCGGGCGTTTCGGACCCTTCTTCGAAGCGGTCGCCGCACCCGTTCGAAATATGGGCACGCGCCGGTTCCACACAAGCTAGTTGCTATTTTCCGCGCTGTGGACCGGGCTGGGTGGCGAGCACGCAGCGCTCGATACCGGCAAGATCCCGGCGGATCTCAATCGGCACCAGGCCGATGCGCTCGCACATCAGCGCCACCGCTTGCGCCTGATCGAAACCGACCTCAAAGGCGAGCAAGCCGCCCGGTTCAAGATGGGCCGGCACTGTGGCGGTAAGCGCGCGATAGGCATCGAGACCGTCGATGCCGCCATCCAGGGCCGAATGCGGCTCGTGACGGGCGACCTCGGGTTCGAGCGCGCCCAGGTCTGTGCGTTTGATATAGGGAGGATTGCTCACGACCACATCGAACCGCCCTCGCATCGGCGCGAGCCAGTCGGCACAGACGAAGCCGCAGCGCGCCGCAAGATGATGGCGAGCGGCGTTGTCACGGGCCACCGCCAGGGCTGCCTGCGATCGGTCGACGCCCACCCCCCATGCCTCAGGAAGCGCCGACAACAGGGCAAGCAGCAGGCAGCCGGAGCCAGTGCCGAGATCGAGCACACGCAGCGCCGGCGGCGCTTTTGGCAGATGCGCCAGCACCGCCTCGACCACGGTCTCACTGTCCGGCCTGGGTGTTAGCACATCAGGCGTAACCCGCAGATCGAGCGTCCAGAAGCCGACCTCGCCAAGGAGGTGACTGAGCGGCTCGCGCGCTGCCCGGCGGTCGACCAAGCGAGCATACGCGGCCGCATCATCGACCGAGATCGGCCGATCGGCATCGCGCCAGAGGCTTGTGCGATCGACGCCCAGCACATGGCAGAACAGGCGCCGGGCATCGGTCTGGGCGTTCTCGACCCCAGCCGAGCGCAAGAGCTGCGTTGCCTGCGCAAGGTGCTGCCCCAAGGTGTTGCTCAGCGCATCGCTCCAGACATCGCCGCCAGCTCGATCGCGAGCTTACTCCCATTCCATCTCGATGAAGACCGCCTGGGCATTGCGCTTGGCCAGTTGCTCGAAGTCAATCAGCTCGGCGAACGCGCGCTGGTCGATGGCGGTCGCCTCGTGAATGTCGCCCCCGTTGTCCAGCACTGCGCCGACCTCGCTGCGCACATGCGCCAGATAGTCCCGCGTCTGCGCGCGGGCGGTCTCCAGATCGAGCGGCCGGCCATGGCCCGGGACGATGACCGCTGGCTCGAGCGCGGCCAGGACGTCGAACGCCTCGATCCAGCCCGCGCTGCTCGATACCGGCAGGATGCCGAGCAGCCGTTCCGCGAAAACGACATCGCCGGCAAATGCGACGCGCTGTTGCGGCAACCAGACCACGGCATCGCCGGGCGTATGCGCCGGACCGACCGGGATAAGGCGAAAGGACACACCGCCGATGTTCAGATCTGTCGGCACATCGAAGGTCTCGTCGGCAAACACCGGCTCGGTGCCGGCCAAGCCGTCCTCGCCCAGGAGATTGCCGAGCATGAACAGCTGATCGGTTTCACGCGCCTGCTGGTCGTCGACGGCATCGTTCGAGGCAATAAGTGCAGCGCCACGCTCTTGGAAATAGCCGTTGCCCAGCCAGCGATGATCCTGACCACCGGTATTGATCACGTGTGACACCGGCAGCTCCCTGATCTCGGCGAGCGCCGCGTCGATCATCGCTGCCCCTTTGGCACTGCCGCCGGAATCGATCAGCACGATACCAGCGGACGTGATCACGGCGCCGAACGTGGCATTGTTGGCGAAGTTGTCCGGCGATCGTTGACCATGCGGACCGACGATCGCGTAGACGCCGTCAGCAACCTCGACCGTATCCAGCGTCTGCGCCTGGGCTGTGGTCAGGCCGCCAAGACCGAGCAGCATGAAACCTGTCATCGTCGCTTTGCTCAGCCGGTCCATCTCGGACGCTCCCGCGCTGCCCTTATTACGAATGATTGTTGTACATTGAAGCTTAGCGGCAGATGGCCGCTTTGCCTAGGCCGGACGATCGAACGCGCCTGGACAGCGCAGGTCACTGACGCTTGCGTCGCTCAGACGCCCTCTGCCGCCAGGCGCGCCGCCTGTTCCTCGGCGACCAATGCATCGATGACATCGTCCAGGGCCTCGCCGCCGATGACCTTGTCCAGCTTGTACAAGGTCAGGTTGATGCGGTGATCGGTGATCCGTCCTTGCGGGAAGTTATAGGTACGAATGCGCTCGGAGCGATCGCCTGAGCCGCCCATGCCCTTGCGCGCTGCGGCGCGCTCTTCATCGGCGCGCGTTCGTGCCAGATCGTACAGGCGCGCGCGCAAGATCTTCATCGCCTTGGCGCGGTTCTTGTGCTGCGATTTCTCATCCTGCTGGGAAACCACAATACCGCTCGGCAGATGGGTGATGCGCACGGCCGAATCCGTCGTATTGACGTGCTGACCGCCGGCGCCCTGGGCGCGGAACACATCGATGCGCAGATCACTGTCGTTGATCTCGACGTCGACTTCTTCGGCTTCGGGCAACACGGCCACCGTCGCCGCGGACGTGTGAATGCGGCCCTGGGTTTCCGTGGCCGGAACCCGCTGCACGCGATGGACTCCAGCCTCATATTTCAGGCGCGCGAAAACGCCATCACCGGTGACTTCAGCCGTGACCTCCTTGAAGCCACCGACATCGCTTGGTGATGCCTCCATAATCTGCAAGCGAAATCCATTGAGTTCCGCCCAGCGCTGGTACATGCGCAAGAGATCGCCAGCAAACAAGGCAGCCTCATCGCCGCCGGTGCCGGCACGTATCTCCAGGATGGCGCTGCGCTGGTCGGCTTCGTCTTTCGGCAACAAGGCGAGGCGCAGCTCATGCTCGAGAGCCGGCAAGCGCTCGCGCAGGGCATCACGTTCTGATTCCGCGAGCGCGCGCAAGTCTTCATCGTCGACGCTGTCGGCGATCATTGCTTCGAGATCGTCGAGTTCGCCTTGTGCCGAGCGCCAAGCCTCGATCGCGGCGCACACCGGGCGCAGTTCGGCATACTCCTTCGACAGGGCCACGATATCGCCATCGCCACGGCCAAGCAGCGCGTCGAGTTCGTCACGTTTGCGCAGGATGCTGTCGAGTTTGCTTTCAAGAGAGGCGGACGAGGCGACCATGTCGGGAACAAACAAGCCAGATTTGTGGAGTGAACCGGGAAAACCTTCGACTTTCGCCTATGGCATTTTTACCGCGATGCAGCAGAGCCAGAGGGGTCGAATTGCGCGGATTTATCATGCCAATACCGCGAATTCGGCAAACAGATCGCTGGACAGACAACAAAACCGTCTGAAGGAAATCTGCAACGTTGCGTCTTGGCAACACCCGTTGCCGCCCTGTTAGCCTTATATTCATAAGCGCGGACGCATACTCGAAGATGGCGTTGGCGTGGTGTTTCTCACGTGAAGCGCCTTGTTCCAAGGTATAGTCTCGACATGGTCATTGCGACCAGATTTGGTGTAACCGAGGATCGAATTATGGGCCAAAGCACACCCAGCACGCAAAACAAGGCGGTCAATGGCGACAAGGCGAGCGAGCGTCGACTCGTCATGGACAGTGCCGGCGGCTGGATGACGATCGAACTGCCGGCTGTGGCCGGTTGTTCCGGCGGCGCTATCCTGCCGAGCAACGAACGTCACTGGCAGTCACCGGCACCGTCCGGAAAAAGCGCGTAAGCCAGCTCGTAAGGGCGGCTTGGGGCGCCGATCAGCCCGCGCGCGATCACGGTCGGCGCGGGCGGATCGACGCTTGCTGCCAGCTTGTCATTCAGGAAGCCCATGAGGCTTTCAGGCACTTGAGTGGGCGCCGCGTCGCTGTCCGGGTGCCATACCAGCAGGCATTGGCCGCCCGATTGCGCCGGCGGCCAAACCGACAACGGGTAGTTGACGTCGATCAGACGCGACTCCGGGAACGCAAGGCGTAGATTGCCGCCAATGTGGAAGGCGTCCGTCAGGATCGTGCCGTTGCGAAAACCGGCAGCCTCCAGGTCTTCGGCCAACGCACCAAACGGGAAGTAGAGCCGACAGCGTTCGCATGTAAGCGGGCCAATAATGTCGGCGGCAAACCGCCCCGGGATGATTGCCAGCGTCGTCGCTGCCGTGATGCCGACGAATACAATCAGGCGCCGACCTCGCGCCCACAATCGCTCGGCGCTGAGGCCGGCAAACAACCAGATCGGCAGCGGCAGCAGGATCGGATGCATCCACCGCCCTTTGAAAAAGCTAGCACCGGTGGCAAGGGCCACGGCGTAGAAGGCCAAACAACCGAGGGCCATGTGCCAGAAGAGCAAATGCCGCACTGCACGTTCCTGGTCATTGATGGCTGGTCCGCGCGCCAGAATGAGTGCCGGCAAACATAGGATGACAATGGCAAGCCATGGCTGCGGGAACGCCAGGATCTCGACGGTCAAATCCCAAACATTTGCCAGCGTTGTCCACAGATTGGTCTCATCGCTGGCATGGATGACCTTTTCGGTTAGCGCTCTGAATGAATAATCATGCGTGATTGACCACCAGATATAGGGTGCGATTGTGAGCACAAAGACACCGAGCGCCAGCAAGCCGCCGCGCGACCAGAAACGCTGCCTCGCCTGTCGGACGAGCAATGAGGCAGCTGCCAGCGCCAGGACGTAGAGCACAAAATTGTATTTTGCCAAAAAGCCCAGCCCACAAATTACGCCAAATACAATATAGTCAAGCCTTGTTGGCTTTTTGAGCAAGATCCGCAATGTCATAAACAGCGCCACGGCAATCATTGTGCTCTTGATTGCCGTATGGGTCAGGTCATGGTGCTCATACCAGGCAAAGACATAAATCAGCGCAAGTGCGTAAATGGCCAATGCCGAGCGAAGATTGTCCTGAAGTGCCAATCGCGCGGCCGCATAGAAAAAAAGATAGCAGACCAATAAAACGACGTAATTGACGATCGTAATCGCAAACAGATTGATGCCAGCAAACTGGATCGTGCCCCAAA
The DNA here is from genome assembly GCA_050331015.1 of Geminicoccaceae bacterium. Taxonomy (GTDB): domain Bacteria; phylum Pseudomonadota; class Alphaproteobacteria; order Geminicoccales; family Geminicoccaceae; genus JBHJHH01. The sequence continues at coordinate 11,445 of JBHJHH010000103.1, forward strand.
GCAGCCATGTGTACAGCGGCGGCTGGCGGAAGCGGTAGCCAAGCCGAAGCTCCTGGCCGAACATGGCCTGCTCAGCATCGTCCAGACCCAGCGTCGGGGACAGATAAAAACGCAGCGCGAAGTGCACCAGCGAATAGGCAACGAGAACGCCGACCACTGTCGTCGGCCGAACCCAGAATTCCAGCGAACGCCAGCCCGCCAGGTGCATCGCCGGTTGTCGACTTGCGCTCGACATCACGGCTCTTTGGCTTCGTTGGCTGCCCGATTGACCCGCGCTTCTTTAAAGATCAGGCGAAGATTGCGCAGGTAAATCAGGATGCCGAGCGCTTGACCTGCAATAAATACTGGATCTTCACGGTGAATGGCGTAAGCCAGTAGCGTTAGGCCGCCGGCGATACTGAAATACCAAAAAGCAACCGGAATAACACTTCGACCGGCCTTTTCGCTGGCCACCCACTGAACAAAAAAACGCATGGAAAACAAGAACTGGCCGGCAAAGCCTATGATCAACCAGATCAGAATCTCGGTTTCCATAATCAATCTGCCTCGACTTCAGGAAAACTGCCGCGCCGCATCAGCCAGAACACACCGTATACATCAAGAATACCGACAGCGAGCCGGTCAAAGAAGCCGTATTTTGAGGTACCATGCTTGCGCGGTCGATCATTGATCGGCCGTTCTTGCATCTCGCCACCACCACGAATGGCCAGTGCGGCATAGTAACGATGCATGTTGTCGAAATAGGGAAAACGCAAGAACGCCTCGCGGCGAAACAGTTTCAGACCCGAGCCGGTATCCGTGGCACGATCTTTCAGAAGCCAGCGCCGGATAAAGTTACCGCTGCGTGACGTCAAGAACTTGATGAAGCCGTCATTGCGCTTTCTTCGCTTTCCATTGATCAGATGCAATGTGCTCGCAGGCGGATCAGCAATAATATCTGCCCACCATTTGGCCAGATCCGCCGGATCGTTTTGTCCATCGCCGTCCATAATGGCCGCCCAGTTGCCGTCGGCCGCCTGCATGCCGGTCCAAACCGCTGCCGATTTGCCGCTACGTTGCTTGTGCTTGAGCAGCTTTACCGTGGGCACGTCTTGGCGGGTCCGGCGCAGTTCAGCCAGGCTGCCATCCGACGAAGCGTCATCGACGACAACGATTTCCGGTACATCAAGACCGCGTTCAGTGAATACTGCGGCGATTTCGTTGATCAGCGGACCGATATTGCCCTGCTCATTATGACAGGGCAGGACGATCGAGAGTGTATCCAAGACGAGGCCTTTTCCATCGATTTCAGCTTGGCCGCGCAACAGCATCACGGCGGGGTGATCATGCCAGCGCCGCATGACCATTCCAAGCAGCCGCCACGTCGCGCGGAGGCCTAGTCGCGCAGACGATCGTACAGGGCGCGCAGACCAATGGTTTCCTGGGCGCCGCTGTCCATGTCGCGCAAGGTGACCGTGTTGTTGATCAGTTCTTCGGCACCGATCAGGCAGGCATAACGCGCGCCGGTTTTGGCGGCACGCTTCAATCGCGCACCGGCTTTGCCTTTGAAAGCCATGTCGACGACGAACCCGGCGGCGCGCAGTTCCTCAGCCAGGATCAGGGCCGCATCGATCTCGGCCTCGTCCATCGGCACGATTGCAATCGGTGTGGCCTGTTCCGCCGGCCGTTCGACCAGCATGGTCAGGCGCTCGACGCCGGCGGCCCAGCCGACACCAGGTATCGACGGCCCGCCCATGCTCGCAATCAGGCCATCGTAGCGGCCGCCGGCCAGGACCGCGCTTTGGGCGCCAAGCGCCGTCGTCGTGAATTCAAATGCCGTGTGGCCGTAGTAATCGAGGCCGCGAACGAGGTGCGGGTTGAGCGTGAAGGGCAATCCCAGCGCGTCCAGACGCTTGCAGATTTCGTCGAAGAACGCGCGCGAGTCCGGATTGAGGAAGGTTGTGAAATCCGGCGCGTCGACCAGGATGCGGCGATCGTTCTCGTCTTTGGAATCCAGGATACGCAGCGGATTGCGCTCAAGACGTGCGCGACTGTCCGCGGACAACTCATGTTCGTAGTTGCGCAGATAGCCGACCAACGCGTCGCGATAGGCCACGCGACTCTCGACGTCGCCGAGCGTATTGAGTTCCAGCGTGATCGGCGCGTTGATGCCACTGGTGCTGAGAATGCGCCAGCCAAGCGCGATGACTTCGACATCGGCCAGTGGTTCCGGCGCGCCGAGAACTTCCACACCGATTTGGTGAAATTGACGCAAGCGGCCCTTTTGCGGCCGCTCGTAGCGAAACATCGGCCCATAGTAGAACAGTTTCGCCGGTAAGTTCTGCTGCATTCCGTTCGAAACCATGGCGCGGCAGATGCCCGCCGTGTTCTCCGGACGAAGCGTGATTAGTTCGCCGCCACGGTCCTCGAAGGTGTACATTTCCTTGCTGACGACATCGGAGGTCTCGCCAAGCGTCCGGGCAAACACCTCGGTGAACTCGAAGATCGGCGTCGCGATTTCGCCATAGCCGTAGACCGCGGCCACCGCGCGTGCCCGCTCCACCAAGGCGCGATGACGCAGCATCTCGTCGCCGAACAGATCGTGCGTGCCGCGGACCGGGCGCAGATTGGCCATGGATCGAGTGCTCCAGCAAAACAAAAAAGGCGCCCACAGTCGCTTGCGGGCGCCTCCCTATAGCCTTGGGCTGCGCTTTGAACAAACCCTCAACGGACGTTCGCGGCCGCCGACGTCCTTGATGCGGCCTATTCGGCGGCTTGCGGCGGCAGCGTTTCGGCTTGCGCCGCGGCGATCTCCTCGGCCCGCGCCTCGACCAGCTTGACGATATGCGCGACCAGCTCGTCCGAGCTGACTTTGTGGTCTGGCGTGCGCTTGATGTAGACGAGGTGGTTGCCGTTGCCGCCACCGGTCAGGCCGATCTCGGTTTCGCGCGCCTCACCGGGTCCGTTGACCACACAACCGATGATCGACACCGACATCGGCGTCGAAATATGCGCCAGGGCCTCTTCCAGCTTGATCACAGTTTCGATCACCGGGAACTGCTGGCGTGCACAGGACGGACAGGAAATCACCGTCACACCCCGGCGGCGCAGACCAAGGCTCTTGAGGATCTCGTAGCCGCCCTTGACCTCTTCAACCGGATCTGCCGACAGCGAGATACGGATGGTGTCGCCAATACCGGCCCAAAGCAGCGAACCGATGCCGATGGCGCTTTTGATCGAGCCGGCGCGCTGGCCGCCGGCCTCGGTGATGCCGAGGTGCAGCGGGTAGTCGCAGGCATCCGCCAGGCCCTGATAGGCGGCAACCGCAAGAAACACATCCGAGGCTTTGACGGAGATCTTGAACTCGAGAAAGTCGTTGTCTTCCAAGATCTTGGCGTGATCGAGCGCGCTCTCGACGAGCGCTTCCGGGCAGGGCTCGCCGTACTTTTCGAGCAGATGGCGCTCGAGCGAGCCGGCATTGACGCCAATGCGCATGGAGCAGCCATGATCCTTGGCGGCCCTGATCACCTCGCGCACGCGCTCGGCCGAGCCGATGTTGCCCGGATTGATGCGCAGACAGGCGGCACCGGCCTCGGCGGCCTCGATCGCGCGTTTGTAGTGAAAATGGATATCGGCGACGATCGGCACACGGCTCTGCTGCACGATCGACTTCAGCGCCGCCGTGCTTTCCTCGGTTGGGCACGACACGCGGACGATATCCGCACCGGCCTCGACAGTGGCCTCGATCTGGGCGACCGTCGCCGCGACGTCCTCGGTCGGCGTGTTGGTCATGGTCTGGACGGTGATCGGCGCCTCGCCACCGACCGGCACGTCACCGACCATGATCTGCCGGCAGGCGCGGCGATAGATGTCGCGATAGGGTCGTACGCTCATGGATCACCTGTCGTTGGCTGGCTGAAGCAGGGTCGCGCGCGACGTCTGCTTAGGCAAATGTGGGCTTAAGCATCGCAGAAACCCAGCGGCGACGCCAAGCCTTGATGGCGCCCGCCGCGGTCCCGGTCACTGCTGCACGTTCAAGCGGGTGAGCAAACGCTCCGGATCAAGCGGGACATCGCGCACCACGCCGCCGGACTCGCCCAAGAGCGCGACCTCACGGCCGTCGACCACGACCATCAGACCGCCGGCATTGCCGGTCCACAGCTCCAGATCGGTGCGATCAGCAGGCACGACAAATTCGTCGCCGACCTGTAGCGTGCGCGTGCGAACATATTCGCGATCCGGGCTCTGCACCTGAATCCAGGCACTTTCGCGGGCGCGCAAGACCAAGCGGCTGCCATCTGCGACAGCATTACCCGACGCGGCATCGGTTTCGGCCGCATCGCTCGGGGCATCACCATCGAGTTCGGCTTCCAGCGCGGCCAGAAGCGACTCGGCCGACTCGCTGGGGGCATCACCGTCTGCATCCAGGCTTGGCGGCGCGGTGCGCTCGCTGGCAACAGCGGCGCTGGGTGCCTGCGTCGCACCGGCCCGGTCGCCTTGCGGCGCCTGGGTCGAGACCGCCGGCGGCTCACCGGTCAACCTGCCAGCCTGCTCTAGACTGGCCTCGACTTCGCGCAGCAGACGTTCGCTGGCATCAGAGAGTGCCGATGGATCACTTGCCGCGACCTGCGGTGTCGTGCCAGCGGCGGCAGCTTCATCCGGTGTCGTGGTCTGCTGTTCACCCACCAAGTCATCAATGGATTCACGCATGAAATCCGGTACTTGCGTGATCGATTCAATCACCGGCCGGTCACGGTTGTAAATGTAGTGCCAGCCGATATAGACCACGCCGGCGAGAAGCACCGACATGAACAACAGCGGTCCCTTGGGCACACTGTTTTCGCGCAGGGGCTGCTTGACGACCAGTTCGGGCTTGCCAAAGGTGCCGTCGACACCGGCGCGCGCTTCCCGGCTGAGCGCTTCGCCATCAAAGCCGAGATAGCTGCCATAGGCTTTCAGGAAACCGAAAGCATAGGCATGTCCCGGCAGGTCGCCGTAGTCGCCGTCTTCCAGGCAGGCGAGATAGTGCGGGCGGATGCGCAGGGCCTCGCCAATGCTGTCGAGGCTCTCACCCAGGGATTGCCGCTGGGCGCGCAGTTGCTCGCCAATCGCACGAAGAATATCGCCCGAACGCGGGGACGGCTCGGTCGCCATAGATGATTTACGAAACATCATATCCTATATCGGCGCTCCACGAAGCGTCAGGTGACGATGCCAAGATCGTCAATCGCCTATTAACGTCAGTGCTTTAACACATATCAGGCCGGCAACGTATTCTGCGGCTGGAGAACCACGCCGTGGTCCAAAGCGTAGGCTTCTAATCTACCACGGACGCTGCGATCGGGTAAGTCATACAGGTGGTGCATGTAGCTTCCAACCTTATGACAGGGGAGAGAACGCAACATCGCTTTCACCGCAGGCACGTCGCCCGGCATCATCGACAGCGAGCGGATGCCGAGCCCCATGAGCGCCATGGCCTCGAGCGGCCGCCCGGCCATCTCGCCGCAGATCGACAGCTCCACGCCGGCGTCCCGGCTGCGCTCGGCGAGATCGCGCAAGAACGAAAGCACCGGCGGCGACAGCACGTCATATCGATGGGTCAGTTCCGGATTGCCCCGGTCGCAGGCAAAAAAGAACTGCAACAGATCGTTGCTGCCGATCGATAGGAAATCGACGCGTGTCAGCAGGGCCGGCATTTGCCAGAAGAGCGCCGGCACTTCAATCATAGCACCGATCCGCAGCGGGCTTGGCAGCGGCTCGCCGTGCACGCGCGCGCGCTCCAGCTCCAGCGCCAGCAGACGCTTGACCGCGTCCAGCTCGGCCACCTGAGCGATCATCGGGAACATGACATCGAGACGTTTGCCCTGGGCGGCCCGGATCAGCGCCCGTAGCTGCCAGCGCAGGATCATCGGACGATCCAGGGTCAAGCGCACGGCACGCCAGCCCATGGCCGGGTTTTCCTCGACACCCAAACGCCAGTAGGGCAGCAGCTTGTCGCTGCCGACATCGATCGTGCGAAAGCGCACCGGCCGGCCGCGCGCCGCGCTGATCACACGGCGATAGAACTCGACCTGGGTGTCAACATCGGGAAAACGGTCGCGCACCATGAAATTCAATTCGGTGCGAAACAGGCCGACGCCAGCGGTCCCCGTGCTGTCCAGATGCGCCAGATCCATGTCGAAGGCAGCGTTGAGATTGAGCTCGATATGGACACCGTCGGCGGTGACCGTCGGCACATCGCGCATGCGCACCAGGGCGCGCAACTGCTCCTCGCGAAGCGCAATGGAATCCCGAAACGCTTGCTCGACATCCTCGCTGGGCCGCAGGAAGGCCTGGCCGTTTTCGGCATCCAGGGCGATCAGGTCACCGCTCTCGATCCAGTCCAGCGCATCGCGCACACGCGCCAGGACCGGCACGGCCAGCGCGCGCGCAAGAATCGTCACATGCGCATAAGCAGAGCCTTCTTCCAGCAGGACGCCCGCGAGCTTGTGCCGGTCGTATTCGAGGAGCTCCGCCGGGCCGAGATTGCGCGCCACCAAAATGAACTTCTCCGGCAGGGCGCGCGCTGACGTGCTGGTGGCTTCGCCGGTCAGGTGCAGCAACAACCGATCGGCGAGGTCATCCAGATCGAGCAGGCGCTCGCGCAAATAGGGCTCATTGATGTGACTCATGCGCATGCGCGTGTGTTCCTGCACACGGCGCACGGCGGCTTCGGCGCTGAGGCCGGTGTCGATTGCCGCATAAATGCGCTTCAGCCAGCCGGTGTCGCGGGCAATCATGCGATAGGCTTCGATGACCGCGCGCTGTTCACCGGTGGCCAGCTCGGGCAACTCGAGCATCGCGTCGACCGATGCGTGCAAGCCGCTCACGGCCGCATCCAGTCGCCCGCGTTCGACGGCCGGGCTTTCACCCAAAAAACGCTGCACCTCGACCCTGGGGCGGTGCAATAGGGCCGGCGCCAGGGCAAACCCTTCGACCAGCGGCGTTCCCTCAACACGCGCCGGCGCGTTGAGCCGTCCGGTGACATCGCTGTAGCGGGCGCGGTCGATCAGCGAGCCGAGCGCAATCATTTCCGCCAGCACCGTGGCGCAGACGCGTAGCGCCTCAACCTCTTCCTCGGCATAAACGCGCGAGGCACGGTTTTGCACGGTCAGCACGCCGACCACCTGGCCGCCGTGAACGATCGGCACACCGAGAAACGCGTTGTAGATCTGCTCGCCGGTCTCCGGATGAAAGACAAAGCTCGGATGCTGGCTGGCCGAGTCCGTGTTGATCAGCTCGCCGCTGCTGGCAATCGAACCGACCAAGCCCTCGCCGGCCCGCATGCGCGTCTGGTGGACCGCCTCCGGCGCCAGGCCCTCGGTGGCAAACAGCTCGAAGAAATCACCGGCGCGCTGGACGTAGACCGAGCAGACTTCGGCCACCATATCGCTGGCAATGAGGCGGACGACGCGCTCGAGGCGCTGCTCGGGGCTGAGCGGCTCTGCCATGAGCTCGACCAGACGGCGCAACAGCCGCCTCGAGCTCACGTGATAACCGCGCTCCTCACCGGCTGGTTGTCGCGCCGAGCCCCAACCGGGCGACGATGCGCTCAAGCGATCGCCTCGATCGTTTCGCGTGTCGTGCGGGCCAATGCCACCTCCGCCTGCTGGCAGATGTCATCGATGATGGCGCGGACCGGGCGTATCTCCTTGACCAGACCGACGCTTTGCCCCGCCATCAGCGAGCCTTGCTCGATATCGCCATCAACCGCAGCGCGCCGCAGCGCGCCAGCCCAGAAATGCTCGATCGCCAGAGAGGCTTCCTCATGGCTAATCTCGCCGGCACGATAGCGGCGAATGACATCGATCTGTGTTTCGACAAAGCGTTTGCTGGCGTCGTTGGCCAACGCGCGCACCGGAATAACCCGAAACTCGGGATCGATCTGCACCGACACGACGGCATCACGCGCACTCGCCTTGATGAAGGCTTTCTTGAACGCCTCGTGGGCTATGGACTCGTTCGCGCATACAAAAGCCGTACCAAGCTGGCAGCCGGCCGCACCCATATTCATGTAGGCAGCGACCGCCTCGCCGTGGCCGATGCCGCCTGCGACGAACACCGGCACGTCGCGACACGCTGGCAGGATCTCTTGCGCCAGAACGCTGGTCGAAACCGGGCCGATATGGCCGCCGGCTTCGCTGCCCTCGATGATCAGCCCGTCGGCGCCGGCCTTGATGAGCATGCGCGCGACACCGAGAGACGGCGCGAAAGCGAGAAGCCTGGCGCCGCCTTCGCGTACCCGCCGCATGGACGCCTTCGGCGGCAAGCCGCCGGCTAGCACGATGTGGCCGACGTCGAGCTCGAGACAGACGTCGATCAGATCGTCGAGCTGTGGGTGCATGACGATCAGATTGACGCCGAAAGGCTTGCCCGTAAGCGTCTTGGTCGCGCGGATTTCTTCCGCCAGACGGGCCGGGTCCATGGCGCCGCAGGCGATCACGCCAAAGCCGCCCGCTTCACTGATGGCCGAAACCAGATTGCGCTCGGACACCCAGGTCATGGCCCCGCCAAGGATCGGCTTCGGGCAGCCCAAGAGCGTCCGGGCGGCGGCGCTCAGCGCATCAAGACGAGGGGTCGCGGTCATGGCTTCAGGCTGCATCGAGGTCGTAGGCCGTATGCAACGCCCGTAGCGCCAGTTCCGTGTACTCCTCGTGAATGAGCACGCTGACTTTAATTTCCGAGGTCGTGATCGCGAGGATGTTGATGTTGCGATCGGCGAGTGTCTGGAACATCGTGTGTGCCACGCCGGCATGTGAGCGCATGCCGACACCGATCACGGAAATCTTGACGACAGCGGCGTCAAAGGTGATCGAGCCGGCGCCGATATCGCTGTTGTGCGCTGTGATCACCTCGACCGCCTGGGCGACGTCACGCTTTGGTACGGTAAAGGTCAAGTTGGCCGTGCTGCCGTCTTGGGAGACGTTCTGCACGATCATGTCGACATTGATATTGGCGTCAGCCAGCGGCCCGAAGATCGCAGCCGCAATGCCCGGTCGATCCGGCACACGAGAGACGGTGATTTTCGCTTCGGCGCGCGAATAGGCGACACCACTGACGACTTGTTGTTCCACGATTTCGTCCTCATCGACGACCAAGGTACCAGGCTTGTTCTCGAAGCTGGAGAGCACCTGCAGGCGCACCCGATGCTGCATGGCCATGGCGACCGAACGCGTCTGCAGCACCTTGGCACCGAGCGAGGCCATCTCGAGCATTTCTTCGTAAGTGACGCGCTGCATCTTGCGCGCGCGCGCCACGATGCGCGGATCGGTGGTGTAGACGCCATCGACATCGGTGAAGATGTCGCAGCGTTCTGCGCCGAGCGCTGCCGCCAAGGCCACGGCGCTGGTATCTGAACCGCCGCGGCCGAGCGTGGTGATCCGACCGTGCTCGCACATGCCCTGGAAGCCGGCGACGACGGCGACGCTGCCGGCTTGTAAAGCGGCGTGCAGGCGATCGGTGGCGATGTCGACGATGCGCGCCTTGCTGTAGGCCTCATCGGTGCGCACCGGGATCTGCCAGCCCTGATAGGACCGGGCCGGCACGCCGACCGCCTGCAGGGCCAGCGCCAGCAGGCCGCTGGTGACCTGCTCACCTGAGGCAACCACGGCATCGTATTCGCAGGCATCGCCGGCGCCACCTTCGGTCAGGGCATCGACCCAGCCGACCAGCTCGTTGGTCTTGCCGGCCATGGCCGAGACGACCACGGCAACCTTGTAGCCCTCGTCGACGGCGCGCTTAACGGTACCCGCCACATGGCGGATGCGCTCAAGGTCGGCGACGGATGTCCCGCCGAATTTTTGCACCAGTATGGCCACTACAGCTATCCGAACGACAAGCGGCGTGCGCCGGCAACGGCGCATATTCGCCTTGGAAACCCCTGCAGGCTCACCCATTGTACAGGATGCACGAGCCCGACAACCGCCCGCAGGTTAGTAGAAAACCGACAATGGTCCAGCCCAGCCCATCACCCGAAACGCTTGATGCGCAAGAAGTCAGCCGATTTGCCAGGCTGGCCGATCACTGGTGGTCGGAAGACGGCCCGATGGCGCCCCTACACGCCATGAATCCGGTGCGGCTGAGCTTCATCCGCGATTGCACCTGCCGCCATTTTGCCCGCGATGCCGAGCAGCTTCGCCCTTTGAACGGCCTGCGCGTCCTCGATGTCGGCTGCGGTGCGGGCCTGCTCAGCGAACCGCTCGCGCGCATGGGCGGCACGGTCACCGGCATCGATCCGGCCGAGGATGTCATCACCGCAGCCAGCGAACATGCAAAAGCCAGCGCCCTGGACATCGACTACCGCGCGACCACGCTGGAGCGGCTGCCAAGAGATGAACGCTTTGACCTGATCACTGCCCTCGAGGTCATCGAGCATGTCAACCATGTCGATCGCTTCATCGCTGCCCTCGTCGCACGTCTGGAGCCGGGCGGGCTGGTCATCCTGTCGACCCTGAACCGCACGCGGGCCTCGTTTACCAAGGCCATTGTCGGTGCGGAATACGTGCTTGGCTGGTTACCGCGCGGTACGCACAGCTGGCGCCGCTTCATCAAACCGGCGGAACTGGCGCGCACGTTGCGGCGTCAGGGTTGCCAGATCGAAGCCTTGCGCGGCATGGTTTACGACGTGGCGAAACAAGAATTCTCTCTATCGAACGATGTTGACATCAACTATATCGTCGCCGCCGGCGTGCCGCACACTGCCATCTCCTCCGAGGCGGACGCTTGATGATCTTGTTTGATCTTCGCTGTACCGAAGGGCATCGCTTTGAAGCCTGGTTCAAGAACAGCGACAGCTTTGACAACCAGTGCCGGACAGGCGAGATCGCGTGCCCCTACTGCGGCACGAGCGAGGTTCGTAAGGCCCTCATGGCGCCTACCGTGCGCACCCGGGCCGCAGTGCCAGAGCAAGCTGGGGCCGAGAGCAACACCGCGCCTGTTCCCGCAACGCACCGCACCCCGACATCGGCGGAAAGCAACCAGGCTGCGCCTAGCGCACGCACAGCGACGCCGGTCGAGCCCAAGCTCGCCGCCATGCTACAGACGCTGCGCGCGATGCAACGGCACATCGTGCAGCACTACGAGCATGTCGGTCCTGCCTTCGCCGAAGAGGCGCGCAAGATCCACTATGGCGAGCGCGACAAGTGCGACATCTATGGCGAGGCCTCCGCGAAAGAGGCCGAAGCCTTGCGCGACGAAGGCATCGAAATCGCCGTCATTCCGTGGCTACCCGAGCCGGACGCCTAGATCCTGACGTTAACAGGCGCGGTTCAACGATTGTGCACCTGTGACCCGCGTCGGAGGCATCGCCGCGAGGCCGCGCATGCCACAGCGAAACCGCTAGCTGCGCGACTCGGCGAGTTTTGCGCTGACGTCGGCCGCTTTGAGACCGTACATATGGTCGTAGGCAGCGAGCAGTTTCGGCGCTTCATGCGGCCATGCCAGCACATCGAGCAGGCGCTTGCGGCCAAAGGCGCCCATCTCGGCGCGCTTTTGCGGATCATCGAGCAGACCGAGGATCTTCTCGGCGAGATCGACGGAATCGTTTGGCTTGGCATACAAGGAAGCCTCCTGCGCCGAGAAGCGCCCCTCGCGCACGTCGAACTGCACGATCGGCTTGGCCAGAGCCATGTATTCCATGACCTTGTTCATGGTCGACTTGTCATTCATCTCGTTGAACTCGTCCGGATTGACGCAGACATCGGCCGCGTTCAGCATGGCCAGCAGGTCTTCGTCCGATGCCCGGCCGGTGAAGGTGACATAGTCATCAAGACCGCGCTCGCGACAGGTGTCTTTCAGACGCTCGAGTTCAGGACCGCCACCGACAAGGCCGAAATGCACATCATGGCGGTTCTTTGTCCGCACGATGTAATCGACGGCGTCCAGTAAGTAATCGATGCCCTCCTGCGCACCGATGACGCCCACATAACCGACCAGATAGCGCTTGCCGCGCTTGAGCTCCGGTACCGCTGGCTGGATGCGCATGCGTTCGACCTTCGGGCCCGAGCGCACAACAAAAACGCTGTCGTCCGCCATGCCGCCACGCTCGATGGCGATTTCTTTGTACGATTCATTGGTGGCAATACTGATGTCTGCCAAACGGAACGTCATCCGCTCGCACCAGCACAACACCTTGTAGAACATGTCCTTGCGCTTGAACTTGCTGTAATAGAGTTCCGGATTGATGTCGTGATGGTCAAAGACGAACTGCTTACCAAAAAACAGCTTGTAGAAGCCGCCGACAATGAAGATCAGGTCGGGCGGATTGCAGGCGTGGATAACATCGAAACCGTGCCGACGCAGGACTTTGAGGCTCAGGACAAATTCCCAAAACAGTGCCACGGAATATTCGAGCAGATAGCCGAGCGCGCCGCGCGCTTCGAAGGGCAGCGGATGGCGATAGATATGAATGCCATCGATGACGACTTCGCGTTCCGGGCAATCGTCCCGCACCGGGCAGATGACGCTGACCTGGTAACCGGCTTCGCGCAGCGTTGTCGCTTCATGCCACACGCGGCGATCGAACGGCACAGGCAGATTTTCAACGATAATCAGAACTTTACGGGCTGATTGGGCGTCACCGTCGTCACAGGCATTCACGTCAACATATCCTTTATCATGCGAGAGCCGGCCAGCGCCGCGTCTGGCTCAGACCCGCCTCAGAGCATCGTCTAATCGGGTAAAAGATTCATTAAGCCTTGATGGAACCGGCAGCGAACGACTCACAATCTCCAGGAACGCACACCCGTCCTCGCATAAGCAAACCGGGTGGCTTAATCCACAGTTGAGATCACACCAGCAAGCATTTTTGCGCGAATTGTCGACATCAGCACAACATCTTGAAGACGTCCTGCGCGAAGCGCGCGCCTGTCGGCACTGCGCTGCAAAGCTCGCGCACCCGCCGCGCCCGGTCGTCCGCGCACGCGTCAGCGCGCGCATTCTGGTCATCGGCCAAGCACCCGGCACGCGCGTGCACCAAAGCGGGCTGCCATTCGACGACCCAAGCGGCGATCGCCTGCGCAGCTGGCTGGCGGTCACGCGTGACGAGTTCTATGATGAGCGCGTGTTCGCGTTTCTGCCGATGGGCTTGTGCTACCCAGGACGTGCGACCAATGGCGCCGACCTGCCGCCACGACCGGAATGCGCGCCGCTTTGGCAGCTACGCGTGATCGAAGCGCTGCCGAACGTGCAACTCACCTTGCTGGTCGGACAGTACGCTTTGCGCCATCATCTGGGCAACGCGTGGCCGGGCAGCGTGCGTACCGCCGTGGCCGCCTGGCGATCGGCGCCGACGAACGTCTGGCCGCTGCCGCATCCCAGTTGGCGGGTGAATGGCTGGCTCAAGCAGAACCCTTGGTTCGAGCGTGAGGTCCTGCCGGCGCTTCGCACACGCGTCCGAGAAGTCGTGGAGAAGCAATGACAGATCGAACACAGCACAACACAGTCTTGTGTTACATCACGGCCGGCGACCGAGAAAGTGCGCTGCGCATTGGTCAGGACCTGGTCGAACAGCGCTTGGCCGCTTGTGTGAATATTCTCGGCGAGATGACCTCAATCTACCGTTGGGACGACGCCATTCAGACGGATCCCGAGGTTGCCTTACTTGCCAAGACCCAGGCGCATCTGGTCGACAGGCTGAGCGCGCGCGTTGTGGACACACACGGCTACGCCTGTCCTTGCGTCGTGGCCTTGCCCATGGTCGGCGGCCATCCGCCTTTTCTGGCCTGGATTGCCAGCGAAACCGAACCGACTGCTGAAGATACGCATTGATTATAGCGTGCCTTTTTCAACTATAAGGCATGTTCCTGGATGACCCTCTAGCGCCTGCCCGCGCCCTGCGCCATGCATCGGCCATCGTCGTCGATCTCGTCCTGCCGCCGCGCTGTGTCGGCTGCCGCACGCTGGTGCAGGCCGGCGGCGCTCTGTGCCCGACATGCTGGCAAGGCATCCGCTTCATCGAACCGCCGGTGTGCCGCTGCTGCGGCCGGCCTTTGGGGTCAAGCGCGGCGCAGGATGCCTTGTGCCCGGTCTGCGCCGAACTGGCGCCCGCGTTCGATCATGCGCGCGCCGGCGTGGTCTATGATGACCATGCGCGGTCACTGATCCTCGCCTACAAGCATGGCGAACGGTTGGAGTGTGCGCGTGCTTTCGTGCCTTGGATGCTGCGCGCGGGTGACGAACTTCTGGCCGAAGCTTCCCTGATCGTGCCGGTACCGCTGCATTTCTGGCGGCTGGCCAAGCGGGGATTCAATCAATCCAGCCTGCTCGCCAGAGAACTCAGCCGGCTCACCGGTGTCCCCTGGCTGCCCGACGGCTTCGACAAGACCCGGTCCACAGCATCGCAGCAGACACTCACCGCACGCCAACGGCAGACCAATGTGACCGCCAATGTGTTCGCGCTGACCACCCAGGCGCGTCAGGCCATGGCGGACGCCCATGTCGTGCTGATCGACGATGTCTACACGACCGGCGCGACGGCGAATGCCTGCGCGCGCGTCTTGCGCAAGGCCGGCGCCGCCCGGATCGATGTGCTGACCAGCGCACGCGTCGTTAGCGACGAACTGGTCTGATCGGAGTGCGAACGTGAGCGCGCACCCCCTTCTGCAAGCGCGG
>JBHJHH010000104.1:0-7238 GCA_050331015.1 Geminicoccaceae bacterium
CTCGCCAAGCCGGCCGAAGCGCCCGGCGATCGGCCGCGGATCGCCGGCATCGATGGCCAGTTCGGCGCCGCCGATGAGTTGCACGGCATGGCCGGCTTGAAGATCGATCGAGGGAATCAGCATGGCTTCAGCTTTTCTTAACCGATATCTGCGCGCAACGCGGACCAAGCTGGGGCTTAGGCCAAAAGCCGCCAGGTGCGCGAGGACATTCGTCGCCGCACCGCTGCGCCCGGCGGCGGTTGGCGGCGCGCCGGTCGACGCGAAGGTGCACGTGGTATGGGCAGGTTTGCCATCGTCCTGATTGCGCTGCGAGCTGGGCCGCCTTGCGCTGTGGACAGCTGCGGCTTGGCGGTGCGCGCGGCTGTCGTGTGACGGCGCGTTGAAAGCCGCGTGTTCGCGCCGCACCTGTAGTGGAAAATCACCGACTGAGGAGAAAAATCACCAACTGCGGTGAAAAATCACCAGCTGGGGCATTCAGTCACCGGCTGCGGTGTTTGGTCAGCACATGAGGCATTTGCGCAGCAAAGGGGTGCGCAATCCCGGCACGACGGCGTGCAAAGGGACGACTTGCGACTTGCGTGGTTGCGCCATCGCGGCCGGGCGGCCGCAAGCATCAGAGCTGACGCACGGCAATGCCGCATTTGGCCAGTTCTGCCTTGACCTCGGCGACGGTCATGTCGCCGTCGTGAAAGATGGACGCCGCCAGCACGGCATCGGCGCCGCTTTTGAAGGCCTCGGCCATATGCGCCGGTGAATCCGCCCCGCCAGAGGCGATCACCGGCACGTGCACGGCCCGGGCGACCGCCTCGGTCAGACGCAGGTCATAGCCCTCGCGCGTGCCGTCGCGATCCCAGGAGGTCAGCAGGATTTCGCCGGCGCCTTGGTTTTGTGCGCTTTGCGCCCAGCCGATCGCCTCGATGCCGGTGCCCTCGCGGCCGCCTTTGCTCAAGCATTCGAAGCGGCCGTCGCGCCAGGCGGCATCGATTGCCACCACGGTGCATTGGGCGCCGAAACGCGCGGCGATTTCCGCCACCAGCGCCGGGCGGAACAGGGCGGCGGTGTTGATCGAGACCTTGTCGGCGCCGGCTTCGAGCAGGGTCTGCGCATCGTCGATGGTGCGGATGCCGCCGCCGACGGTGAGCGGGATCGACAGGGCGGCGCGCACCGCAGCGACGGTTTCCGCCTGGTTGCCGCGCGCTTCCGGCGTCGCCGAGACATCCAGAATGACGATCTCGTCAGCCCCCTGGGCCTCATAGGCAGCGGCCCGCTCGGCCGGGGCACCGGCGTCTCTAAGACCTTGAAAACGCACGCCTTTAACGACGCGCCCATGCGAGACATCGAGGCAGGGGATGATGCGTTTGGTCAACATGGCCGCTACGGCTACCTCACGCCTCGGCCAGCCAGCGCCCGATCAGCGCCTGGCCGAACGGGCCGGACAGCTCCGGGTGAAACTGGCAGCCCAGGATGCCGCCGCGCTCGAAGGCCGCGAGGAAGCGGCCGCCATGCTCGGCCAAGGCCTGGGCGCAGCCTGGTGCATCGTCGGCGTGGTAGCTGTTGGCGAAATAGGCGTAGCCGGGCTGGAGAAAGCGGCAGGTCGCCTCGGGTTCGATGTGATTCCAGCCGAATTGTGGCACGCGCACCGTGTCCGGAAAGCGGCGGATTTGTCCGGCCAGCGCGCCGAGGCCGGTTGCGCCCGGGCTCTCCTCGCTGGTCTCGAACATGATCTGCAGGCCGACGCAAAAGCCCAAGGTCGGCCGGTCGGCGGCCAGGCGGGCGCGCAACGACCCGGCGAAGCCGCGCGCGTCGATCTCAGCCATGGCCGCGCCGAAGGTGCCGACCCCGGGCAGGACGACATGGCTGGCGGCTTCGATCTGCTCGGCCCGTTCGGCCAGCACGGCGGGCGCGTCCAGCCGGCGGAAGGCGGCCAGAACCGACGCCAGATTGGCCGTGCCCGTGGGCACGACGACCACGCCGTTCACAGCACGCCTTTGGTGCTCGGCACCGCATCGCTGTCGGTTGGCGCACACGCCATGCGCAAGGCCAGCGCCACGGCCTTGAAAGCGGCCTCGGCGCGGTGATGGTCGTTGTCGCCGCGCAAGACATCGACATGCAATGTCAGGCGCCCGGTCATCGCCAGCGAGACGAACACATGCACCAGGTTTTCGCAGGCGACCTCGCCGATCAGATCGCGCGTCAGACCGAGATCGACGTTTGCATAGGGCCGGCCGGAGAAATCCACCACGGCGCGTGCCAGGGCCTCGTCCAGCGGCGCGTAGGCGTAGCCGAAGCGCGCGATGCCGGCGCGATTGCCGAGCGCCTGATCGAAGGCCTGGCCGAGCAGCAGGGCGCAGTCCTCGCAGGTGTGGTGGTCGTCGATCCAGACATCGCCCTCACACACCAGATCGAGATCGAAGCGGCCATGCTTGGCGAGCGCGCCCAGCATGTGATCGAGAAAGCCCAGGCCGGTGCGGATCTCGCCATCGCCCGCGCCGTCGAGCGCCAGCGTGAGCTGGATGTCGGTTTCCTTGGTGCGCCGGCTGACGCTGGCCTGGCGCGGGGCCTGTTGGTAGTCGCTCATGGCACGATCTGGGCAAGGGCGGAAATGACGATATCGCTGCCGCCGGCGGCCTTGATCGCCGGGATGACCTTGGGCAGTTCGGCGCGCGGCACGGCGGCCTTGATGGCGAAGGCGTCCTCGCCGTGCAGCGGTGAGATGGTCGGGTGGCGCATGGAGGGTACGACCGCGACCACGGCATCGAGCCGTTCCGCCGGGACATTGACCTCGAGCATGACCTTGGCGCGGGCATCGACCACCGAGCGCAGCAACAGGGCCAGGGTCTCGATGCGCTCGCGCTTGACGGGATTGTCCATTGCACGCGGGTGGGCATACAGCCGCGTCGAGCTGCGCATCAGCGTATCGAGGATGAGCAGGCCGTTGGCACGCAGGGTCTCGCCGGTGGCGGTGTTGTCGACGATGCAATCGGCATCTTCCGGCGGGAACACCTCGGTGGCGCCGTAAGCGCGCACGACCGTGCCGTTCAGGCCGCGCTCGGTCAGCCAGCGCTGGGTGATCTGGCGGTATTCAGTGGCGGCCGTGAACTGCGCCGGATAGCGACCGCCCGGTGCGAAATCCGGAAACGCGGCCAGGACGATGCTGACCGGGTCCATGCCGGTATCGAGCACCTCGATCAGCTCGGCGGCGAGCTCCTGCACCCAGTCAGCACCGGCGAAGCCGACATCGCGCGAGCCGACATGGAGCATTTCGACGATGTTTTGCGGCTTGAGCACCTTGGTGTCGAAGCCCTCGAGCGACAGGGTCGGGCGGTAACCGCGCCGGCCGAGGGTCAAGCGGATGCCGGCATCGCGCAGGAGCTGCATGACATTGTCCTGCATGCGCCCCTTGGGCAGGCCGAGACGGACGAGACCAGGATCAGCGATGGCGGATGACACGGGCTCCAGCTTTCGATCGCGGCGAACGGGCCTCGTGGTAAGCATGAGTGCCGGGCCAGCGCAACCGCTTAGCTGCAGTGCACCGCCCGGCCGTCCGTGCGCCGTGCTCAGCCGGCTTCGGCCTCCAGGGAGTCGTAATAGGCCTGGATGTGGCGCTGGATGATCTCGTTCAGCTCGCCGCTTTCATCGAGCGCTGCGAGGGCTTCGTTGAAGCGGTAGGTCAGCGTCCGGCCAGTGCGCGTCGCCTTGGGAAAGATCATGTGCAGGCTCTGCACGGCCATGGCCTGCTCGTGGGCGGAGATCTCGTCGGTCCAGCCCTGACGGGTGATCTCGGCCATGCCGGTGAATTCGTTGATCGTGACCAGATCGATCTGGCCGTCGCGCAGCATCTGGAAGCACTCGACGACGCGCTCGGGCTGGCTCAGCGTAATCACGTTGTCGGCGATGAGCTGGTCGAGATCGTGGGTGAAATAGCCGTCCGGGCGGCACAGGCGCAGGCCGACCAGGTCCTCCTCGGCGCCGCTGTAGGTGATGCCGGCATCTTTCATGGTAAAGGCCAGGATGAGCACGTCGAACAGCGGCTCTGAGTAGTAGAAGCTGCGCGCGCGTTCATCGTTGTGGTACCAGGGGAACGTACCGTGGAACTTGCCGCGCTCGGTCAAGCGATAGGCGGGGTCCCAGCCGAGAAACTCGACGATCGGCTTTTCGTCCATCATCTCGAAGGCCCGGGTAACCACCTCGGCGAGCATGCCGCCACTGTCGAGCTGTTCGTCGGTAAACGGCGCGTAGTCATTGCCGGTGACCAGCTCGATCTGGCCGAAGCCGAGCGGCGCGAGCTGCACCGTGCCATCCGCTCCGGTCTGCGCCTGCGCCGGCGGTACGGCGGCGACCGGGGGCAGGTCGACATCCTCCGGGTTGATGCCGGGAATGGTCAGCGTCTGGCCGACGGTGATCAGATAGTTGTTCTCGCGCACCACGGCCCGATTGGCCGCGAGCAGCTCCGGCCAGCGCGATTCGTCGCCCAGGAAGCGCTGCGCGATGGCCGAGAGCGAATCGCCCGGCTGCACGACATAGGCGACATCGGCCTGGCTCTTGCCAGCAGGGGCCGCGAGCAGGGCGAGGGTGACTACCAACAGCGCGATAACTCTCATGTTCCCATTCCCGTTTGGACATCGGTGGCGTCGGTGCATTGGGGTGACGCGATCACAGACCTTCGGCCTCGGCGACCTGGAGCATGTTGGCCGCCTGGGTCTGGCCATTGGCGGCGGCTTGACGCGCCCAGGCCTTGAGCGCGCGGGCATCGCGCGGTGCTGCAGCGACATTCTGGCGCTCGGCGATGCGGTACCAGCGCAGGGCATTGAGGGGTTCGTCGAGCAGTTGGCCATGTGACGCGGCGTCGTCCTTGGTCGGATCGAGCAGCGTGCCGATCCGCCAGGCGCTCAGCCCGTGACCGCGTTTGGCGGCGGCGCGAAACGCCGTGATGGCGCCCTCGAGGTCGTTGTTGTCCAGGGCCTCGAGGCCGGTGCGGAAATGCTCGAGCGCTTCGCTCGTGGCCGTGCCGCGGGACGACGGCGTTACCACCAACGGGCTCTCGCTCAGATCGATCAGCGCGCGCAGGCTTTGCGGCGTCTCCGGTGGCACCGCCGTGGCGGACGGATCGATCTCCGCGTCGGCGGCCGGCGTCTCGTCCGGCAGGGCGGCCGTGGTCGCCGTCTGCAGGCTCGCCTTGGCGGCCGCCTCGGCCTCGGCCAGCGCCGCGGTGCGCGCGTCCAGGGCGCGGCGCTCCTCTTCCAGCGCCGCCCGATCGTCTTCCAGCGCCCTCCTCCGGGCGACCAACTCGCTCAACTGTGTGTTGATTGCCGCTTCGGCCGTGGCCGTGGCGCTTTCGCGCTGGTCCAACTCGGCGACTTGGCGCTGCAGATCCAGAATGATCGCGCGCAGCTCCGCCTGCGCGGTTTCCAGCGCGATGCAGGCGTCCTCGAGGGCCGCCGCGGCCGCCTCGTCAGCGGTGTTACCGCAGGCAGCCAGCAGGTCAGGCTGGTCAAGGCGCGCGCGCAACGCACCCAGACCGTCGCCTTCCGGGGATTGCGCAAAGGTTGACAGGCTGCTTGCCACGGCGACGGGTGCTGCAAGTATGACCACCGTGGCTAACCTGGCAACGCGCACGCGCAAGCAAGTTCCGAGGCTCGTTCCGTTCACGGTTCCCTCCCGTTCTTCGATGTTTCTGCAACATTTGCTGTGCACAACTCAAGGGGAGCGGACCGGGTCTTGTCGACGAAGCGCAGCGCCTTGGCGCATTTTTGCATACGTGGTTATGATTTCGGCGCGCGACAGAATGACATGTTCGCTTTACTTGTGAAAGACTGTGCAAGTTCTCAATCGAGAGGTGAGCGTTGCGCTGCAATAGCCTGTCGCGCACCCGGGTGCTCACGCCATGCGCGCGGATTGCGGACCGCTCGCAGATACGTCATGCCGGCGGCAGGACCTTGCCGGGATTGAGCAGGCCTTTCGGATCGATCGCCCGCTTCACGCTGCGCATGACCGCCAGCGCGGCGCCATGCTCATGCGCCATATAGGCGAGCTTGCCCTGGCCGACGCCGTGCTCACCGCTGCAGGTGCCGCCGAACGCCAGCGCGCGTTCGATCATGCGCCCGGCCGCCGCCTTGGCGCGTGCCAGCGCGTCATCGTCATCGGGGTCGGTCAGGATCACCGTGTGGAAATTGCCGTCGCCGACATGGCCGAGCAGCGGTGCCAGCAAGCGGCTCTCGGCCAAGTCGCGCTTGGTCTCGGCAATGCACGGCGCCAGCTTGGAGATCGGCACGCAGACATCGGTGGTGATCGCGCGCGCCCCCGGCTTCAGGGCCAGGCCGGCCCAGAGCGCATCATGGCGCGCCTGCCAGAGCGTGCGGCGCGCTTCGGCGGCGCTGGCATCGCGAAACGGCCCGCCGCCATGGTCCTCGGCGATCGCCCGGACCTGGGCGGCCTGGGCCGCGGCGCCCGCCTGGCTGCCATGGAACTCCAAAAACAGCGTCGGCACCGCCTGGAAGCCCTCGAGCCCGGAAAAGCGGATGACCGCGTCCATGAACAGCTCGTCGAGCAGCTCGATGCGCGCGATCGGGATGTCGCTCTGGATGGTCGTGATCACGCTGTCGACCGCCGCCTCGACGCTCGGAAACGGGCAGACGGCGCTGACGATCGCTTCCGGCCGGCCGTAAAGGCGTAGCTGAACCTCGGTGATCACGCCGAGCGTGCCTTCCGAGCCGACAAACAACCGGGTCTGGTCGTTGCCGGCGCTGGATTTGGGCGCCCGCGTGCCGGTCCGGATGACCTCGCCACTGGCGAGCACGACGGTGAGGCCGAGCACGTTGTCGCGCATGGTGCCGTAGCGCACGGCATTGGTGCCCGAGGCGCGCGTGGCCGCCATGCCGCCCAGGCTGGCATCGGCGCCGGGATCGATCGGGAAGAACAGGCCGGTGTCGCGCAGATGGCGATCCAGGGCCTTGCGGGTCACGCCGGCTACGACCCGGCAATCGAGATCTTCGGCGTTGACCTCGAGCACTCTGGTCATCCCCGAGAGATCGATGCACAGACCGCCGTGCAGCGCCTGGATCTGGCCTTCGATCGAGCTGCCGACGCCATAGGGCACGACCGGCAGATCATACGCGCTGCACAGCTTCAGAGCAGCGGCGATGTCCGCGGTCGTGCTGGCATAGAGCACGGCATCGGGCGCGGCCGCCGGATGCCAGGAGGTATCGTCGCCGTGATGCGCGCGCACCGCCTGGCCGGTG
>JBHJHH010000105.1:0-4081 GCA_050331015.1 Geminicoccaceae bacterium
AACAGCAGGTGATCGAGGCCTTCGAGAATGTGCTCGAAACCCAGCCTTGTGTAGGACAGCGCCACGTCCAGTGGGCTTGGCGTCATGGGAATGACCACGCTCGGGGCTGACTGACTGACCCGAAGGGTCTGGCCGCTGCCATCAAGATTGAGCAGGCGGATCAGCGTGTCGGCGTTGGTCCGCTCGAGCCCGGCAATCCGAATCGTACCGCCCTCGAGACCGCCCGGACACTGCACGCGCCAGCGGCTCGCTTCGGCGGCCGGCTCGCTGACGAGGATCGCCGGGCTGATCTCCTGGCAGTGCATCGGCAGTACCGGCTCGAGCGCCGATGTCCGCGTGCCGAGCAGCGGCTGCTTCCAGAACACCTCGAAGCGTGCAGGCTCGGTCTCACGGAGCTCGAGATAGGCCGGGCGGACTTCATGCGCCGAGGCCGGCACGACAAGGGCGATCAGGATGAGTGCGATGATCAGGGCAGGGCGGCCGATCATGGCGCGCGCACGATCTCGATGGCGTATTTGCTGGCCAGTGCTTCGTACAAGGCATCGGCGGCCTGCTGGCGCTGGTCCGATCGCCATTCGTTCAACACCTGCTCGCGGATCTCGGCCAGCGGCGGCACGCCGCCAGGCTCCAGCCTGTCGAGGCGGACCAGATGCAGGCCGTAGGCCGAGGGCACCGGTCCCTGCCAGGCGCCCGGAGGCAGGGTTGCGACCACTTGGGCGAAGCCACGGCCGAAACTGCTTGCCACCCGCTGATAGGGCACGCCGTCCAGCGTCGTCGGCAGATCGAGGCGATCGCCGACGGTCTGCGGCGGTGCGCCGGCTTCGAGCTTGGCGCTCAGCTCGGCTAAAACCGTGTCGATGTCGTCTCGATGCCGGGTCGGGTCGAGGAAGACATGGGCGAAGCTGAGCGCGCCGTCGCGGCGAAACCGCTCGGGATCGGCCTCGAGAAAGGCCTGCAGGGCCGCATCATCCGGCTCGATGCGTGCCGCCAGATCATCGCTCAGGAATTCCAGCTTTTGCACCAGGCGCCGGCGCACGATGGTGTCATTGTCGTCGAGGCCCATGGCGAGCGCTTCGCGATACAGCACCTCTTCGCGCACACGGGCGTCGATCAGGTTCGACAGCTCGGTCTCGCTTGGCGGCCGGCCCCAGGTACGCTCAAAAAGGGCGCTGATATTGGCGATCTCGCCGGGGCCGATGGTGAGCTGCGCTTTCGATGGCGGCGCCTCGCCGAACCAGCCCTGTAGGGCAAAGACCAAGGCGCCCAGCGCTAGAAAATGCACGAGCGGCTCGCTTGCGAGCACGCGCCAGAACGGCCGCGCCTGTTCAGAAGTGGCGGATGACACGGGCAACGGTCTCAGTTCAAGCTGGTGACCAACGGCGGATAGGCGGCATCGAGCAGGTCATCAATCACGTCGATCTGCGCTGGGCCGCCCTCCAGCGCAACATAGCCGGCAATCTTGGCTTGCTGAAAATCGAGTTGACCGGCCGCCATCAGCTCGAGGATGCGCGCCGATATGTGCAAGGTCGGCTCGTCATCGGCGCGCTTGACATCGCCGATCTGCAAGAAGGCCCCTTGTTCGGTGAGCTCGACCCGGCTCCACATCGGTTCGGCCACGAAGAACACGACAAAACTGTCCAGGTTCGGCCGGCCGTCGATCGCGTCATCGAGCCGTTCGTCCAGAGCGAGCAGGGCCTCGGTCGCCCGCTCCATGCGCTGGGCATGGTAGCTGACGCCGCTTTCGGCCGGGTCGTCCAGCCGAATGAGTGGCAGCGTCCCGTCGCGCACGGCGTAGACCTCGGCCATGAACGCATCTTTGGCGACCGGATAGGCGCGCAGCAGAAGGCTGATCAGCATGCCCGAGCCACAGGCCAGCGCGGCGCCGCTGCCGCTTACCAGAAGAAGCGCCGCCAGGACCAGGGATCGAACGGAACGTGGCACGGGATCAGCTATCTGACGGAGCATACCAGATGGGGCTAGTATAGGCGCGTTCCTGAGCCGTTGTCACGGCGTCGTCCGGCAACTCGGCACCCAGACGGAAGGCGTCATAGACAATCCAGCGCGGCGTCGGGATTTCCAGCACGCGCGCATAGTAGAAGGCTGGCTGGTCCGGATCGAAGTCAGGATCGGTCCACACCGTGGCCAGTTCAGAAGCGCCGATGGTGTTGGTCCAGTTGGCGTTTTCGATGTCGACCGTATAGCCGACCGGCTCGAGCACGCCATCGGCGTCGATCTCGCGGCCCTGCGACCAGGCGACGTCGTAGACCTGCTCCTGGGTGTTGCCGTCGGCATCGAGCCAGCCCTTGACGATCTGGATACGGTCGAGATTGGCGCCGATCGGATCGCGCAGGGCGTAGACCATGAAGGTCGGCGCGCCGTCACCGCTCGGGCTGCGCAGATCGCCACCCATGGGCACGCCTTTCTCATAGCCCAAAAAGGCCGGCTGGCGGCTGTTGATATCGGCGTCGGTAAACGTCCAGCCGCCGAACAGGCGCACGATCATGCGCGGGCCGGTGGTGGCGTAGACCTCCTTGCGCTGCATGGCATCGAAGATCGCTTCGCGCGTGTTTTCCTCGGCCCAGACCCCGGTGTAGCCGGAAGCGACCTGCTGCCAGCCAAAGAGGGTGCCGTTTTCGGTTGAGCTGAACGGATGCTCGACGCGCTCGGCCGAGGGCTCGCTGCCGGCATGCTTGCCGAAGAAGTTGTCGTCATCGGCGGTTGCCAGGGCCGTGTGGCTGTCGGTGGCGCCGGCCAGGCCGAACTTGTAGGGGTTGGTGCCGAGCTCAGCCTCGAGCAACAGGCCATTCTTCAGCGCTGCGCGGGCATACTCGTATTGCAGCATGTCCTCGGTCTTGGCCTCGGACAGGTCGAGATTGCCGACATCCCAGGTCTCGTAATCGGCAAAGGCGTCATCCGGGGACAGGAACGGGTGCGCTTCACCATCGCCCTTGATCTGGGTGATCTCATAGAGCGGCTCCCAACGCGCGCGTTTCTCGACATACTCGGTATCGATCGCCTTGCCGGTATATTGCGCATCGACCGGAAACATCAGGCCGTTGGACAGATTGCCGTTGTGCGCCAGGGCGAGCGCCGTGCCGCCGGTGGTGGCCTCATAGGTTTCCAGCCAGGCATACAGATCGAGCGGGTCGGTGCTGCCGAGCGGTGGTTGGGTGGTATAGGGCTGAACCATACCGGCCTTGGCGGCGCCGTCGCGGAAAATGACGTTGCGGTGCAGGTTGTTGCCCATGACCAGCGAGGTCCACTCAAAGCCGATCAAGGTGGTGAAGCGGCCGGGCTCGTTGAACGTTTCGGCGCTGGCGATGACGTCATCCCAGACCGCGCCGAATTTCTTGGCACCCGGGGAATAGGCTTCGATCAGTTCGGGCGGGAAGTCGCCCTGGGAAAACGTGGTGATCAGATCCAGCGTGGCATTGACGGCATCCTGCCCCCCGGCCTGCAGGCCGTCATACCACTCCCTTCCTTTGGCGGTACCGAGAACGAGCGGGTCGCCATCGATCAGATCGAAGATCATGCCCATGCCGTCGGAGTGATCGGTGATCACCAGCCAATCGAGCGGCCGGGACAGCTTCACCGGCTGGCCGGTATTGGACACCACTTCCTCGCCGCGGGCGAAGCGATAGGCCTCGTCCAGTCTCAGCCGCGCGCCGAACAGGCCGGCATCCATGGACAGACCGGTATGCAAATGGGTGTCACCCCAAAACACCTGATCGGGAAAGCTGCGCTGGGCATAGGGCGAATAGGCCTTGCCGGCGTAAAGCCCGGAGATGGATTCCGGCGATGGCGCGATCTGCGCCTGCGCGCCCATGGCAAGCATGCCAGCCCCGAGCAGCACCACACCAACAAAGCGGATCATTGCGCCGTCCTCCCGTCTTGGTTGGCACACAGTATCAACGCCGAATATGATAGGTGCACGACAAAACCGCGCATGGCTAGCTCAGCCTGCGCTTCAGGCTGCCTGGCGCTTGAAGTCGTGGCGCTGTGGCGGGTCGATCTCGGCCCAGACCGGGATATGATCCGAGGCCTGGCTGCGGGCGCGCTCTTCCTCATCCATGCCGCAGGC
>JBHJHH010000106.1:0-38266 GCA_050331015.1 Geminicoccaceae bacterium
ACACGTGCAGCTCCCGGCAGATCTCCTTGATCGTCTTGCCCCGGACGAAGAACGCCCGGCGAACCCTGGCGATCGTGTCCACGCCCTTCATCCCCCACCCACCCATCCAGCTCACAGGACGGGTAGGCTTCTCGACACGCAAAAAAGGGGGGTCAATTTTGGACGCCGATCCCCCCACTCAGGGGGTCAAAATTCCACACCGATTAACAAGCAGGACGCCCTCTGGGCGATCAAGGCGCAAACCGGCCTCACGCCCGAGGTCAGCTCCTGCCACACCGCACGGGTCGACCGGTATGTGATCGAAGGGCATGTGCCGGCCGATGACATTCGTCGCCTGCTCGTCGAAAAACCGAACGGCCTTGGCCTGAGTGTTCCAGGCATGCCGATCGGCTCGCCGGGCATGGAGATGGGCGACCAGCGCGAGCCCTACGCCACGCTGCTGGTCATGCCGGACGGCAGCAGCACGGTCTTCGCGCACCACGCGTAGGCACCGCAACTCACCCTAATGCACGCCCTAGCTAGGGGCGAGCGCTCAGCCTCTATCGCAGGGCATACCGCAACTTCCCGGTCGCCTTCCCTCTTGTGACATCCCAAACCTACCGCACGCTTGGATCGTCACATTGCCATGTCATGCGCGCCCGTTGCGATGACGGTCCCCCTCGCCCGCCGTTCACGAGCGCAGCCGCCCGCTACGCTTTGCTAGGCCGCGCGGCGGCGCTGGCGCGGCTGGCGGCGCTTGGCTGGCGCAGCGCCAGGGTTCGGTCTGGCCGACGGCCGCCTGGACTGCCTGCCGGCCGGCTTCCCGACGGGTGCGGCTGGCTCGGGCGGCGCACCGACCTGGGTCAGACGGACACCGGTGGCCCGTTCGATGCTTGCCAGGAAGCCGCGTTCGGACGGGTCGCACAGCGAGATCGCCGTGCCAGATGCGCCCGCCCGGGCCGTGCGCCCGATGCGATGCACATAGCTCTCCGCCTCGTGCGGCAACTCGAAGTTGATCACATGGGTGATGGCGTCCACGTCGATACCGCGCGCCGCGATGTCGGTTGCCACGAGAACGCGCGTCCGGCCAACGCGAAAGCCCTTGAGCGCCCGTTGCCGCGCCGCCTGCGACTTGTTGCCGTGCATCGCGTCAGCCTCGATGCCCTGGCGCACCAAGTGCTCGGCAACGCGGTCCGCTCGGTGCTTGGTGCGGGTGAAGACAATCACCTTACTGAGCGCCTGATCGCCCAGCAGTTCCGCCA
The DNA here is from genome assembly GCA_050331015.1 of Geminicoccaceae bacterium. Classification (GTDB taxonomy): domain Bacteria; phylum Pseudomonadota; class Alphaproteobacteria; order Geminicoccales; family Geminicoccaceae; genus JBHJHH01. The sequence goes on from JBHJHH010000106.1 coordinate 1,242, forward strand.
GTTTCGCCAGCTTGTCGGCAGCGGTGACGTGATGGACGCTTTGCGCGATGCGCTCGATCGGGGTTGCCTGCGGCGCGACCTCGACACGTAGCGGATCCTGTAGCAGGCCGTTGGCCAGCTTGCTCAGCTCGCCACGCATGGTCGCCGAGAACATCAGCGACTGGCGCTGCGCAGGTAGATCGGCCACCAGCGTGCGAATGTCGTCGATGAAGCCCATGTCGAGCATGCGATCGGCCTCGTCGAGCACGAAACACTCGATGCGCCGCAGATCGACCTTGCGCTGACGCAGCAGATCCAGCAGGCGGCCGGGCGTCGCGATGACGACATCGACGCCGCGGGCCAGCGCCGCGATCTGCGGCCGGTCCTTGACACCGCCGAAGACGACCGTGTGCCGAAGCCCGGTGTGCTTGCCGTAGGTGTGCACATCGGCACCGATCTGCACGGCGAGTTCACGCGTTGGCGCGAGGATCAGCGCGCGCGGCGCCCGGCTCTGGCCCGTCTGCCGGGTCAGGCGATCCAGGATCGGCAGCACGAAGGCGGCGGTCTTGCCGGTGCCGGTCTGTGCGATGCCGAGGATATCACGGCCCAGCAGAAGGCTCGGGATCGCCTGGGCCTGGATCGGCGTCGGGGTCTGGTAGCCACACGCGGTTATCGCGCGCAGGATCGGTTCGGCCAAGCCGAACTCCGAAAATTGATTGATTGTCAAAGCACTATCCGTCTCAGCGCAGGCGGGCAGACCTTTTGCTGCAGGCCTTGCGCATGCACCGGTCCTCGGGCGCGGCCCGGGCGGTGCGGTTCATCAGCTTCCTGCGGGCAGGCTCTTGTGCCGTGGGCAAAAAGTCCCGCGCCACCCGAAGGAAGTCGTTCATTGCCGTGACCTCGGGCCAGAAGGCCGGTCACGGGGTTCGGCGGATCATGGGCACCGTCGCCCACACGCCGTCTGCACCTTTGAAAGGCGGTGCCTTCCCGGCAACCGGGAGGCGGGCTGCGCAAGCCCGTCCGATCCGATCACCCTATGCGCCGCGAGGGCCGAAACCGCCCGGCTTGATACGCCTTGCCAGCGCGTCGGACGCGCCGGTTGTGCGCCATGCTCAGCCGGCCAGGGTCAGGTTGACCGCCGATTCGCGGCCGTCACGGCCGGCTTCGATGTCGAAAGAAAGGCGTTGACCGTCGGAAAGATCCTGCAGTCCCGCCCGTTCCACGGCCGAGATGTGGACGAATACGTCCTTCTTGCCGGTGTCCGGTTGGATGAAGCCAAAGCCCTTGTTGGCGTTGAACCACTTCACGCTGCCGCTGGCCATCGTGATGTTTCCTATCGTTTGCGGCCGCCCGCGTCGTGCGGCGGCTGTGGCGCAGTCAGTTCTGGATCGACGACCTGCAGCCACGAACGGAAACAGCGGATCAAGAGGGATAACGTTGCACTGCAGAAGTAGGCTTTCTTTCCGTCATTTGCAAGGATTGTCGTCCAAGCAGTGCCTGGCACCCAACAACGGGCCTCGACCTGCCGGAAGCCTGCGGATTACCCTCGGCGCGACGCGGTCCTAACGGCGGCCGCCCTGGCGCGCAAAGACACGTCCCGATGACAAACCGCCCCAACATCCTGATTTTGATGGTCGACCAGCTCAATGGCACGCTGTTTCCCGACGGTCCGGCCGACTGGCTGCATGTGCCGAACCTGCGCCGGCTCGCCGAGCGCTCGGTGCGCTTTGCCAGGTGTTACACCGCCTCGCCGCTGTGCGCCCCGGCGCGCGCCAGCTTCATGTCGGGCGAATTGCCATCGGTTACCGGTGTTTATGACAACGCCGCCGAGTTCCCCTCTGATCTGCCGACCTACGCCCATCATCTGCGCCGCGCCGGCTATCGCACCTGCCTGTCCGGCAAGATGCATTTCGTCGGCCCCGACCAGCTGCACGGCTTCGAAGAGCGGCTGACCACCGACATCTATCCGGCGGATTTCGGCTGGACACCCGATTACCGCAAGCCCGGCGAGCGGATCGATTGGTGGTACCACAATATGGGCTCGGTCACCGGTGCCGGCGTGGCCGAGATCTCCAACCAAATGGAGTATGACGACGAAGTCGCCTTTTGCGCCACGCGCAAGCTGTACGATTTCGCCCGCCGGCATGATGACCGGCCGTGGTGTCTGACGATCAGCTTCACCCATCCGCACGATCCCTATCTGGCCAGGCGCAGGTTCTGGGATCTGTACGCGGATTGCGCGCATCTGCTGCCGGAGGTCGGCGCAATCCCTTATGATCAGCAGGATGCCCATGCCAAACGGATCTTCGATGCCAATGACTGGCGCAGCTACGCCATCACCGACGACGATATCCGCCGCTCGCGGCGCGCCTATTTCGCCAACATCTCCTACCTGGACGAGAAAATCGGCCAATTCCTGGATGTCCTCGAGGCGACCGACCAGGACGCCGTGATCCTGTTCGTTGCCGACCACGGCGACATGCTCGGCGAGCGCGGCCTGTGGTTCAAGATGACCTTTTACGAGGGCTCGGCGCGTGTGCCGATGATGCTGGCGGCGCCCGGCCTGGCGCCGGGCCGGATCGAGCAGCCGGTCTCGACCATCGATGTCTGCCCGACACTGTGCGCTCTGGCCGGTGTGAGCATGGCCGAGATAGCGCCTTGGACCGCCGGCCACAGCCTGCTGCCGGTCATCGCCGGCAGCGCGCAGCGCGGGCCGGTGCCGATGGAGTACGCCGCCGAGGCCTCGTATGCGCCCTTGGTCGGCTTGCGCGATGGCCGCTACAAATACGTCCGTTGCGCGCTCGATCCGGAACAGCTGTTCGATCTCGACACGGACCCGCACGAGCTGACCAACCTGGCGGACGATCCTGGCCATGGCGAGGCGCTGGCGGCTTTGTGCGCGGCGGCCGACGCCCGCTGGGATCTGGCACGCTTCGATGCCGCGGTGCGCCAGAGGCAGGCGCGCCGCTGGGTTGTGTATGAGGCACTGCGCAACGGCGCCTATTTCCCCTGGGACTACCAGCCGCTGCAAAAGGCGAGCGAGCGTTTCATGCGGAACCACATGGACCTCAACGACGTCGAGCGGCGCGCACGCTATCCGCGCGCTGACTGATCAGCCCGGCGCGCTCTCGAACAGAAGAAACGCCCCCGACCAATTCCGGACCGAGGGCTCGTTCGCGCCGTCGTGCGGGGCCACAGCGGCCCCGCGCGATCACTCAGGCAAACGACCAGCGCTCCATCCAGCGCCAGCCATCCATGTCCCAGTGCGACGAGAAGCCGTCACCCGTGGCGATGTCCGGGCCGGTGGCGAAGACGTAGTTGGCGAACATCGGAATGATCGTGCCGCCGTCGTCATTGAGGATCGCCTGCATCTCGTAATACATCTCGCGCCGCTTGGCCTCATCGAGCTCGGCGCGTGCCGCAACCAGCAACTCGTTGAACCGCTCGTTCTCCCAGAAGGTGTCGTTCCAGGCCGCGCCTGAGGAGTAGGCCAGTGTCAGCATGGCGTCCTCGACCGGGCGGCCGCCCCAATAGACCGCACAGAAGGGATGCGTCATCCAGACATCCGACCAGTAGCCGTCGTTGGGCGTGCGTTTGACCTTGAGATCGATGCCGGCGGCCGCAGCCGAGTTCTGGAACAGCACGGCCGCGTCGACAGCCCCGGCAAAGGCGGCATCGGCGGCGGCGAGCTCGACGCTGAGCGAATCCAGCCCTGCTTCTTTCAGGTAAAATTTCGCCTTGTCCGGGTCGTAGGTCGTCTGCGGCAAATCGGCGTTATAGAAGCGCTGGCCCTGGCCGATTGGATGATCATTGCCGATCGAGCCGTAGCCGAACAGGATCTTGTCGACCAGCTCCTGCCGGTTGATGGCATGCTTCAAGGCGCGCCGTACATTGACGTCGGTGTACGGATCGCGATTGCAGGCCATAGCGAAGGTGAAATGCTGGTAGCCGGCCACCGAGTGGATGTTGACCGCCGGATCGCGCTGGAGCAGGCCGATGGTCTTGAGATCGAGCTTGTCGATGGCATGCACGTCGCCGGAGATCAGCGCCGTGGTGCGCGCGTTGACGTCAACAATGCACAGCGCCTCGATCTGATCGAAGAAGCCGCGTTCGCTGTTCCAATCGTCCTGAAATCGCTCGAGCCGCGCGCTGACGCCGGGGTTGAACTCGATCAGACGATAGGGCCCGCAACCGATCGCCGAGCGCCAGTCGATGCCGCGGCTGTCGCCGAGCGGCAGGATCGGCAGGTGATAGTCGGTGAAGGTCGCCGGGAAATCGGCATTGCCGGCCTCGAGCGCGAACACGATCGTGTCGCCGTCGACGGTGATGTCGGTAATGCTCTCGACCAGGGGCTTGGCCGCTGAGGTGGAGTCCTCGCCGCGGTGGTAGTTGATCGAGGCGACGACGTTTTCCGGGGTGACCGGACTGCCATCGTGGAAGGTGACGCCCGAGCGCAGCTTGAAGCGCCATTCCTTGGCGTCCGGGCTGGCCTCCCAGCTTTCGGCCAGCTCCGGCTCGATGCTGCCATCCTTGCCGAAACCGGTCAGGTAGCCGTTGATGCCATAGGCCATGCCATGCATGTAGCCGTTTTCCAGGACTGCCGGATCGAGCGTGTCGCTGGTACTGCCGTGGCCAATGGCGACCCGCACGGCCCCGCCGCGCGCTTGCTGGGCGCGGGCCGGCTTGGGCGACAGGCCAAGGCCGCTGGCAGCAAGACTGACCGTGGCGGCACCGCCGGCGAGGACGGTTCGACGCGATGAGGCGCCACAAGGCGGCTTGATGATCGTGGTCATGGAGGACTCCCTGTTTTTGTCTCGGTTTTTCGGCCGGCGACCTGTTACCGCACGGCACGGGAACAGCGCCGCTCAGTGTGACGTATGCGTCGCTTCTAGAACATCCTCTTTCTCGTGCAAATCGGATGCCGCACAGCGGCTGGGTCTGGTCGGCAAGGTGCGTTCAGGCAAGGCGCACGCCCTGGCGCTCCAGCTCGCTCTGGACGGCGTCGATCGCGACCTCGGCCAACAGGCGGTTGCTGCGGATCGCCTGGGCTGCGGCGATGCCGGCGCCCTGACCGGTCACCGTGCAACACGCCATGTTGCGCGTGGCGGCGTGGGCGATCCGGTCACCGCCGATGGCGCGTCCGGCGACCAGCAGGCCGTCAATACCTTTGGGCAGCAGGGCCCGATAGGGGATCTGCATGTAGCGGCCGGTGGTCGGTAGGATGAGCACGCCATAACCGTCGATGAACTCCGGATAGATACCTATGCTGTCCTCGAATCGGCCCTGCTCGCGGACATCCGGTTCGCGCATATTGTAGATCGCATCGATCTTGCGCGTATCGCGAATGCCGATCGACATGCCGAAATTTCTCAGCCGCACGCCCTCGCAGCCGGGCATGTAACGGCGCAGGGCCTCGATCGCCAGCATGGCCTGGCGGCGGCCTTCGATCTCGCCGCGGGTCAGGCTGTCCGGGTCGGTACCGTCGACGCCGCTCAGATGGATGAGGTTCATGTAGGTCAGTTCGCCGGTGTCGTGCACCGCGCCCCAGGTGCCGGCGATGGTGTTGAGCTGCGCCGGGATCAAACCGTCGCGGATCGCCTGTTCGAACGGCCTTTTGATGAACGGCGAATACATGGCGTCCTCCTTGCCGGAGGTCTCGATCTGCCATTCGCCGCCGCCCCAGTCCTTGTAGGTCTGCGGGTCCGCCTGCACGCCCTCGATGAACGCCCGCTTATCGACGCCGGCCAAATGGAACATCACCGACGCGGCCATAAGCTGCTCGCGTGCGGCCATGTGGGTCGGCGCGCCAGCGCGATGCGCGACATCGGCATCGCCGGTGGCATCGATCACGACCTTGCCGAGAATGGCCTCCCGCCCCGCCTTGGATTCGGTGACGATGCCGGTCACGCGCTTGCCGTCCAGAACCGGCGCGACGACCTGCCGGTGCAGCATGGCGTGAATGCCGGCTTCTTCGACCAAGCGATCGGCAACCAGCTTGAAGCCCTCGCTGTCGAGCTCATAGCTGAGCGACTGACTCTCCGGCACAGCCGCACCCATCGCCTTGGCGCGCTCTTCGAACTCCTGGCCGATGCCGCCGGCCTCGACCGTCTGCTCATGGCGATACCAGGCAAAGCCCTCGACGCCGACCACCGTGATATTGCCGCCGAAACAGCCAAAGCGCTCAACCAGGGTAACGTCGACGCCGGTGCGCGCGGCCGCCAGCGCCGCCGCCAAGCCCGCCGGGCCGGAACCGACAACGATCACATCGGTTTCATGCACCACATCGATCTGGCGTTCGGGTTCGGTGATCTGACGCATGCTTCGGCCTCTCCTCGGCGCCACCCTGTTTGACATCGACGACGCTCTGCCAGCGCCACCGCCCGGACCGCGTCGGCATGGGCCTGGGCCGGTAACGCGTATGGCCAGGTGGCCAGTGCGTGCGCGTTCTGAACCACAGCCTATGGAGCTTTGGCCCGGACAACAATTCCCGTTTCGCCGCCGGGCGCCATGGCGCAGCGCTAGCCGGTCGCTGCCATGAACCGCGGCGTTCAGCCTGAGCGCTGTCAGCGCAGCCGCCGCTGGCCGTCTGTTCGATCGAGGCCGAAGGCGAGTGTCAGCAGATCGCAGCGCAGACCGTCGCTCGCGCGGTTTTCGACCAGCCGATCGAGCTGGTCGTGGGTCGCCCGCCAGATCGGCACGGCGCGTCGCAGCAGATCGCGGCCGGCATCGGTCAGCTTGAGCCGGCGGGCACGCCTGTCCGTCTCGTCCGGTACGACCACCAGCAGGCCGCGCCGCTCGAGCGGTTTGAGATTGGCGGTCAGTGTCGTGCGATCCATGGCAAGCAGACCGGCGACGTCGCGCATCTTTGGCGGTTGCGGCCGGTTCAGCGAGACCAGCAGCGAGTACTGACCATTGGTCAAGCCTACCGGCTTGAGCGCCTCGTCGAAATGCCGGCCGAGCGCGCGCGCCGCCCGTTGCAGGTGCAGGCACAAGCACCGATCGCGCACCTCGTGGGTTACAGCCAGGGACAGGTCGTCGCGCATCGCCATCCAAAATGCATTGACCAGGGTTTATCGTTTCGATACGTTGATATCAACGTACCATGCAAGCCGACGGCAGCAAGGCTTTAACGGTTTTGAACCTACGAAAAGAGTGGCGCAGGGCGTTGCCAAAGGCCACAAGGCGTCGCGCCAGGGAGGGCGTTTCATGGCACGCGGCAGCATCACAATCCTGATCGGCACGACGAAGGGCGCCTTTCTCGTAGATGGCGACGACGAGCGCGGCGGCTGGGCCGTGCGCGGCCCGTTTTGCGACGGCTGGCCGATCAATCATGTCATCGGCGATCCGGCCAGCGGCACGCTCTGGGCCGGCGGCGGCGGTGCTTGGAACGGCGCCGGCATCTGGCGCTCGGATGACGGCGGTGAGAGCTGGCACCTGGTCAAGCTCACCAAGGGGACCATGGACGACTGGGCGGCCCATGATGCGGATTTCGCCGCGATGATCGGCTGGACGGATGCGCCCTTGCCGTTCGCCGACACGTTTTCGCAGATCTGGAGCCTGGCCTATGCCCACGGCAGGCTCTACGCGGGCACCAAGCCGGCCGGTTTGTTGGCCAGCAGCGACGGCGGCCAGAGCTGGAGCCGCCTGCAGGCGCTCAACGATCATCCCTCGGCCGAAAGCTGGAACCCCGGTGCCGCCGGCCTCGTGCTGCACACCATCGTGCCGCATCCGTCGAACCCGGACATGATCTGGATCGGCATTTCCGCCGCCGGCGTGTTCGCCACGGAGGATGGTGGCCAGAGCTGGGAGCGGCGCAACCGTCTGTCCAACGCCGAGGCCTGCTCCGGTCATGACCATCCGGCGGCACCGCGCGATGGCGAGACCGGCCATTGCGTGCACAACATGATGCGCGCCCCGGGCGACAGCGATCTGCTCTACCAGCAAAACCACCATGGCGTCTGGCGCTCGGTCGATGGCGGCCGTAGCTGGGACGACATCACGCAAGGCCTGCCGTCGACCTTCGGCTTTCCCATCCGGGTTCATCCGCGCGATCCCAAGACGATCTGGACGCTGCCGCTGAACGGTGACATGGCCGGCCGCTTCCCGATCGATGCCAAGGCGGCCGTCTGGCGCTCGCGCGATGGCGGCGAAAGCTGGCAGGACTTGCGTGAGGGCCTGCCGCAGGAAGCCTGCTACTTCACCGTGCTGCGCCAGGCCATGGCCGGCGACGCTCGCGAACCGGCCGGGGTCTATTTCGGCACCAACAGCGGCTCGGTGTTCGCCAGCGCGGATGAGGGGGACAGTTGGCAGGAAATCGCCCGCCACCTGCCGACCATCCTGTCGGTCGAAGTGCTCGATCGCACGTAAAGTACTCAATCGTGCAAGACAAAGGGCCGAGCCTCCACCGAAATCCGGCCTGACGACAAGAATAACGATGCTGAACGTTACTGAATTCTCTCAGACGCGGCGACGACACGCTCGCGCAGCGTGTCCGGCAGCGGGATGTAGTTGATCTCCTCAGCCATGGCCTGGCCCTCGTCGCTCATCGCCCATGTGACGAAGTCGCGGATCGCTGCCTGACGGTCCGGATGGTCGCCCTGCTCGTAGAACAGCATCCAGGTCAGCGTGGCGATCGGATAGGAAGTGGGATCCTCCGGGTCAGTCACCCAGATGCGCAGAAGGTTTCGTTGATGGCCGAAAGATGTTGGGTGAACACGAAGGTGGTGCCTTAGCTGTCCGAGCGGACAATGACCCGGATCTCCATATCGGGCAGGTCGACATCCGGATTGGCAGCGGCAATGCGCTCGTCATTCCAGCGGGTGATTTCGCCCGTGTAGATCGCCGGGGAGACGTCGCGCGGCAGACGCACCTCTTCAATGCCCGGCAGGTTATACACCAGAACGAACTCGCCGGCGGTCATCGGCAATACCAGCGCGCCGCCTTTGATCCGCGCTATCTGTTCATTGCTCATGGCCGAGTCACTGGCGCCAAAGTCGATGATGCGCTGGGTGAACTGCTCGACACTGGCACCGCTACCGATCGACTGGTAATTGAAGCGTACACCATCAGTGGCACAACTGTAGGCATCGACCCAAGCCGTGTACAACGGCGCCGGAAAGCTGGCACCGGTGACGCCAATGTTCTGCGCCTAAATCGGCGAAACGGTCGCAAGTGCACCAAGCAAACCAACCGTAGTAAAAAGTACCGAAAGGCGCATGATCAGTGCTCCGCCATGCGTGAGACGGGGAGTCGCTACGCAACCTTCGAGGCAATATAATAAGCGTTGTATTCGGGTCTGATGACTCGAATGCGTATGTCCGGTTATTGAAAACGCGACTGGTCCTTTTCGATTGCCGCAAATCACCTGAATCGAGTTACATCCGAGGTCTGACAGGAAATCTGTAGGCACTTCATCAAAAACGGAAGGCAAGGCCGACAAGCGGACCGGACTGCGTGGCATCGAAGACGAAGCCATCATTGTCGTAGTCGACCTGCAGGTGTCGCCAGCCGATCGCGAGCGCGATCAGGTCGGTAAAGGCATAGCTGGCACCGACCGTGATTCCCCAGTCCAGATCGGCGCCGATGCCGAACCCGCCGACAGTGCCGGCCGCGATCAGTTGCAGCCGCTCGCTCAGCCGCGCTTGGGCGGTGACGCCTAGGAGCGGATCGACCCAGCTGTCCTCGCCGTCCGCTGTGGCGAGTTCCACGCCGCCGGCTTCCAGCGAGATGTCGCTTTCGACCGACCAGATGCGCACACCGGCATTGGCATCGACGCTCAGACGCGCATCTTGATAAAAGGTGTAGCCACCGAGCAGGGTGCCGGTGAAGATCTGCGTGCGCAGGCTGGCGCTGTCGATCGAGGGATCGGCGACGCCCTCATCGGCGCGCGTGAGCGAATAAGCGATGTCGCCGCGCACCGACCACAGCCCCTTGCGCGCCTCGCCGAGGACGAAGCCGGCAAACTCGAGATCCTCGAGCACATCGGCAAAGCTCAGCCCGACATCGACCGGCGGTGCACCGTCGATGGTCGCGACCGTGCCATCGAGCCCGGTCGCCCAGATATACGGCGCGACGGTGAACTGCCAGCGATCGGCCTCTGGAGGCGTCTGCGCCAGGACCGTCTGCCCGGCGAGGCCCAAACCCGCCGCCCCTGCCAGGGCGATGGCACCGATTCGAGTTGACCACATCGCGCTAAGTCCTCCGACACCACCCAGTCCTAGGATCGAATTCTTATATCGCATGGCCGTTGCAGGTCCAAGACGACCGTTCGGTAGTGTCTCAGTTTGAATAGGAGTTTGGTCCGATGTTTCGACGCTTTCGGATGCCGTTGACACTCGCAAATGTCGCTTGGTCAGCAATTTTGCGGTCTGTCAAGATTTTTCGTGCAGAATGCCACGCGACGCGGCATAATGAGATTAAGTGTAAGGCAAACGGCCAAAGTAGGAGGGCGCATGCCCAAAGGACCAAGCGGCCAGAAGCGCCCAGCGGACGTGATTGGCAACGCTGTCCATATTGCCAAGATCGCGACGGGCGAGATCCAGGATACAAGCAACACGCAGCCGGCCAAGCGCAAGAGCGGGCTGGCGGGCGCCAAAGCGCGTGCGGAGAATCTGAGCGACGACAAGCGCTCGGAGATTGCGAAGAAAGCAGCAAATGCGCGGTGGGGATTATGACGGTGCAATCCAACTACAGTTTTCACCCTATTGCTGGGTTTGATAGGAATGTGGCGGTTGGTTTAATTTGCTACTTTTGCGATCGTTCCAGCAGCTTAGCTAAGCGTAAATTGACTAAGCTAAAGTTGATTAAGCTTATCTATCTTACCGAAAGAGAATTTATTGAGCGAAATGGTTTCCCCATTTTGCTTGATGAATATTTTTCACTTAAAGATGGGCCAATCTGCTCCGCCACGTTAAACATTATCAATGACGCACAAAATCCTTCATCAGGCCTGCCCTTTGAGTTAATTGGTGATGCAATCCAACTGCGCCATGGAGTTTTGTTAGAAGAATGGCTCGATGCGTTAAGCGAAGCCGATATTGATGCTGCGGAGCGCGTTTGGGAAAAACATGGGTTAAAAACCGCTTCTGAATTGAGGAACTACACGCACAAATACTGCCCGGAATACACGCATGTGACGAGTGGCCGTTCACCAATCCACCTTGAAAGCCTATTATCGGCCACTGGCGTGCGTGATGCGAAGGGCGTTGCGAGTGATATTGAGTCGCTTAGAAGAATTTCGTCTCAATTTTAGGCGTGGAACTTAGACCACGTGACATAATTGTTATTCCGGACACGGGGTCACCATATGATCCAGGCCGAAGGCACTATTATATTGTGATTACGCCAACAGACGATTCTGGAAAATTTCTTGCAGTGCCCATAGGCAGCGTAAGATCAAATCCGGACCAATCATGTTTAATTCATCCTGGCGAGCACCCAATCATTCAACATGAATCATTTGTTATGTATAGCTACGCCAAACTATTTGTACATGGTAATATCGTTGAAAAAATTCGCCATGGCAAAATTCAGCGACGAGAAGCCGTTTCAGATGTGTTGTTTAACAGAATATGCGCTGGGCTGCGAGCGTCGCGGTTCGCCAAAGGGCAGCACAAGAAAATGCTCGGGCGACTGAAATGAACTTTTTGCTTGCTAATCCGGTTTAGCCAGCTATAACAGGGGCATGAACAAGCTGCCCCTGCAAAAGCGCGTGATGATCTTGAATATGCTCGTCGAGGGCATGTCGATGCGCTCGATCTCGCGCACGGTCGATGTCTCGATCAACACCGTCACCAAGCTGCTGGTGGATGCTGGCGAAGCCTGCGCCGCATATCACGACGAGACAGTGCGCGACATTCATGCTCGGCGCGTGCAGTGCGACGAGATTTGGTCGTTCTGCTATGCCAAGGACAAGAACGTCGCCACGGCCAAGGCTGCGCCCGATGGCGCCGGCGATGTCTGGACGTGGACCGCGCTTGATAGCGACAGCAAGATGATCCTGGCTTGGGAGGTCGGCGACCGCTCGACGCAGACGGCTTTGGAGTTCATGACCAACCTGCGCGACCGCCTCGCCAACCGCGTTCAGCTCACCACTGACGGCCTGCGCGCCTACCTCGACGCGGTTGACGGTGCGTTTGGCACTGACGTTGATTACGCCCAGCTCGTGAAGCTGTACGGTGACGATGGCTCGCGCGGGCCGGAAAAGAAGTACAGCCCGTCGATCTGCAAAGGCACCCGCAAGCGCACGGTGACGGGCAGCCCTGACCGCGCCGAGATCAGCACGTCGCACGTCGAACGGCAGAACCTCAGCATGCGTATGGGCATGAGAAGATTTACCCGTCTTACGAATGCGTTCTCAAAGAAGCTTGCGAACCATCTGCACATGCTGTCGATTTATTTTGTGCACTACAACTTCTGCCGGCAGCACAAGAGCCTTGGCGGCATCTCGCCGGCAATGGCGGCGCAAGTCACTGACACGCTTCACGATATGGAGTGGATTGTGAGCTTGATCGATGCGCGCACGCCGATGCCAAACCGGCCTGCGGTCTACAAAAAGCGGGCCTCGACAATTTCAAACTGAGACACTACCGACCGTTCGGCTTTGTTGACACGGTGCAGCGCTCTTGTAGTCTTTTTTTGTAAGAGCGACACGACTTCCGTGTTTGCGATACAACTTCTGCCAACCGACAACAGGACAGGCGGCTGTCGCCGACCCGCGCGAAGACCTTGGGAGAGGGAGTACCCCCGTGGCCGACACCAACGACAAACGTACGCACCCCTATCTGCCGAAGCTCGTCGAGCAGCTCGAAGCGCGCAAGCTCGAGCGGCGCGAATTCCTGCGCACGGCGACCTTGCTCGGCATGAGCGCACCGGTGGCCTACGGCCTGGCCGGCAAGGTGTTCGGACCGTCCGCCTTCCCGCCGGCCTTTGCCCAGGAACCGCTCAAGAGCGGCGGCATCATCAAGGTCTCGAACCGCGTGCCCGAGGTGCGCAACCCGCACACCTTCTCCTGGGTGTATGACAGCAACATCGTGCGCCAGCACTGCGAGTACATGACCTACACGGATCATGACAACATCACCCATCCGTCCCTGCTCGAGTCCTGGGAAGCCAGTGACGATCTCAAGACCTGGACGTTCAAGGTGCGTCCGGGCGTCACCTGGAACGATGGCGAGGCGCTGGTCGCCGATCACCTGATCTGGAACATCGAACACTGCCTGAACAAGAACACCGGCTCGTCGGTGCTCGGCCTGATGAAAGGCTACATGCTCGACGACAATGACGAGCTCTGGGACGCCAATGCCATCGAGAAGATCGATGACATGACCTTCCGCCTGAACTGCAGTGCACCGCAGCTCGCCGTGCCCGAGCACTTTTTCCACTACCCGTTCTTGATCCTGCACCCCGATGACGGCGGCGAATTCGACGTCGGTGCCAAGGGCACCGGCGCCTTCGAGGTCTACGAGATCGAGGTCGGCAAGATCGTCAGGCTGCGCGCCAAGGACGCCTATTGGGGTGACGGCCCCTATATCGACGAGATCCACTTCATCGACCACGGCGACGACGAGGCCGCCCAGATCGGTGCGCTCAGCAGCCAGCAGGTGCAAGGCATGTACGAGGCCTCGGTGACCCAGTATCAGGTGCTCAAGCAGATCCCGCATCTGGAGCTGAAAGAGGTCACCACGGCGCAGACCGGCGTCGCCCGTGCGCGCATGGGCGAAGGCACGCCGTTCGACGATCCGAAGGTGCGCAAGGCCATGCGCCTGGCGCTCGATACCGGCCAGCTCCTGCAGATTGGCCATCTCAACATCGGTGCGCCGGGCGAGCATCACCATGTCGCGCCGATCCACCCGGAATACGCCAAGCTGCCGTTCATGCATCAGGACATTGACGGCGCCAAGGCCCTGCTCGCCGAAGCCGGCTATCCCGACGGCTTCGAGATCGAGATCGCCTGCAAGAAGGACCCGGCCTGGGAGCTGATCACGGTGCAGGCCTGCGTCGAGATGTGGAAACAGGCCGGCATCAACGTGAACATCAATGTCCTGCCCTCGGCGCAGTTCTGGGAGGTCTGGGACAAGGTGCCGTTCGGCTTCACCTCGTGGACGCATCGCCCCCTGGGCGTCATGGTCCTCGGCCTGGCCTATCGCTCGGGCGTGCCGTGGAACGAGTCCAACTTCTCCGATGAAGAGTTCGATGCGCTCTTGCTTGAGGCCGAAGGCACGCTCGACGTCGACGCCCGGCGCGAGATCATGGAGAAGATCGAAATCATCATGCAGGAGCGCGGGCCGATCGCCCTGCCGCTATGGCGCGGTCTGTTCAGTTTCTGGGCCACGAGCGTGAAGGGCTTCCGGCACCATCCGACCTCGTACATCTTCGGCAACCAGATGTGGCTCGAGGAAGCCTGAGCCGCTGTTCATCGACGAACGGGCGGGGCTGACAGCGCCTTCGCCCGGCGCCGCCAGGGCCGATCCGGCGTGTCGTCGACGAGTGCAACCGCCCGGCCCCGTTCTTGCGCCGGGCGCGATGCTTCACGCATAGCGTCGAGACCCAGCGGAGACTGCCCGCATGGCCGCCTTCATCGCCCGCCGCCTGAGCCAGATGCTGATCACCATGATCGCGGCGTCGTTTTTGATATTCGCGATCATGGAAAGCACGCCCGGCAGCGTCGCGCGCAAGCAGCTCGGGCCTTATGCCACGCAGGAACAGGTCGACCTGCTCACCGAAGAGCTCGGCCTGAACCGGCCGGTGATCGTCCGCTATGTCGAGTGGCTGGGCAGTATTCTCACCGGCGATCTCGGCTATTCGCACCGCTATAAAGAACCGGTGGCCGACATCATCGGCGATCGTCTGAAGAACACGGCGGTGCTGGCCGTGATCGCTTTCTCGATCATCGTGCCGCTGTCGATCTTTCTCGGCGTCATGGCCGGCACGCGCGAAGGCTCGGTGCTCGATCGAAGTATCTCGCTCGGCAGCATCATCACGACCTCGATCCCGGAATTCGCTTCCGGCGTGTTCCTGGCCAGCATTTTCGTCATCTGGCTGGGCTGGCTGCCGGGCACCTCGACCTTGGACAGCTTCGATCAGTGGCCTTACGCCTCGCAGCTCGTCCTGCCGGTCGCGGTCATGGTGCTGTACACGCTGGGCTATGTCGTGCGCATGGTGCGTGCCTCGATGGTCGAGGTCATGACCAAGCCCTATATCCGCACGGCGGCGTTGAAGGGCATGGGCTTCGGCGATGTCGTGCGCAAACACGCCCTGCGCAACGCCCTGATCGCGCCGTTCACAGTGATCTTGTTGCAGATCAACTATCTGGTCAGCGGCGTGGTCGTGGTCGAAGCCGTGTTCGCCTATCCGGGCTTCGGCCGCATGATGCTCGAGGGCGGGTTGTTCAAGGATGTCGCTTTGGTCGAGGCCGGCGGCCTGGTGGCGGTGTTCATTGCCATGATGACCCAGATCCTCGGCGATATCGGGTACATGCTGCTCAACCCGCGCATCCGCATCCAATAGGGGCAAGCGACCATGGCGACCGTCACCGAACCGGCCCCGAAAACGACCATGCCCGAGTGGCTGCGCATGCTTTCGCTGCTGCGCGAGAGCTGGCCGGCGATGATCGGCGTGGCGCTGGTTGCGTTCTGGGTGCTGATGGCGATCTTCGCGCCGTTCATTTCGATCTACGGGCCGAACGAGAACGACTACGCCGCCCTGGCCAACCCGGGTCCGTCCGCGACCCATTGGCTGGGCACCGATCACCTGGGCCGCGATTTGCTCTCGCGTGTCGTCTGGGGCGCGCGCACGGTGCTGACCGTGGCACCGATCGCCGTGGTGATCGCCTACACCATCGGCTGCCTCATGGGGCTGGCGGCCGGCTATTACGGCGGCTGGATCGACAATGTGCTGTCGCGCATCGCCGACATCATCCTCAGCTTTCCGGTGATCATCCTCTACATCATCATGATCGCGACGTTCGGTGCCAGCGCGATGAACATCATCATTGCGGTGACCTTCACCGCCGCGCCGCAGATCATGCGCATCGTCCGCGGCCTGACCCTCGATATCAAGAACCTCGAATATGTCGCCGCCGCCAAGACGCGCGGCGAAAGTGCCTGGTACATCATGCTGGTGGAGATCCTGCCGAATGCGCGCGGGCCGCTGATCGTCGATGCCTGCCTGCGCATGGGCTACACCACCATCGCCATCGGCGTGCTCGGCTTTCTGGGTTTGGGCCTGCCGCCGCCGACGCCGGATTGGGGCGGCATGGTCAAGGACACCTACAGCATGATGTCGGTCTACCCGCACATGGCGCTGATCCCCTGTGCGGCGATCTCGTCGCTGGTAATCGGCTTCAACCTGCTGGCCGACGGCATCCGCGAGATCAGCCTGAGGGATTAGGCTTCGCGCTGAAACACGCCGCGGAGGACCGCCGAGCGGCCGGTATGGCGCTTGCCTTCGGCCAGCTCGACCTCGAGCTCCTCGAGCATCAGCGTGGTCAGGCCGGCGAAATCGCCACGCAATGCCTCGGCCTCGTAGAGCATCTCCGGATCCGGCGGGCCGCCGACCGAGCCTTGAGCGCGCAGCTCGATCTGCCGCGGCGTGTAGCCCTCGATCAGGAGCAGCCCGCCGGGAGCCAGGCGTTCCGCCAGCAGGTGATGGGCTTTGCTGCGCAGTTTCGCCGGCAGGTGCACGAAAATCACGGCGATGACGTCGAACGGACCGCGCGGCAGGTCGCCCGGCTCGACCATATTGCCCTGGCGGGCGTCGATCGTGACGCCGCGGCTTCGCGCGAGGGTGCGCGCTTTTTCGGCACCAACCGCGGACAGATCGAGCGTGACCACGTCCAGCCCCTGCTCGGCCAGGAAGACGCCGTTGCGCCCTTCGCCATCGCCCGGCACGAACGCCCGCTGGCCCGGCCGGAAGCGATGGGCCTGCTCGGTGAGGAACACGTTCGGCGCCGCGCCGAAGGCGAAGCCGGGCTGGCTGTAGCGCTCGTCCCAGAAAGGCGAGCCGAACACGGGCTTGGACGGGGATGACATGGGCAGGCTCAAAACCAGCATGGCGAGATCAATGATCCCGCCATGCTAGCCGAGCGCCGTGCGTTGGGAACGCCCTAATAGGTCATGATGCGCGTGCCCGGCGCCATGACGATCTGGCGGTACTCCGGCGAGCCGGGCTCGGCCCCCTCGATCAGATCGTCAAAGCTGAGACCGGCCTGTTTGGTGCAGGACGGGCAGACGAACACGCGCACGCCCTCGGCGCTGAGGTCCCGGATCATCTCGTGCGGCGTCTTGCCCGACAAGGCGGCCGTGTGCTGCGGCACCTTCTTGCTCGCCAGACTGACAGCGCGGACATTGAGGAAGACGACCACCTTGTGGCCGTCATTGTGCATGCCTTTGGCAAAACCGAGCGCCATCTGGTTGGTCCAGACGTCATCGGTGGTCAGGTTGATGACCAGCGTCGGGTCATGCGCCGCCTCTTGAGCGGTGGCCGGGGCACCCATGAGGGCAAGGGCAAGCACGCCGGCGGCGACAATTCTCTTCAACGTAGATACCATGTGAAATCTCCACAAAAGGAAGGACGAAGCGGATGGCTGGCAGGCGTTTGTGTTAGCGCCCTGCCAGCCGCCTGGGAATGTGACCTAGCCGCCGTGGTTCATCGTGCCGTGATCGTTGTGGCCGCCCATGTCGGCACCGGCGCGAACGTCCTTGATCGGCACCTCGACCTCGACAGCGCCGGCGTTCTCGAAGGTCAGGGTCAGCGGGAAGCTCGTGCCCTCTTCGAGCGGGCCGGTCAGGCCGATGAACATGATGTGCAGGCCACCGGGTGCCAGCTTGGCTTCGCCGCCGGCCGGAACATCGATCGCCTCGACCTGACGCATCTTGGCGACGCCGTCCTCCATGATGTGGGTGTGCAGTTCGACCCGCTCGGCGACGGCAGCGGCGGCGGCGACCAGGCGATCATCGCTTGAGCCGGCATTGCGCACGATCATATAGCCAGCACCGGCCTTTTGCGCCGGCGTGGTCTCGCGCGACCAGGCATCGCTGATGGTCAGGTCACCATGGGTGACGTCTTCGGCCAGGGCCGGCGTGATCAGAAGGGCCGCAAAGGCGGCAAGCAGCGCAGTGCGCATGGGAAAGTCCTTTTCGCTCAAAGGTGGCGCGCTGCCGGGCAAGCCGCACGCAGCACGCGGTCAGGTCGGGAAGATCGGTGACGGTGCCTTAAGCCGCGATCGGCGGCGCGCGCGGACGCTGGCTGGGCCACGGCCGGACGTCAGGCGCCAGCTTGACGATGGCCTCGTCGGCGGTTTTCGGCGCTAGCGGACGCTCAGCCAGGCCGATCGGCGCTGCCAGATGCATGGCGCCATCGGTGATGACACACCAGGGGCACTCGTCGGCGCGCTCATCGAGCGGACGGCCCTCTTCGTCGAGCAGGACGTAGTGCAGGCCGTTGCCGGTGCACAGCGGCAGCAGCATGGCGAGCCGGTCACCGCCGGGCAGGGCGGCGCTCAGCGGCATGAGCAGCGCTGCCGTCAACGCCAGCAGGGTCAGCCGGGCGATGACGGTCCGCCGGAGACCTTGGCGTGTGGGACCGAACGTCATGCGCGCGAGCCTAGTTGATGTCCCTGCCGGGGCAAAGCGCGACGCTTGGTCTTCGCCGGCGCGCTACCTTGTCGTTTTCCGGGAAACGGTGCCATAAGGCCGGCGTCGAGCCAGAACTGATGCGCCGTGCACGCCGATGGGAGCCCCGATGAGCAAGACCGCTACCGGCAACTATCTTGAAGACTTCCGTGTTGGCCAGGTGATCGAGCACGCCACGCCGCGCACGGTCACGGATGGCGACACCGCGCTGTACATCGCGTTGACCGGCTCCCGTTTCGCCGTCCACTGCGCCGATGCGTTTGCCAAGAATATCGGCTTCGAGCGCGCGCCGATCGACGATCTGCTGACCTTTCACATCGTTTTCGGCAAGACCGTGCCGGACATCTCGCTGAACGCGGTCGCCAATCTCGGCTATGCCGACGGGCGCTTCACCAACGCGGTCTATGCCGGCGCGACCTTGTCGGCGACCTCCGAAGTCATCGGCCTTAAAGAGAACTCCAACAAGAAAACCGGTGTCGTCTATGTGCGCACGACCGGCCGTAATGCCTATGGCGAAGAGGTGCTCAGCTATTGCCGCTGGGTCATGGTCAAGAAGCGCGATGAGGCGGCAAGCATCGCCGAGAGCCAGGTACCCGAACTGCCCGATGCCGTGCCGGCCAGCGCCTTGACCGTGCCGCCGCATCTCAATGCGCGCACCTTCGACCCGGCGGCGAGCGGTTCGCCGTTCTTCTTCGAAGACTACGAGATCGGCGAGAAGATCGACCATGTCGACGGCATGACCGTCGAAGAGGCCGAGCACCGCATGGCCACCAGGCTCTACCAGAACACCGCCAAGGTGCACTTCAACAACCACACCGAGCGCGACGGCCGATTTGGCACGTGCATCGTCTATGGCGGCGTGGTGATTTCCATCGCCAAGGCGCTCAGCTTCAACGGTCTCGGCAACGCCTTGCGCGTCGCGGCAATCAACGGCGGCACTCACTGCAATCCCTGCTTTGCCGGCGACACGATCTATGCCTGGTCGGAGGTGCTCGATAAGGCGGAAATCGCCGGCCACCGCGATCTGGGTGCCGTCCGGCTGCGCCTGGTGGCTGCCAAAGACACGCCGTGCGGCGACTACCCCTACAAGGACGATGCCGGCAAATACCGGCCCGACGTCCTGCTCGATTTCGACTACTGGGCGCTGCTGCCACGCAAGCTCGGCTAAACGCCACCGTGGACGTTTACCACATCTTTGCCAGGCTGAAGCCGGGCGTGCGCGATATTGCCTTCGTCGATGCCGTGCACGCCTATCTCGGCCACCTGCACGCCGAGGGTGAGCTGGCCGGCTATCGCATCATGCGGCGCAAGCTGGGTCTGGGGCCGAGCGCGCTGCACGAATGGCACCTCATGCTGGAGTTCGACAGTATGGTGCAGATCGACGAAGCGTTTCACGTCGTCGCCAGGCGCAGCGCCGAGATCGAGGCGCTGCATCATGCGGTCAACAGCAAGGTGGCGGACGTGACCTTTGCGCTCTACCGTGACTTTCCCGATCACGGGCGTGTGCGCGGCGACGAGCGGTTCTAAGCAGGGCGTTAAGCATGCGCATCTGCTTGATTTAGCCGAACATCAAGCGGCCCCCTGCGACCCCACGCGCCTTGTTCGCGCAATTGTGGGTGGCTATGTCGAGTGGCATTGCTGTCGTGCGGTAAAGCCGGCGGCGCGCGCGTGACTTTCTAATAAGCCCTTGGAGACACCCATGGCCAGTGCGGAACGCCCGCTATCACCCCACCTGCAGGTGTACAAATTCTATTTGACCATGGCGATGTCGATCTTCCACCGGGCAACCGGTTGCGCGCTCGCCAGCGGCATGATCCTGCTCGTCTGGTGGCTGGTGGCCCTTGCCACCGGACCCGACTACTTCGCGACCGTGCAGTGGTTCATCGATAGCTGGATCGGCTTTCTCGTCCTGTTTGGCTTCACCGCCGCCGCATTCTACCACATGGGCAACGGCATCCGGCACCTGGCCTGGGATTTCGGCTACGGCTTCGAGCTGAAAAGCGCCTATCAGTCCGGCTACATGGTGCTCGGTTTTACCGCTGTCGCCACGCTGATCACCTGGATCGCCATCGCGCTCGCTTGAGGAGGCTCAATCCATGCCACTACATTCCCCGCTCGGCGCGGTCCGCGGTCTCGGCTCGGCCAAGGAAGGCGTCGAGCATTTCAAGATGCAACGCCTGACCGCCATGGCCAACATCCTGCTCGTGCTCTGGCTGATCGTCAGTTGCGTCGGCCTGACCGGTGCCTCGTACGAAGAGACCGTCGCCTGGCTGGCCAGCCCGCTGACTGCGACATTGATGATCCTCACCTTAATCAGCCTGTTCTATCACGCCAGCCTCGGTGTCCAGGTGGTGCTCGAGGATTATGTCCACCATGAAGGCATCAAGGTCGCCAGCCTTGTCGCCCTCAAGCTCGTGAGCTTCGCCCTCGCCGCCCTCGGTGTTGTGAGCGTGCTCATGGTCGCCTTCGGGAGCTGACGATGTCGAAAGCTTATGAGGTTATCGACCACACCTATGACTGTGTCGTGGTCGGCGCCGGCGGCGCGGGCCTGCGTGCCGCCGTCGGCATGGTCGAGGCCGGCCTGTCGGTCGCCTGCGTGTCCAAGGTCTACCCGACGCGCTCGCACACGGTGGCCGCCCAGGGCGGTATCAACGCTGCGCTCGGCAACATGAACGACGACGACTGGCGCTTCCACATGTACGACACCGTCAAGGGGTCGGACTGGCTGGGCGACCAGGACGCCATCGAGTACATGACCAAGAACGCCCCGCGCGCGGTCATCGAACTTGAGCATTACGGCGTGCCGTTCTCGCGCACCGAAGAGGGCAAGATCTACCAGCGCGCTTTCGGCGGGCAGTCGGTCGGCTACGGCAAGTCGCAGGCCTATCGCACGTGCGCTGCGGCCGACCGAACCGGCCACGTCATCCTGCACACGCTGTTTCAGCAGGCCCTCAAGAACCAGGTCGAATTCTTCAACGAGTATTTCGCGCTCGATCTGATCATGGACGACGAGGGCACCTGCCGCGGCATCATGGCCTGGAACCTGGCCGACGGCTCGATCCATCGCTTCCGCGCCCATCAGACCGTGCTGGCGACCGGCGGTTGCGGCCGTGTCTACTTCTCCTGCACCAGCGCGCACACCTGCACCGGCGACGGTAACGCCATGGCGCTGCGTGCCGGTCTGCCGTTGCAGGACATGGAATTCGTCCAGTTCCATCCGTCCGGCATCTACGGGTCGGGCTGCCTGATCACCGAGGGGGCCCGCGGCGAAGGCGGTTACCTGACCAATTCGGAAGGCGAGCGCTTCATGGAGCGCTACGCGCCGAGCGCCAAGGACCTGGCCTCGCGCGATGTCGTCTCCCGCGCCGAGATCATCGAAATCCGCGAAGGTCGCGGCTGCGGACCAAACAAGGATCACACCCTGCTGCACCTGGAGCATCTCGACCCGGCCATCCTGGCTGAACGGCTGCCGGGCATTTCCGAGACGGCCAAGATTTTCGCGGGCGTCGATGTCACCAGGGAGCCGATCCCGATCCTGCCGACCTGCCACTACAATATGGGCGGCATTCCGACCAACTATCGTGGCGAGGTGCTGAACCCGGTCGCCGGCGACACCGAGCGCGTCGTGCCGGGCCTCATGGCGGCCGGCGAGGCGGCCTGCGCCTCCGTGCATGGCGCCAATCGCCTGGGCGGCAATTCGCTGATCGACCTGGTCGTGTTCGGCCGGGCGGTTGCCCACACGGCGGCCGATATGGTCAAGCCGGGTGCGGCGCACAAGCCTTTACCGGACGGCGCTCGCGAGCACGCCATCGCCCGCCTCGATCGGCTGCGCCATGCGCATGGCGGCACCAATACCGGCGAAATCCGCCTGTCGATGCAAAAGGTCATGCAGTCGAACGCCGCCGTGTTCCGCGACGGCCCGACGCTGGACCAGGGCGTCAAGCTGATGAGCGATCGCTTCGGCGCGATGAGCGACGTGCATGTCGCCGACCGCTCGATGGTCTGGAATTCGGACCTGGTCGAAACGCTCGAGCTCGACAACCTGATGTCGCAGGCGGTGTCGATCATGAACTCGGCCGCTTTCCGCACGGAATCGCGCGGCGCCCATGCCCGTGAGGACTATCCGGATCGCGACGACGATAACTGGATGGTGCACACGCTGACCTGGGTCAACGAGCAGGGCGCCTGCCGCATCGATACCCGGCCGGTGCACAGCTACACGCTGTCGAACGAGGTCGAACCGGTACCGCCAGCCAAGCGCGTGTACTAAGCCCGGACAAGGATTAGCAAGGGGGTGTCCGCTTCCCTGCGGCACCCGGAGAGACGAGCATGGTCGAATTCACCCTTCCCAAAGGCTCGGTACCGGTCGAGGGCAAGACCTACAAGGCCCCGGCCGGCGCCAAGAGCGTCAAGCGCTTGCGGATCTACCGGTATGATCCGGAGGTCGGCGGCAATCCGCGCATCGATACCTTCGAAATCGACACCGCCGATTGCGGTCCGATGGTTCTGGACGCGCTGATCAAGATCAAGACCGAGATCGATCCGACCCTGACCTTCCGCCGCTCGTGCCGCGAAGGAATTTGCGGCTCGTGCTCGATGAACATCGATGGCGAGAACACCCTCGCCTGTCTGAAGGCGATCGAGGACAGCAAAGGCGACGTCAAGGTCTACCCCCTGCCGCACATGTATGTGATTAAGGATCTCGTGCCGGACTTCACCCACTTCTGGGCGCAGTACGAGGCGATCAAGCCTTGGATGCAGCTGGAAAGCCCGGTGCCGGAGAAGGAGCACAAGCAGTCCAAGGAAGATCGTGCCCAGCTCGACGGTCTTTACGAGTGCATCTTGTGCGCCTGCTGCTCGACCTCGTGCCCGAGCTACTGGTGGAACAGCGACAAGTTTCTAGGCCCGGCCATCCTGCTGCAGGCCTATCGCTGGATCGCGGACTCGCGTGACGAGAATACCGGCGAGCGGCTCGATGCCCTTGAGGATCCGTTCCGCCTGTACCGCTGCCACACGATCATGAACTGCACCAACGCCTGCCCCAAGGGCCTCAACCCGGCCAAGGCGATCGCCGAGATCAAGAAGCTTATGGTGCAGCGCAAACTGTAGTCTTTTGACAAAACCCTTGTGTGACCGTTTTGCGACCGGTATATCAGCGCAACCAAATGAGGGCGCAAGCCCGACAACAAACGCTTCGGGGAGGGCCGCAAGGCCCTCTTTTTTTCTGGCCCGTGATGCGCGACACCGATCTCCTGCCAGCGCTGGCCGCAGTCATGCACGAGGACACGCTGGCCGCGCTGCGCGGCGAGCGCCTGCGCTTCGATTTCTTCGAAAGCCCGTTCGGCCGCTGCCTGATCGCCCAGCATGGCGGCCTGCTCTGCTGGCTGAGCTTTGCCGGCGACGACCACACGGCGGCGCTTGCCGATATGCAGGCCGCCTGGCCCGGCGTGAGCTTTATTCAAGACGCCGCCGGCTGCGTGTCTTTGGCAGCGCGTCTGCTGCATGGCCATGAAGCCCTGCCGATCGCGCTGTTCGGCACGCCGTTCCAGCGCCAAGTCTGGCATGCGTTGCTCGACATCCCGGCCGGCGAAACCACCAGTTACGGTGCGCTCGCGCAGCGGATCGGCAGACCCAGCGCCGCACGCGCCGTTGGCGCTGCCGTCGGTGCCAATCCGATCTCGTGGATCGTGCCCTGCCATCGGGTCGTGCTGAAGGACGGTCGGGTGCACAACTATCGCTGGGGCGTCGAAGTCAAGCGTGCCCTGCTTAAGGCTGAGGTGGCCGCCTTCCGATTGACCTGAGACGGCACGCACCCTTGTGGTCCGGCCTGCGGCGTGGGAGGAACAGGGCACAGCACTATCCGGAGGTAGGCCATGGAGCGGGTACGCACAGGCGTGGTCGGTGTCGGCCATTTCGGCCGCTACCATTCGCAAAAATACGCCATGCTGCCGGATAGCGACCTGGTCGCCCTGGTCGATGCCAACCTGGGCCACGCCCGCACCGTCGCCGAGCCGCTCGGCTGCGCCGCCTATGACGATCCGAGCGCGCTGATCGGCCAGGTCGATGCCGTCAGCATCGCCGTGCCGACCAAGTACCATTATGCGGTCGCCAGGCCGCTGCTCGAGGCCGGCATCCATTGCCTGATCGAAAAGCCGATCGCCGCCGAGATCGACGAAGCCCGCGAGCTGGTCGCCGTGGCCGAGGCCAGCAGCGCGATCTTGCAGGTCGGCCATCTCGAGCGCTTCAACCCGTCGATCCTGGCGCTCGAAGACGTGCTCGGCACGCCGCTGTTCGTCGACAGCATCCGTATTTCCGGCTTTCAGCCACGGGTCACCGACGTCAATGTCGTGCTCGATCTGATGATCCATGACATCGACCTGATCCAGCATCTGGTCGGCCGGCCGCTGCTTTCGGTGGAAAGCTGCGGTGTGCCGGTGCTGTCCGCGCTCGACGACATCGTCAATGCCAGGCTGCATTTCGACGGCGGCTGCATCGCCAATGTCACCGCCAGCCGCATCAGCCTGAAGACCGAGCGCAAGATGCGCCTGTTTCAAAGCGACTGCTACATCTCGATCGATTTTGTCGCCCGGCACGCCACGATCGCGCGCAAGGGCAGCGGCGAGATGTATCCGGGTGTGCCCAACATCGAATTAACCCACCGCAGCTTTGATGCCTCCGATGCCCTGCTCGTCGAAATCCGCGCCTTTCTCGATGCCGTACAGGGCAAAATACCGGTGAAAGTCACCGGCGCCGACGGTGTCCGGGCGCTCGAGACCGCCATGAAGATCACCAACTCGCTGATCCGACCGGAGCTGACGGAATCGTCGGCGCATTAGCGGTTCCTTTACTGTTTTGCGCCAAACTGCGTGCTGTTGACAGAACCGCAACCGAGAGCAGCACCGCGAAAACGATGGCCAACGCCGCGACATCACCCCGTAGCGTCCTCGATCCCGCCGGCTTTTTCAGACGCCTGATGCGCCATTATGGTCTTGGCGGCATGCTGGTGGTCGGAACCACGGTCTACCTGGTCCTGCTTGGCGATATCCGCTCGGTGCAGACCTTCACCTGGGCGCATTTCGGCCGGGTCAGCTCGCTCGACGATCTGGTCCTGGTCTGCGCCATCTTCGCGCTCCTGTTCCTGCTCGGCGCCTTTCTGGGCGACGCCTCGCGGCGTGCCGCCGATGCCGGCTGGCACCCGCTGATCGTGCCCTATCTGGCCATCGTCGGCTTTATGCCGGTGATCCGCTGGCCGAGCATGATGGCCTCGCCGGTGATGTTCACACTGATCTGGATGGTCGCCCTGCTCGCCTGGGCCGGCTTGATCTGGGGCCTCCTCGCCTGGCCGTCCAAGCCGCCCGGCACGGACGAAACGGATGCGGGCGACCAGGCCGGGGCCGACCAGCCGACGGCTGACCGCGGTAAGCCAGCACCCACGGCGGGGACGACGACCGCCAGGGCGCCTTGAGCCGTTGGCCACACCGGTGCCGCGCCCTCCTCTCGCGCGCTGCTTTGCCGGCTACGAACTCGCCGGTGAGCGACAGGGCTGCGCTTTTGCCGATGGCAGCGGATCGCCGGCAAGCCAGGCGAGCACATCGGCGGTGACTTCTGCGCGCTGGCGATCGCGCAGGAGCATGTGATAGCCGTCCTCGTACAAAATCGCCGTGCAGTCCTGCGCCGTCAGCCGCGCGCGGATGGCGCTTTGCGTTTCCGGCGGGATGATCGTGTCGCGCCTGCCGGTCAGCCAGAGCACCCGACCGCGCAAGAGCGGTGCGTGCGCGACGCCGGCATCGACCGTGTCGATCAGGCTGACCACGGCATCGGCGCGCATCTGTTTGATCATGTATGGATCAAGCGACAGCTGGCGCAACAGGTTGATATTGTCGGTCGGATGGATCGGCAGGTCACGGCCGCTGAGCATCAGGCCCGGCGCCACGGCGGCCAGCGCCTTCGCGGCCGCGCGAAAGAGCGGGTTGAGCTGATCGCCGCCCCAGGTGGCCGGCGCCACGAACACGAAACCGGCCGGCGCGACCAGATCCGCCGGCAAGGGCGCGCAGGCCCCGGTGGCCTTGCCCTCGGCAAAGGTCGTGAGCACCACCGCTGCGCCCATGCTCTCGCCGAGCACATAGACCGGGATGGCATGATCGTAGAGCGCACGCACGCGCGCGTATTCGGCAAGCAGCGCCTGGCGCAGCCGGCAAAGGTCGAAGCGCGCGCCGCTATCGGGGTTCTGGCCGAAGGTCGGCTGGTCATAGGCATGCACGCTGACGCCCTGGCGCGATGCCGCGTGGCCGAACAGGACGAACGCACGCGCATAGTCATTGACGCCATGCACGGCCAGCACGACGGCGCCGGACTTGGCCGCCAGCCAGGCTCGCCTCGGCAGCGTCTCATCCGGTGCTCGCGCCAGGCCGCTATCGGGCTGCCGCCCGCTGGCGCATGCAACCATCGACAGAGCCACAAGCAAGCTGGCGAGTGTGCGCGCCCATCGGCTCATGCCACCGGCGTTGGCGCCGGTAGGCCGAGCAGATCCCACACTTGTGCCGGTGTGCGGTTCATGTGTCGCTGCGATCGTATGGTCGTGGCCCGGTTACGTTTGGCCATGCGCCGCCCCTGGCTGTCGGCAATCAGGTTGTGATGATAGTAGCGCGGCGTGGTCAGGCCGAGGAGGGCTTGCAACAGGCGATGGATGTGCGTGGCGTGAAACAGGTCCTCGCCGCGCGTGACCAGCGTGATGCCCTGGCTCCAGTCATCCAGCGTCACGGCCAGGTGATAGCTGGTCGGCGCGTCCTTGCGGGCCAGGACCACATCACCGAAGCCGCTGACATCACAGACCACGTCGCCGCGCCGCACATCGTGCCAACTCAGCGCACCGACCAGTTGCGCCGCCTTGGTGACGTCCAGCCGCCAGGCGAAGGCCACGCCGTCGGCCAGACGCTGTTCGATGTCGGAGGCGGCCAGATGCCGGCAGGTGCCGGGATAGACCACCTCACCGCTCGGCCCGTGCGGTGCGGCGCCGGCCTGGGCGACCTCGTCCTGGATCTGCTTGCGCGTACAAAAGCAGCGATAGAGGACACCGAGCTTGTCGAGTTCTTCCAAGGCACTAGCATAAAACGGGTAATGGTCGGACTGCTGGCGAATGGGGCCATCCCAGGTCAGGCCGAGCCAGGTCAGGTCCTCGATGATGCCGTCGACGAAGGCCTGGCGGCAGCGGCCGGGATCGATGTCCTCGATGCGCAAGATGAACCGGCCGCCGCAGCAGCGCGCGCTGTCATGGGCGATCAGGGCCGAATAAGCATGACCCAGATGCAGGTAACCGGTCGGGCTCGGGGCGAAGCGTGTGACATTGGCCGGGGCGCCGGCATGCGGCAAAGGCAGGAAATCACCGCCGATGATGGTCTCACCTGCCTGAAAGGTCATGGTCCTGGGCTCCCGGCTTTTTCATCAAGTCTCTCAACCCGAGATGCTAGCTTACGAGAAACATTGATCGTTTTCAGGTATCAGATCAGTCGGCGCGACAGCCGCACCGGCATTGTGCTGTGCGCGCAACAGGCTTCGTGCCGCAAGGCCGCAGTTGCAACGGTTGTGCCGCCAGAAAGCCGTCGCCATGATGCCGCAGCGAGGAACCGCCACGAAGAGGCACGTCATGAGCGAGTTGCGCGGCCCCAGCGTCGCACCGGCAAGCGGCCAACCGGCTCAACAGCTGGTCGTTTTCCTGCACGGCGTCGGCGCCGACGGCAATGACCTGATCGGCCTGGCGCCGGTGTTCGCGCAGGCGCTGCCGGATGCCGCCTTCGTTGCGCCGAATGCGCCGGAACCTTGCGACATGGCGCCGTTCGGCCACCAGTGGTTCAGCCTGCAGGACCGCTCGATCCCGGCGATGCTGGCCGGCATCGAGCGCACGTCACCGCTGCTCAACGCTTTTCTCGATGCCCAGCTCGCCGCCCACGGGTTGGACAGCGAGCGTCTTGCCCTGGTCGGCTTTTCCCAGGGCACCATGATGTCGCTGTTCACGGCACCGCGACGGGCCCGGGCCTGCGCCGCGGTGCTCGGCTACTCCGGAGCCCTGCTCGCCGGCGATCGGCTCGCCAGCGACGCCCGATCGAAACCGCCGGTGCTGCTCATCCATGGCGAGCAGGACAACGTCGTACCCTTTGCCGCCATGGCGAATGCCGAAAGCCAGCTGCGCGCCGCCGGCTTCGCCGTCAATGCGTACGCCCGCCCCGGGCTCGGCCACGGCATCGACCCGGAAGGCATCGCCCTCGGCGCACGCTTCCTCGTCGAACGTTTCGCCAGTCAGGACAGGGGGGACGGCCATGGTTGATCCGGTGATGGACTCGCCGAATTACGCACGCGCGCGCGAAATCGTGCAGCAGGCGGTCGATTCCATGCACAGCGAGCAGCTCGACGCCGGCTCCGCCCTGGCCGCCCTGCTGCTCGCCGCCACGGGCATCGCACGGGCGCAATTCGGTGACGCCGCCGCCAGCGAGGTCTTCCGCCACTGCGTCGATGAGTTCGACAAGGTCGCCAAGGCTGGCTTGCGCGATTAGCCAGGCCAGCCCGTCTGTCGGTGGGCGGCGGTGAGCTGGCTCAGCCGTAGTCGCCGGACCCGACGCCACGCCAGCCGCGCTCGCGGGCGATGGCATCCAGGGCGGCATTGAAGGTCGCCAGCTTTTCTTGCGCTGGCGCCAGGTAGCGCACAGGCATGCCGCTGGCGAGCAGGCGGTCCGGGTGGTAGGCACGCACCAGACGCCGGTGTGCCTCGCGGATCGTGGCATCGTCGGCGTCCTCGGGCATGCCCAGGATGCGGTAGGCGTCTTCCTCGATGTCCAGATCCTGGCGTGCGGTCTCGAAGCGCAGATAGGCCTGGTTGAAGCTGACGTCATCGATACCGAAGCGATGGCTGACCAGACGCAGCGTGCGCAGCTCCTGGCGCACCAGCGGTCCGTCGGCGCGGGCGACCGTGAACAGCGCATCGAGGACTTCTTCGAGCACATCCGGATCGAAATCGAACAGATGGGCGACTCGGCTGGCAGCATGATCGATGCTGTAGGCATCGCGCTTGGCGGCATTGAACGCGCGCGCCGCCGCCGGACGCCATGCCCCCTCAACGGCAAAGGCCGTGCGGAAAGCGCCGACTTCGGCAGCGCTGACCGGGCCATCGCATTTCGCCAGCTTGGCCGCCAGCGCGGCGAGGGCTTCGACCAGGGCAAGCTCGCGCGGCGGCATGGCTGCAGCCGGATCGGTGAACATGGCAAAAGGCAGGACCTCGGCGGCGGGCTCGTGCGCGGCGTCCGCGGCATCGTCCGCACCGGTGTCTTCGGGCAGCTCGGCGTCCATGGCCATATCGGCCGATGCGTCGAGCCAGCGATGGCCGAGCCAGACACACGCCAGCGCACCGACCGGCCCGGCCAGGGTGAAGCCGGTGATACCGCCGACGGCCTTGCCCCACATCTGCCTTGATCCCCCTCAACGCAATCCGCATGACAAGCATAGGCTGACCTGTGCCCAGCGCACAGGCTTTTCGACTTCGGAGGTGCCATGCCAGCCGGCAAGCAAGCGGCGCTGGTCACCGGTGCGGCAACCCGTCTCGGCAAGGCCATGGCGCTGGAACTGGCGCGCCGCGGCTTCGCCGTCGCCGTGCACTATAACCGCTCATCGCACGAAGCCGCCGCCACGGTGGCGGCTATTGCGGCGATCGGACCGCCCGCCGTCGCCCTGCAGGCCGATCTGAGCGACGCAGGCGCGTGCGACCACCTGGTGCCGGCGGCGCGTGCCGCCCTCGGGCCGCTGCACGTGCTGGTGAACAATGCCGCGCTGTTTGCACCGGACCAGCTGGCGACGCTGACGCATGCGGCCTTCGAGAGGCAGATGCGCGTCAATCTGGCAGCACCTTTGTGGCTGTCGCAGGCCTTCGTCGGCCAGCTCGATGCCGATGCCGATGATGCCCAGATCGTCAATCTGATCGATCAGCGCGTGCTGCGCCTGACGCCGAATTACACGAGCTACACGCTGTCCAAGGCGGCGTTGCGCACCTTGACCGAACATCTGGCGATTCAGCTGGCACCGCGTGTGCGGGTGAACGGCATTGCGCCCGGGCTGAGCCTGCCGGCCGGCGATGGCGACGACGCGTTCGCCCGCCGCGTCACGGCGACGCTGCTCGAGCGTCCGACGCCGCCGGACGAGATCGCCCGCGCGCTCGGCTATCTGTTGGATGCGCGCAGTGTCACCGGCGAGATCCTCGTGCTCGACAGCGGCCTGAGTCTGGGTTGGCTGAGCGCCAAGGCGGCGGATCGCACCAGCTAGGGGTGCGATGCGGCACGGCGCGGCGCGCAAGTGCTCAGATCAGGCCGAACAGACGGGCGAGACCGCTGCGCAAGCGACCGCGCTGCCCCGGCGGCGGCAAAGCCGGCCGTTTCAGCTCGGCCAGCTCCGACATGGCCCGCGTGCGATCCTCCAACGCCTCCGCCGCACGCATTTCCGCCTCCATGCGTGAGGTGATGTCGACGACGATCACCGTGCAGCCACGCACCAGGCCATCGATATCGCGATCCGGCACGATGGTGACCTCTTCGAACACGGCGCGGCCGGTGCGGTCCTCACTACGGTTTTCGATGCGGACATATTCGCCACTCAGGCCGCGCGCCACGGCCCGGCTCAGCGCGTTGTCATCATCGCGGCAGAAGACATCGCCCATGGTGCGGCCGAGCAGATGCTCGCGTTTTTGCCCGAAGACCGCCTCGTAGCGCACATTGACCAGACGAAAGCGCCAGCCCTCATCGACATAGGCGACCACAGCCGGCGTGTTCTCGACGACATGGGTGAGCCGCGCTTCGCGTTCGCGCACGACAGCGAGCTGGCGACGCAAAAAGTCGATCTGCTGCTTCAGACTGTGCGCGTCTTCAGGCCGGCTGGCCGCCTCCGCCCATGGTCCCGTTCGGATCATCATGTCCATTCACAATTCGCCCGCAGGTAGATTTCGCAGGCGGCGCCACGCTCCCATTGTCTCCCGGATAACTATGCTTTCGCTCGTCTGGCGCGCGCAATGGCTGAATTGCGTATCCCAGTATGCAACTGATGCCGGCAGCCGGCGGCGCGTCCAAAAATCCCACGATTGGCGTGCGCCCTGGCAGCACCGGCATGCGACAAAGGATCGTTTGTTTTACACCGGGCCTCCGTTCAATGTTCCCTGCTCAGGGAAAAGGTACGTGCGGCCACGCTGCGCCGGACGTAGTGTTGACGATCACGCCGCCATGCCAGCGCCAAGCCATGCGCCGGCTGCCGGCAGGCGTCTTGGCTCGCGTTTTTTTGGGATGCATCATGGACTACGAAGCTCACTTTCGCGCCGCTGTCGAAGCCGTTCGCGCCGAAGGTCGCTATCGTGTGTTTGCCGATCTCGAGCGACAGGTCGGCCGGTTTCCGCGTGCCTTGCACCATGCCGCCGATGGTCCGCGCGAGGTGACCATCTGGTGCTCGAACGACTATCTGGGCATGGGCCACAACGGGGTCGTGCTCGAGGCCGCATCCGCAGCCGTGCGCAGCTATGGCGCCGGCGCCGGCGGCACGCGCAACATCTCCGGCACGACCCATCTGCATGTTCTACTAGAGCGCGAACTGGCCGATCTGCACGGCAAGGAATCGGCGCTGGTGCTGACCTCCGGCTTCGTCGCCAATGACGCGACCTTGTCGACGCTGGCCAAGCTGCTGCCGGATTGCGTGATCTTCTCCGATGCCAAGAACCACGCCTCGATGATCGATGGCATCCGCCGTTCCGGCTGCGCCAAGCGCATTTTCCGGCACAACGATCTGGCCCATCTGGAGGAACTGCTCAAAGCCGAGCCGGTCGATCGGCCGAAGGTGATCGCCTTCGAAAGCGTCTACTCCATGGACGGCGACATCGGTCACATCGAACAGATCTGCGATCTGGCCGACACCTACGGCGCCATGACCTATCTCGACGAGGTGCATGCCGTGGGCATGTACGGTCCGCGCGGCGCCGGCATTGCCGAGGCCCGGGGCGTCATGCACCGGCTGACCGTGATCCAGGGCACGCTGGCCAAGGCGTTTGGCTGCATGGGCGGCTACATCACCGCATCCAGTGCGCTGATCGACGCGATCCGCAGCCATGCCTCCGGCTTCATCTTCACGACCTCCCTGGCACCGGCCGTGGTCGCCGGCGCGCTGGCGTCGGTGAAGCATCTCAAGGCCAGCCAAATCGAGCGTGACGCGCAGCAGGAGCGCGCCGCCACGCTCAAGCGCCGGCTCAAGGCCGCCGGCCTGCCGGTGATGCCCTCGCAGACGCATATCGTGCCGGTGCTGGTCGGCGACCCGGTGTTGTGCAAGCGCGTGACCGACACCTTGCTCGATACGCACAACATCTACATCCAGCCGATCAATTACCCGACCGTGCCGAAGGGCACCGAGCGCCTGCGCATCACGCCTGGGCCGTTGCACAACGATGCCGAGATGGATCACCTCGTCACCAGCCTGCTGGCGGTGTGGCGCGATCTGGGCTTGAGCGCGCGTAAGGCGGCCTGAACGGCACCGCCCGTCCGGCCGATCGGGTCGAGAGCCTACAAGCCGTCCTCGGTGGGCGGACAGGGCCGCGCATAGGCGCCCAGGCTGTGGATGCTGAACACGCCCTCTTCGCGGGTCAGTTCGACCAGCCTGGTATCGCCGTCGGTGACGAACCCTTCGACCTCAAGCAGACAGTTGGCGTGATCGAAGCCGGCATGGCGTTCGATCAGGCTCCAGCGCACCGGTAGGCCGGCGTCCTCGAGGAGCCCGATCAGCCGCGCGCGGCCGCTGCCCATGGCGCTTTCGATGGTCAGCAGGCTCAGATCATCACCACTCGGCTCGGGTGCCAGGGCCGCGAACACCAGGGCCTCGTGCAAAGGCTGGAAATGCGGCGCGAACGGCAAACGCGCCACGGCATGCAGCTTGTCGGTGCCGATGCGCGGCAGACCGATCCACCAGCTGTCGCCCTCCTGCGGCAACGGCAGGACGGCCACGGCGCATTCGCCGCGCACGAGGCTGGTGAAAGCCTGCTGGCTGCGCTGCACGACCGTGAGATGGGTCAGTGTGCTGAAATGCTCACGCGCCATGTGGGTGAACAGGCCATCGCCATCGGGATCGAGCACGGTGACGCGAAAATCCGCCTGCCTGCGCGTCGCGGCGGCGATCAGTTCGCGCCAGATGCGCACGAGCATGGCCGGATCGAGCGCGCCGTCGTTGCGCGTGATCAAGCGTCGCAGGATCTGCGCCTCGCGCGCCGGCCGGAACGGCAAGCTCGCAAGTCCGCTGCGCTTCTTCACGGCGCCAATGTGTTCGACGGCGGCAAAACGGGCCTTCAAGGCATCGAGCAGACGATCATCGATGCGATCGATTTCCTCGCGTAGACTGTCCAAAGAGGGCTCGGCGTCAGATGGGCTCACCTGCAAGGCTCCGCTCGGCTCACAAAACGGTGTCGGGCGAGTAAGGCCCGCTGAGCGCGCTCCTGTAAAGTCACCATTGACTTTGCGCGGTCCGCGCTCTCCTTATGCCGGCCGCGCAAACCCATGAATGCTTGTATGGTTGTCCCGACGAAAACGATGTCGCTTGCCGCCAGCTCGCCGCTGCCCGCCGATCAGGACGGTTTCCCCGGACACCGCCTGAGCCTCGACGACGCCTTGATGCTGGATAACGGTATCGCGTTTGCACCGATCACGATCGCCTACCAGACCTATGGCCGGCTGAATGCCGATCGCAGCAATGCGGTCATGGTCTGTCATGCGCTCACCGGCGACCAGTTCGCCGCCGACGAGCAGCACCCGATCACCGGCAAGCCCGGCTGGTGGATCGGCCTGATCGGCCCGGGCAAGGTGATCGACACGGATCGCTATTTCGTCATCTGCACCAATGTCCTCGGCGGTTGCATGGGCACCAGCGGCCCGGCATCCACCAATCCGGCAACCGGACAGGTCTACGGCCTGGGCTTCCCGCTGGTGACCATCGCCGACATGGTCCGTGCGCAGGCCAAGCTGCTCGATCACCTGGGCATCGCGCGCCTGTTTGCCGTCATCGGCGGCTCGATGGGGGGCATGCAGGTGCTGGAATGGGCCTCGCTGTTCAAAGACCGCGTATTCACCGCCATCCCGATCGCGACAGCGGCCAAGCACAGCGCGCAGAACATCGCCTTCCACGAGGTCGGCCGCCAGGCGATCATCGCCGATCCGGAATGGCGCGGCGGCGCCTATGCCGAGGCCAATGCCAAGCCGGTACGCGGTCTCGCCGTGGCGCGCATGGCGGCGCACATCACCTATCTCTCGGAAGGCGCCCTGCAGCGCAAATTTGGCCGGCAATTGCAAGATCGCCAGGCGCTGTCCTATGGTTTCGATGCCGATTTCCGCGTGGAAAGCTATCTGCGCTATCAGGGCAGCACGTTCGTCGAGCGCTTCGATGCCAACTCGTATCTCTACATCACGCGCGCGATGGACTATTTCGATCTGGCCGCCAAGCACGATGGCAGCCTGGCCAACGCCTTCGCCGGCAGCGCCACGCGCTTTTGCGTGTTCTCGTTCTCCAGCGACTGGCTGTTCCCGACCTCGGAAAATCGCGAGATCGTGCGCGCCCTGTCGGCGGTCGCCGCCAGCGTGTCGTTTTGCGAGATCGACACCGACAAGGGCCATGACAGCTTTTTGCTCGACGTGTCGGAATTCCACCGGCTGCTCGCCGGTTTTCTCGATGGCTCGGCGCGCGCGCTCGGTCTGATCGCATGAACAACATGGTCAATGGCAGCCTGCGCCGCGATCTGCAGCTGATCGCCGATCTGATCGAGCCGGGCGCGCGCGTGCTCGATGTCGGCAGCTCGGATGGCGCGCTGCTGGCCTATCTCGCCGCCTACAAGAACATCGATGCGCGCGGGCTCGAGCTGTCCTGGGAGGGCGTGCGTGCCTCGGTGGCGCGCGGCGTCTCGGTTGTGCAGGGCGATGCCGACCAGGACCTGCCGCTCTATCCGGACAATTCCTTCGATTACGTCATCTTGAGCCAGACGCTGCAGGCGGTCGCCCATCCGCAAGGGGTGTTGCGCGATATCATGCGCATCGGCCGGCGCGGCATCGTCTCGCTCACCAATTACGGCCATTGGCGCGCGCGGCTGAGCATCGCCTTTCGCGGCCGCATGCCGGTCGCCCGCTGCCTGCCGGCACCTTGGTATGCGACGGCGAACATCCACCCCTGCACGCTGGCCGATTTCGAAGACCTGGTCAGCCATATGGGTTTTGTCATCGAGCGCTTCACCGGCCTGGACGACAAAGGCGAACCGCGGCGCACCCATGCCGGCCGCGGCCTGGCCAATCTGCTCAGCCATCAGGGCCTGTACCTGCTGGCCCGACCCTGAGCCGGTGGTCCCGGCCTGACTTGGTTCAACGCTTGTCGGTGCTTGGTCCGAGACCGGTCGGCAGCGCCGCATCGAAGCCAACCCAGTCTGGCTTGGTGGCACAGAAATAGGCGCCCATCGGCGCGAAGGCGCGCGGCTCGGGTAGGCAGACGCCGGCAACGCCGATCTTGCCGGGCAGGAATTCCGCCTGCCACCAGACGCTGGTGCCGCAGACCGGGCAAAAGCGGAAATCGAGAGGGCGGCCCTTGTCGGAGGTACGTCGATAGACGGTTGGTTGGCCGCGTGTCTCGAGTACCTGGGAGGCTTCATAATAGGCACTCATGCCGAAGGCGGACCCGGTCCGGCTCTGGCAATCGCGACAGCAGCAAATCGCCGAGAAGGCCGGGGCGCCGCGCACGAGAACGGCAATCTTGCCGCATGAGCAGCGCGCTTCGATGACCGCTTCGCTTTCACTCATGGATCGTTCCCTCATCCCCGCTGGTATCACCGAACCATTTGGCACCCAGTTGTTTGCGCGCTTCGATGTCCTCTTCACTCAAGACCGGCGCTTCTGGCTCGGCCAGGCTGTCGGCGATCAGCGCCTTGAGCTCGGCATCCGACAGCGCGCTGATCCGCCGGCCATCGGGCGAAACCGGCACGGCCGATGCCGCCGCCGCCCGGGCACCTGCCGGCGGCCGGCGCAACGTCCCAAGCGGCGCATGTGGCAGGGTTGTGCCGCGAAAACCGGCAGCGGGCGTGCGCACGTGACCGTTGCGCCGTTCGATCCGGCCGACAAAGCCGCCCTCTTGCGCACGCACACGCCCAAGGGCGTCGACCGTGCCGACAATGCCGTCTTCCGGCGTGTACACGGCCTGCGCCATGGCGGCTTGGAAGGAGATAGCAACGAGCACAAACGCCAGGCCGGCGGCGGTCTTGGTCATGCGCCGCTATTCGGCGGCCTGGACCGCCGCCTCCGGATCCGGCGCTTTCTGGCGCATGGTGACGAACTCCTCGGCCGCTGTCGGGTGGATGCCGATGGTCGCATCGAAATCCGCCTTGGT
>JBHJHH010000107.1:0-43167 GCA_050331015.1 Geminicoccaceae bacterium
GGTGCACAAACCCGATATGACCGACACGGCACCGGTCGTCGAGATCTGGGCGTTTGCGCAGTGGTCGGCGCCGGGACGGATCGTGTCGCTCGATCCGTTCGGCGCCGTGGTCGCCGACGTATTCGCCGATTTCATCACCCAAGGCGTGGCCATTCACCCGACCATCGCGATCACGCGCGCGCGCATCACGCTACCGGAAATGCGCGATGCGCTGGCGGCCGGCCGCCTGCATGCCGACGGCACGATCCTGCGCGCCAATAGCGAGACCAAGGTCACCAAGGCCGCCATCGAGCCGGTCTGGTACCTGCCGGGCATCGCCGAGCGGCTGGGGGTCAAGGAACGCGATCTGCGCCGGGCCCTGTTCGAATTCACCGGCGGTATGTATCCGGATCTGGTCACGCGTTCGGATCTCAAGGTCTTCTTGCCGCCGATCGGTAATATCAGCCTGTACATCTTCGGCGACGTCAGCGCCCTTTGGGATGCCGAACGGCCGGTGGCCTGCCGTGTGCATGACGAGTGCAACGGCTCGGATGTGTTCGGCTCGGATATCTGCACCTGCCGGCCCTATCTGACCCATGGCATCGAGGAATGCGTGCGCATGGCGCAGGACGGTGGCGCCGGGCTGATCGTTTACAACCGCAAAGAGGGTCGTGCGCTCGGCGAAGTGACCAAATTCCTGGTCTACAATGCCCGCAAGCGGGCACCCGGCGGCGATAGCGCAGCCAGCTATTTCGCACGCACGGAATGCGTCGCCGGCGTGCAGGATATGCGTTTCCAGGACTTGATGCCGGATGTTTTCCACTGGCTGGGCGTGCGCCGGATCGATCGGTTCATCTCGATGAGCGACATGAAGCACGACGCCCTGGTCGCCCAGGGTATCGACATCGTCGAGCGCGTGCCGATCCCTGATGCGCTGGTGCCGGATGATGCCCGCGTCGAGATCGATGCCAAGAAGGCCGCCGGCTATTTCACCGGCGACACGCCGATCGAGGCCGACGCGTTGATGACCACCCGCGGCCGCGGCCTCGATGACTACTGATCTGCAAAGCGCCGAGGCGGTACGCGTGCGCTGCCTGGAGGTCTGTTCCCGGGTGACTGCCGGCGACGGACAGGCATTCACCATCGATCGGTCGTGTCTTCCGGCCTGTGCCGATCGTGTCGCGCAGGTAACCCTTGAGCGTTACCCGGATCTGGCGATTCCGTTGCATGCCCGCTGGCGGCATTTCGTCTTCGATGGCGTCGATCGCTTTACCGCGCTGGCCGCGCAGTTCCCGGATGATCCGCTCGAGCGCGCGCGCATCATGGTGGATCTGGTCATTCCATCGGTCCTGCTCGATGCCGGTGCCGGCAGCGCGTGGTCGTACTCGGATGCGCAGAGCGGCGCCCGCTTCGCCCGCTCGGAGGGCCTGGCACTGGCGTCGCTCGAAGCGTTCGCCGCCGGGCTGTTCTCGTTGCGCACACACCAGCCCTGGCGCTGCGATGGCTTCAAGCTGTCGACCTTGACCGATGCCATGCTCGCCGGTGCCTTCCAGGTGCGTGACGACAACCCGCTGAACGGTATGCGCGGCCGGGCACAGGTGCTGCGCGCGCTCGGCCGGGCAATGCATCGCGACAGCGACCGGTTCGGCGTCCAGGGCGGCCGTCTCGGCCATCTGGTCGACTATCTTCAGCGTGGCCCGGGCAAGAACGGCCAGCTCACGGCGTCCGCCTTGCTCCGCGAGGTCCTTCAGGCGCTGGCACCGATCTGGCCCAAGCGCGCGGTGAATGACCATGCCCCGCCGGGCGACATCTGGCGCTACCCGGGCCTGCCGGGCGATGGCTTAGTGCCGTTTCACAAGCTCAGCCAATGGCTCAGCCTGTCTTTGATCGAGCCGCTGGCCCTGGCCGGGATCGAAGTGAGCGAGCTCAACGGCCTGAGCGCGCTGGCGGAGTACCGCAATGGCGGTCTGCTCATCGACAGCCGTGTGCTGGTCGCGAACGATCCGGCGCTGATCGGCCGGACCCTGGCGGCAGACGACCCGGCGATCGTCGAATGGCGGGCGCTGACCGTGGCGCTGTTCGACGAGCTCGCGCCGCTGGTGCGCGACCGTCTGGGGCTGGATGCAACAGCGCTGCCGTTGCCGGCCCTGCTTGAAGGCGGTACCTGGGCCGCTGGTCGCCAACTGGCGCAGGACCTGCGCGACGGCAGGCCGCCGATCGAGCTGGCGAGCGACGGTTCGGTTTTCTGACCGGCGCGGCTTGTGCTAACGCTGACGCCGACACGGGCTGAGGCAACGCACCAAGACAAATGTGAGGGGAGAAGGGCATGAAGCTGTTGCGATACGGACCGCCGGGTCAGGAAAAGCCGGGCGTGCTCGATGATGACGGGCGCATCCGCGACTTGTCCGGCCAGATCACGGACTTGAGCGGCGATGCGCTCCTCCCCGACACCCTGGCGCGCCTTGCGGGGCTGTCGCCGGACAGCCTGCCGATCGTGCCCGCGGAAAATGTCCGCGTTGGTGCCTGTGTCGGCCATGTCGGCAAGTTCATGTGCATCGGCCTCAACTATAGTGATCATGCCGCCGAAACCGGCCAGAAGCTGCCCGACGAACCGATCCTGTTCATGAAGGCGAGCTCTGCCGTTTGCGGCCCGAACGACGACGTCGTCATCCCGCGCGGTTCGGAAAAGACCGACTGGGAGGTCGAACTGGGCGTCGTCATCGGCAAGCCGGCGAAATATGTCGATGAGGCGGCGGCACTCGACCATGTCGCCGGCTACTGCGTCATCAACGATGTCTCCGAGCGCGCCTTCCAGGCCGAGCGTGGCGGCCAGTGGACCAAGGGCAAGAGTTGCGACACCTTCGGACCGATCGGTCCGTGGCTGGTGACGCCGGACGAGGTGGCCGACCCGCAGGATCTGCGCATGTGGTGCGATGTCGACGGCCACCGCTATCAGGACGGCACGAGCGCGACCATGGTGTTCGGCGTCGCCCATCTAATCAGCTATCTGAGCCAGTTCTTCACCTTGCACCCGGGCGACGTCATTTCCACCGGCACGCCGCCGGGCGTCGGGCTCGGGCTCAAGCCGCCGCGCTTCCTCAAGGTTGGTAATGTCATCGAGCTCGGCATCGAAGGCCTCGGCAGCCAGCGCCAGGTCTGCGTCGCCGACACCTGACGCTTTGTGACAGCGTGCGACCGGCGGTGCCCGCAGGTCGTGCCGGTCACTCCGCCGGCTGGCTATGCTCGGCCGGCGGCGTGGCGCCAAACAGGCCCTTCACCCGCTCACGCGTGAACTGCATGACGACATAGAGCATCGGGATCAGGAAAATGCCGATGCTCGAGGCGGCCAGCATGCCGCCGAACACGCCGGTGCCGACGGCTTTTTGCGTAGCAGCGCCGGCGCCGCTGGCAAATACCAGCGGCAACAGGCCGAGCAGGAACGAAAACGCCGTCATGAGCACGGCGCGAATGCGCAACCTCGCGGCTTTCTTGGCAGCTTCGATGATACTCAAACCCTGCGCGCGCTGCTCCATGGCGAATTCGACGATCAAAATGGCGTTTTTGGACGCCAGGCCGATGAGCAGCACGATGCCGATCTGGGCGTAGACGTCATTGGCCAGCCCGCTGACCCACAAGGCGGTCATCGCGCCGGTCACGCCGACGATGACCGACATGATGATCACGCCCGGCATGCGCCAGCTCTCGTAGAGCGCCACCAGGAAGAGATACCCGAACACGACCGCGAGCAAGATGGCGACAATGGTCTGGCCGCCGGCCTGCTTTTCCTGAAAGGCCGTGCCGGTCCAGGCATAGCTGAAGCCATCGGGCAGGCTGTCCTCGGAAACCCGTTCCATGGTGTCCAGTGCCTGGCCCGAGCTGAAGCCCGGCGCCGGCGCGCCGTTGACCGTGACACTGCGTACATTGTTGTAGCGGACGATCGCCTGCGGGCCGACGCGCAGCTCGAAATCGACCAGGCCGCTCAAGGGCACCATGTCGCCACTGGCCGTGCGCACATGGATGCGGCCGATGTCCTCGACACTGTCGCGATCGACGCCCTCGCCCTGGATGTTGACCTGCCAGACACGGCCGAAGCGGTTGAAATCATTGACATAGAGGCTGCCCAACGTTGCCTGCAGGGCGGTGAAGATATCGTTGATCTCGATGCCAAGGGCGCGGGCGCGCTCGCGATCGACGCTTAGATAGACGAGCGGCGTGTTGTTCGACCAGAGCGAGAAGACGTAAGCGATTTCAGGCTGCTGGTTGGCGTTGATCAGCAACCCCTGCAGCGTCTGCGCCAGCTCTTGGATCGGTCGGCCGGCCAGATCCTGGAGCTGGTACTCAAAACCGCCGGCATTGCCGAGACCGGAGATTGGCGGCAGGTTGAACAGTGAAATCGTCGCACCGGGAATGGCGAACACCTGAGCCTGCAGGCGATCGAGCGTGCTGCGCACCGACAGATCGCGATCGGTGCGCTCCTCGAACGGCTTGAGCTTGCCGATGACGATGCCGCTGTTCGACTGTGCCAGGCCATTGAGCAGGCTGAAGCCGATCACGGTAAACACTTCGTCCACCGCCGGATCAGCCGCCACGAGGTCCTCGACCTGGCGCACGATGTCCGAGGTGCGTGTCACCGAGGCGGCATCCGGGAGCTGGATTTCGCCCATGAACAGGCCCTGGTCTTCCTCCGGCAGGAAGCCGGACGGCGTCGCCTGAAACAGGCCGATGGTGCCGACCAGCAGGGCAATGACCAGCGCCATGCCGATCGCCGAGAACCGGATGATGCGATCGACGATCCCGGCATAGCCGCTGGTCAGGTTGTCGATGCGCGCCAGCATGAAGCGCACAGGCGCTACCGGCTTGGCGTCGGGTCTGAGCAGCATCGAGCACAAGGCCGGGCTGAGGGTCAGCGCGTTCAAGGAAGAGATCGCCACCGAGAACGAGATGACGACGGCGAATTGCTGGAACAGTGCGCCGACGATGCCCGGGATGAAACCGACAGGGATGAACACCGAAAGCAGGACCAGCGTGGTCGCGATGATCGGCGCCGTCAGCTGGGTCATCGCCTTGATCGTCGCCTCTCTCGGCGACAGGCCCTCCTCGGCCATGAGCCGTTCGACACCCTCGACCACGACGATGGCGTCATCGACGACGACGCCGATGGCCAGCACCAGGGCGAGCAGCGAGACGGTATTCAGGGTCACGCCCATCATCGCCATGGCGGCAAACGTGCCGATCAGCGAGACCGGGATGGCCACGGCCGGCACCAGCGTCGCCCGCCAGGAGCCGAGAAAGATGAAGGTCACGCCGACGACGAGGATGAAGGCGATGATCAGCGTCTCGTAGACATTGGCGATGCTGGCCTTGACGAACACCGTGGTGTCGTAGGTGACCGAATAGGCGAGATCGTCCGGAAAGGCTTGCGCCAGCTCGTCCATTTTCGCGGTCGCCATCTCCGCGGTGGCGATCGCATTCGAGCCCGGCGAGCCATAGATGGCGAGGCCGGCGGATTCACCGCCGTTCAGGCGTGAAAAGGCATCCGCGTTGCGCGCACCCAGCTCCACGCGCGCGACATCACCCACGCGCACGGTCGAGCCGTCCGGGTTGGCGCGGACGATGATGTTCTCGAACTCTCCCGTCTGAACCAGGCGGCCTTGGGTGGTCAGGTTGAACTGCAGATCAACGTCGTCGCTGATCGGCTGCGCGCCGATCCGGCCGACAGCCGCCTGGACGTTCTGGGATCGGATGGCACCGACGATGTCTTGCGGCGTCAAGCTGAGGGCGGTGAGCCGATCGGTGTGGTA
This sequence comes from Geminicoccaceae bacterium, assembly GCA_050331015.1. GTDB lineage: Bacteria > Pseudomonadota > Alphaproteobacteria > Geminicoccales > Geminicoccaceae > JBHJHH01. The sequence goes on from JBHJHH010000107.1 coordinate 5,781, forward strand.
CCAGATCCGCATCGAATAATCTTGCAGACCAAAAAGCGTGACCTGGCCGACACCGGGAATGCGCGCCAGTTCGTCCATGATGCGAATGCGGGCATAGTTATTCAAAAACAGCGTGTCATAGCTGTCATTGGGCGAGTACAGCGAGAACACCTGCAAAAGGGACGTGGACTGCTTGCGCACGGTCAGGCCCTGGCGCTGCACTTCTTCCGGTAATTGTGGCGTCGCCAAGCTGGCGCGGTTTTGCGTGTTGACCGTGTTGATGTCCGGATCGGTGCCGACGGCGAAGCTGACATTGAGCGAGTAGCTGCCGTCGTTGCCCGAGGTCGACTTCATGTAGATCATGTTGTCGACACCGTTGATCTGCGCCTCGATCGGCTGCGCCACGGCTTCTTCGACCACCTGCGCGTTCGCGCCGGGATAGGTGGCGCTGACGCTCACCTGCGGTGGCACGATATTGGGAAACTGCTCGACCGGCAGGGTCAGCTGGGCGATCAAGCCCGCAATGGTGATCACGATCGAGATCACCAGCGCCATGCGCGGGCGGCGGACGAAAATCGCAGAGAACATAGGCTTAAGCCTCGGGCTGGCTGACTGGCGTGGCGTTCACTTCCATGCCCGGGCGAACCTTGGTGATGCCCTCGACAATGACGCGCTCGCCGAGCTGCACACCGTCCTCGACGACGGTCATGCGCCCGGTGCCCTGGCCGAGATTGACCAGGCGTTGCTCAACCACGTTCTCGTCGTTGACGATCAGGACGAAGGATCCGCGCTGATCGAAGCTGACGCTGGTGGCGGGGATGACCAGTGCGCTTTCCGGCTCGGCCAGTTCGGCGACGACTGTGACGAACTGCCGATCGATCAGCAGCCCGTCCGGATTGGGGAACTCGCCGCGCAGGGTGATCGAGTCCGTGGTCTGGTCGACCTGCACATCGGCGAATTCGAACACGCCTTCGTGCTCGTAAACCTGGCCATCGGAAAGACGCAGGCGCAAGCGGATCAGATCGAAGGGATCGGCGACCTGCACGCTGGCCCGGTCCAAGGCACGGCGGAAGTCAAGGCGTTCGCGCTCGGCGACCGTGAAGGTGGCGTAGATCGGGTCTTCGCGCACGACGGTGGTCAGCACCCCAGACTCGGGCGACACCAGATTACCGACTTTCACAGCCGCACGTCCGACCCGGCCGTCGATCGGCGAGGTGATTTCAGTATAGGAGAACGTGATCTTCGCCAGCTCGAGCGCCGCTTCGGCCTGCAGGATGGAGGCCTCGGAGATCAGGGCTGCAGCCCGGCGCTCGTCGACCGTTGCCTGGGCGATATTGTCCCGCTGGATGAGCTCTTCGGCGCGGGCGAGCTGGACCTTGTTGTTTTCATGCTGGGCAACGGCGGCGGCCAGATCGGCCTCGGCCTTGCGCACGGCGGCGGCAAACGGCTCCTGCTCGATGACGAACAACAGCTCGCCGGCCTGAACGCGCTGACCATCGTTGAAGTTCTGCTGGGTGAGAAAGCCGGTGACGCGCGCGCGCAGCTCGGCGCGCTGCACGGCCTCAACCCGGCCGACGTATTCCGCACCGGGAGCGATGTCCTGTTCGACGACTTCGACGACGCCGACACTCGGCAAGGGCGGCGCGGGTTCGGCGTCCTGCGCGCCCGCCGGCAACGCCGCGAGCAAGAGGCCGCCAAGGATCAAACCGAGCTTCATGGCACCTTGCGTCACAGCCACTCCCCGTGTCGCTCATGTCAGGCGACCGAGACAATGCCCGTTCGACCTGCATGGTCAATGTGCAATTGTGCAGCAGGAAGTTTTCTCGCCCGCGTGATGCTTGCGAACGCCAAGGCGGTGGCAGCGACTACCTGACCAGTGTTCACATCTGTCACAAAGTTGCGTTTAGTATGTTGCCTGTGGCGCGAGTGTTGGGGGTGTCTTATGCCGATCGAAGTTGTGCGCGCGCGGCCCGACGGAGCCCGGCGGCCGGTCAGCCTGGTCTTCGTGCACGGCATCATTGCCGGCGCCTGGATCTGGCAGGAGCATTTCCTGCCCTACTTCGTCGATTGCGGCTATCCGGTCTACGCCGTCAACCTGCGCGGCCATGGCAAGAGCGAGGGGCGCGAGCAGCTGGTCAGCGCCGGCCTTGCCGACTTCACGGCGGATCTCAACAGTGCACTCGATGGCCTCGATCTGGAGCCGGACGACAGTATCGTCCTGGTCGGCTTTTCCATGGGCGGCGCGGTCGTGCAGAACTACTTGCGCACCGGCGGCAGCGCGTCGGGCATGGTACTGTTGTCCTCGGTACCGCCTTACGGTCTGGCGCGCGCCAACTTCGAGCTGGCCATGCGCGATCCGGTGCTCTGGGCCGAGCTCGCCAAGCTGGCGGAACGCGGGCTGGAAGCGGTCGATCCGCAACTCATCCGCAAGGCGCTGTTCAGCGACATCAGCGATGCCGGCTACGATGCCTTTCTCGCCAAGGCCGATCCGATGTCGCTGCGCATCTCGTGGGACATGCAGGGCTTTCCGCCGATCGCACCGCTGCCGGTCAACGCGCCGCCGACCTATGTCCTCGGTGGCAGCCTCGACAAGATGGTGCCCATGACCGACTGCCTGATGACCGCGGCCTACTTCGGCGCGCCGGTCAAGGTCATCGCCGGCGCGGCGCACACGCTCATGCTCGAGCCGCAATGGCGCGAGGTCGCCGACAGCATTCAGGAATGGCTGGTGCACCGCTTTCCCGGGTGAGCCGGGTCACGGCCAGCTCGATACCGCGCTGTCGTCGTCGTCCAGCAGCTCGGCATGCAGATCATAGGCGTCGGCGCCGGTAATCGCGACATCGACCATGTCGCCGGGCTCGAGGTGATCGGCGCCGTCGATGAACACCGTGCCATCGATTTCCGGCGCATCGGCGTAGGAGCGGGCAATGGCGCCGTCATCGCTGGTGGCATCGACCAGCACGCGCATCTCATCGCCGATGCGTTGCTCGAGCCGGGCGGCGCTAATCGCCTGCTGGTGCGCCATGACCCGGTGCCAACGCGCGTCCTTGACCTCGTCGGGCACATGACCCGGCAGGTCATTGGCGGCAGCGCCACGGACGTCCTCGTATTTGAAGCAGCCGAGGCGATCGATCTGGGCTTCGCTCAGCCAGTCGATGAGCTGATCGACATCGTCGTCGGTTTCGCCGGGAAAGCCGACGATGAAGGTCGAGCGCAAGGCGAGCGCGGGACAGGCCCGGCGCCAGCTCAAGATGCGCTCGAGGGTTTTCTCCTGATGGGCCGGCCGGCGCATGGCCTTGAGCACGGTTGGACTGGCATGCTGAAACGGGATGTCGAGATAGGGCAGGATGTTGCCCTCATTCATCAGCGGGATGAGCCGATCGACATGCGGGTAGGGGTAGACATAATGCAGCCGCACCCAGACGCCGAACCGGCCCAGCTCCCGGCATAGCTCGACCAAGCGGGCCGGCACGTCGCGATCGCGATAGCGGCTTGGCGCGTGCTTCAGATCGGTGCCGTACGCGCTGGTGTCCTGCGAGATGACCAGCAGCTCCCTGACGCCAGCCTTGACCAGGCGCTCGGCCTCGGAAAGCACGTCCTTGGCCGGGCGGCTGGCCAGCTTGCCGCGCATCGACGGGATGATGCAAAAGCTGCAGCGATGATTGCAGCCTTCCGAGATCTTGAGATAGGCGTAATGCCGGGGCGTCAGGCGGATGCCTTCGGGCGGCACCAGATCGACGAACGGATCGTGCGGTCTGGGCAGCGCATCGTGCACCGCGGCCATGACCGCCTCGTATTGCTGCGGGCCGGTGACCGCGAGCACGTCCGGAAAGCGCGCGGTGATGCTCGCTGCGTCCTTGCCCAAACAGCCGGTGACGATGACCTTGCCGTTTTCGGCCATGGCCTCGCCGATCGCCTCCAGCGACTCCTCTTTGGCGCTATCGAGAAAACCGCAAGTGTTCACGAGCACGGCAGCGGCGTCCTGGTAGGACGCGGACAGGGCATAGCCTTCGGCGCGTAGACGCGTCAGGATGCGCTCGCTGTCGACCAGCGCCTTAGGGCAGCCGAGGCTGACGATGCCGATCTTGGCGACGGTTTCGCCCATGTTGAGCCTATCCAGCTTGCTGTGACGGCGGCGCTATACTAGGGCAAAGCGTCCAGCGCCAGCACCTTGCAAGTTGGCAAACGCCCATCAACTTGCCGCATAGGTAGGGTAGAACTGTCACCATCCGGGTTGGGGACGGTCATGCTTGGCTTTCTTGGGCGTCAGATTGATCGGTTCGCGTCGGCTGTGCTTGCCGTCGTGGGGGCGGCCGGCGGCTCGCAGGCGCCTGCTTTCATCGATCAGTATCTGCAACGCCTGGGCGGCCGGATCGATGAGGCCTATCGCCAGCAGGGCCTGATTGAAACCGATGCCACGTTCCTGAGCGTCGATGCCACGACGCGCGCGGTGCTATTCGCCAACCAGCAGGCGCGCATTGCCGACCTCGAACAAGCGCGCGCCGCCGTGACCGACAGTGGCGGCCTGACCCAGCCGATCGCCTTCGCCCGCCACCTCGATCCGGACACCGCCAGGGCGACGCTCAACGATTTCACGCCGGCCGTACCGCTCGATCTGGCCGGCATCGCCTATGCCGGCGCCGGCCTGTTGCTGGCGTTGATCGTGTTCGGCTTAGGCAAGAGCGTGCTCAGCGCCGGTGGTGGCATGGCCATCCGTCGCCTGCGCCGCCCGGCCAAAGCGCGGCCGCAAAGTCGCAAGAAAGGGGCGGCCGCCCTGGTCGCCCCAATCAGTCACAAGATCTGAAGCGCGCTTTATGCGTCCGGCTGCGGCGTGACGCGCAGATAAGGACGCAACTCGGTCCAGCCTCTGGGAAACAGGGACTTGGCGTCCTCATTGCTCACCGACGGGACGATGATGACATCATCACCTTGCTGCCACTGCGCCGGCGTCGACACCTTGTACTCTGCCGTGAGCTGCATGCTGTCGATGACGCGCAAGATCTCGTCGAAGTTGCGGCCGGTGGTCATCGGATAGACCAGGATCAGCTTGATGCGCTTGTCCGGACCGATGACGAAGACATTGCGCACCGTGGCGTTGTCCGCCGGCGTGCGGCCATCGGAACTGTCGCCTGAATCGCCCGGCAGCATGTCGTAAAGCTTGGCGATCTTCAGGTCCTTGTCGCCGATGATCGGGTAGTTCGGCGCCATGCCCTGGGTCTCGGCAATGTCCTGCGCCCAATCGGCGTGGCGGTCGACCGGATCGACGGATATGCCCATGATTTTCACGCCGCGCTTGTCGAACTCCGGCTTGATCTTGGCCATGTAGCCGAGTTCGGTCGTGCACACCGGCGTGAAGTTCTTCGGGTGCGAAAACAACACCGCCCAGCTGTCGCCGATCCAGTCGTGAAAGCGCACAGCACCTTCCGTGGTCTCGGCCTCGAAGTCAGGCGCGACGTCGTTGATACGAACGGTCATTGGTGATCCCCTCCTTGGCGCACCCGTCGGCGCGAGGCCGTCGGGCGCGGCAGCACTTGGTGTAACGGCTCAGCCCTCGGAAGCGGCCGGCGGCACGTCGGCCTCGACCGGCAGATCGCCGGCCTTCGTCCAGCCGACCATGGAGGCGTCGTAAAGCTTCACATTGTCCTGGCCAAGCAGTTCGCTCATCACGAACCAGTTGGTCGAGGCCCAGTGACCCGTGTTGCAGTAACTGACCACGGTCTTGCCATCATCGGCTTTGGCCTCGGCGAACAGCGACTGCAGGACCTCGAGCGGTTGGATCTGCCCGGTTTCCTCGTTGTACACTTGGCTCTGGTCGATGTTCACGGCGCCCGGGATATGGCCGAAAGCGGTCGCCTCCGGATGTTTCTCGGCACCACTGTATTGCTCGGGCGGGCGGGCATCGATACGTGCGACGCTGTCCTCGGCGACCGCGCTCGCCATCGTCTTGGTGTCGATGAGCAGGTCTTCGCTGACCGCGGCGGTGAAGGTCGACGGCTCGATATGCGCCGAGCCGCGATCGACGGGACGGCTGTCATCAGCGGTCCACGCCTGATAGCCGCCGTCGAGAATGGCGACCTGCTCGTGGCCGAGATAGTTGAACGTCCAGTAGACGCGGGCGGCGCTGCCGATGTCGGTGTTGTTGGTGCCGCCACCGACGATGACCACGAGATCATCGTTGCCGATGCCGAGATTGCCGATCAGGGCTTCGAGCTCGGCAACCGGCGGGGTCATGCCGACGACTTCGTCGGAGGGCACACGCCAGCCGTCTTCGAGATAGTTGCTGTAGCGCGCACCCGGGATGTGACCGGCGCGGAACGCCGCGTGCGACCCGCCGTCAATGCGATTGCGGATATCGAGCACGACCAGGTTGTCGCTGTCGAGGTGGGTCGCGAGCCAGTCGGCGTCGACCAAGGGGCCCGGGCGCTCCAGCGCCACGGCCGGCAGAGCGACGAGCACAACACCGGCGCAGGCAAGGCGTGAGAGCAGCGTATCCATCGAGCGGCCTCCAAAGCAATTGGCAGGTTGCACACGTAAGCTGCGAGGAAGGGATTTCAAACCAAATTTTTGCTGTGGTTTTTGGCGCGAAAGCAGCTTGTCAACAGGCTGGCTGCGGCCGCAGACTCCGCAAGCTCTTGGTCTGGGAGGACGCCATGGCGCTGCTCGATGATGTGCGCGAAATCGTTGGCGAGCGCGGCCTGATCGACGATCCGGAAAAACGTGCGCACCATCTGGTCGACTGGCGCGATTTCTTTCACGGCGAGGCCGGTGCGATCGTGCAGCCGGGCACGACGGAAGAGGTCGCCGCCGTCGTTCGCTTGTGCGCGGCAACCGGCGTACCGATCGTGCCCCAAGGCGGCAATACCGGCCTGGTCGGCGGCGGCATCCCGGCCGATGCCGGCCGGGCGCTGCTCTTGTCGCTCAGCCGCCTGAACCGCATCCGCGAAATCGATATCGAGGCCTCGACGATGACGGTCGAGGCCGGCTGCATCCTGGCCGATATCCAGACGGCCGCGAGCGACAACGATCGTCTGTTCCCGCTCAGTCTCGGCGCCGAAGGAACCTGCCAGATCGGCGGCAACATCGCCACCAATGCCGGCGGCATCAACGTCGTGCGCTACGGCAACACGCGCGATCTGGTGCTCGGCCTCGAGGTCGTCCTGCCCGACGGCCGCGTATGGTCGGGCTTGCGCGGGCTCAAGAAAGACAATGCCGGCTATGCCCTGAAACATTTGTTCATCGGCAGCGAGGGCACGCTCGGCATCATCACGGCAGCGATTCTACAGCTGTTTCCGCGACCCAAAGACCAGGCCGTGGCGCTGGCGGGCATCCAGCAACCGGCCCAAGCACTCGCGCTGCTCGTTCTGGCGCGCCAGCACGTTGGTGAACGCGTGCAGGCGTGCGAACTGATCTGCCGTGCCAGCATGGCGTTCGCATTCGACTACGTCAGCGGCACGCGTGACCCGCTCGCGCAGGCGCATCCCTTCTATGTCATTCTCGAACTTGCCGACGCCCGGCCCGATGCCGGCATGCGGGAGCTGTTGGAGCGTGTTCTGGAAGAAGCCTTCGAACGGGCGCTGATTGCCGATGCCGTGCTTGCCGCCAGTGAGAGCCAGCGCGCCGAAATTTGGCGCCTGCGTGAGGCGATTGTGGAAGGCGCGCGCCTCAGGGGTCTGCAGATCAAGCACGACGTCTCGCTGCCGCTGGCCAAGCTGCCGGCGTTTCTCGAGCGCGCCGAGCGCATCGTTGCCGATATCGCACCCGAATGCGTGTTCAACCCCTTCGGTCACGTCGGCGACGGCAATTTGCACGTCAATGTCAGCGTACCCGAGGGCATGACGCGTGACGCTTTCCTGACGCTCAACACCGAGGTCAACGATGCCGTGCATGCGCTCGTGCACGACATGGGCGGCAGTATCGCGGCTGAGCACGGCATCGGTCAGCTCAAGGCGGCCAAGCTGGCGCGCTACAAGTCGGCGGAAGAGCTCGGTCTGATGCGCGCCGTAAAGCGGGCGATCGATCCGCAAGGGCTCATGAACCCCGGCAAGGTCCTTGTGTAGCAGGTGAGCGCTCGCGGTCGAGGGTCGGCTCGCGCCTTGCGGCGGCACTGGCATGCACGGGTTATGTTCCGCGTGTTCGGAAAAGATGCTAAGCCGACATGCAACCTAACTGGGATGGTGCATGAACGCGGGCGAGGACCTTCGGCAAGAGCGCGCCGCCGTCCTGATCGCTGATGTCGTCGGATACTCCCGGCACATGGCGCGCAATGAGCAGGCGACCATTCAAGGCCTGAGCAACGCGCTCGATCTGTTCGGCAAGCTGATCAAGGCGTATGGCGGCCGCATCGTCGATCTGGCCGGCGACGGCATTTTTGCCGTGTTCGCCGAATCGGTCCAGGCGCTCGACTTCGCTGTCGAAGCGCAGATCCAGTTTCGCGATGCCGCCATCTGGCATGTCGACCAGGAACCGTTCTGCTTTCGCATCGGTGTCAATTACGGTGAAGTGACCTATTCCGATGACCGTATTCTCGGTCACAGCGTCAATATCGCCGCGCGCATTCAGGAACTGGCCGAGCCAGGCGGCGTCTGCATCAGTGACCGCTTCTATGATCAGGTTAAGGACGACAAGCGGTTTACTTTGCATGACCTTGGCCCGCGCCGGCTGAAGAACATCAAGGATCCGGTGCGCGTCTATGCCGTCGAAACGATCAAGCTGGCCTTGCGCATTCCGCCCGTGCCGGTGTCGATCGAAGAGCAGACGCCAACAGCCGCGTATCAGGCCAGGCTCGCCGTGCTTCCATTTCGCAACTTGACCAACGATCCGGCGGACGAGCAGCTGTGCAGCGGCATCGCCGCGGATTTGATCTCCAATCTTTCCCGTTTTCGCGATCTGCACGTCATTGCCCGCCACTCATCGTTCCAGTTCCAGCACAGCGTCAACGATCCGGTCGGCATCGGTCGCCAGCTGGACGTGCGCTACCTGTTCCTGGGCGGGCTGCAGCGCAGCGGCGCGCGCCTGCGTGTGCGCACCGAACTGATCGAGATCGAATCCGGCCGCACGGTCTGGTCCGAGAAGTTCAATTGCGACATGTGCGATGTCTTTGATTTCCAGGACGACGTTGCCGATACCGTGGCTGCGAGGCTTGTGGCGCAGATCAGCGAACTCGAGCGCCGCCGCGCGTTCGATGCCCATCGCCCCGAGTTGCGCGCCTATGGCCTGATCTTGCGTGCCCAGGATCTCGGCCAGCGCTACAGCCGCACGGCCAACCTGCATGCGCGGCGCCTGTTCGAGCAGGCGACCCTGCTCGATCCGGACTTCTCGCGCGCCTATGCCGGTCTGTCGCGCACGGTGAATATCGAGTTCCGCTATCGCTGGGAGCACGACGAGAAAGCCACCTTGGAGCGCGCCATGGAGCTAGCCAACGCGGCGATCGCCCATGACAGCCTGGACGCGCGCGGCTATTCCGAGCTCGCCCACGCGCAGCTTTTCGCCAAGGATCATGACGCCGCGCTCGCGGCCTATGGCCGGGCGATCGAGCTCAACCCCAATGATGCGGATATTCTGGCCGAAATGGGGTGCGCGGTCGCCAATGCTGGCGATCCGCAGCGTGCCGTGCACATGCTCGAGCGCGCGCTCAAGCTGAACCCGTTTCCGCCGGACTGGTACTATTGGTTTTTGGGGAACGCCCTGTTCGATCAGGGCAACTACAAAGAGGCGCTCAAGAGCCTCGGCGCCATGCAGGACAAGACCCAGGGGTTGCGGCTGCTGGCGGCGACCCACGCGCTGACCGGCGATCTTTCAGGCGCCAAAAAGTACGCCCAGCAACTCCTGCAACTCGAGCCGGGCTTCACGCTGGGGCACTGGCAGCACATCCCGCCCGATCGCAACCCGGAGCCGACGCAGCGCCTGATCGAAGGGCTGCGCATGGCCGGGCTGCGCTAGGCGGGCGTAAGCGCGCGGATCAATCGAGACCGCGCGGGCCTTTCAGCTTCATCTTGTTGCCGGCGAACGCCATCTTCAGGCGATCCGCGTCGATCTCGGGCTCAAGCAGGATGTCCTTGATCATGCCGGTCTCGGTATCGAGGCGCACGGTGATGTCATTCTTGTCACACATCCAGTAGCGGACATCGTTGTCGGCAATATGGCCGGGCTTGAACGTGCCGAGCGCCTCGAAGGTATTCGCGAGCGGCTTGCCATCACCTTCGACGAGGAACAGCGCCGGCTTGTTGAGGTCGTAGTAGTGGCCCTCGAAGGCGAAGCCGACGATGAGCGCGAAGCACGCACCGGGCTGGCTCAAGCGCGCCTTGAGGCTGTTGCCGCTCTCCGGCGTTGCGCCCGGCTTGATAGCAATTTCGTCGATTTTGGCGCCGAACAGGCGCACTTTCGATTGTTCGGTCAAAGAAACCATGCCCGCTCTCCGCTTTCCGGACCCGCCTCGGTCGGTTTAGGTGGCTACCTAGTGTGCCAACGCTTTGCTCAGCGCTACTTCCATCATCGTGGAACGCCACGACCGTGACAACCGACCGGCGTGCTTTGCGCTGTGGTAATTCGCACAGTGCGCTGGAAATGGATGCCGGTTTCTACGGGCGTGCAGCGGTGCGCATCGCCTGACGGCGCCGTTCGGCATAGGACATTGCGCGCCCGCCCGGGCGTTCGAGGACCGGTTGTGATCGGGGCGTCCGGGTGCGCGCCGAGAACAGATGCGAGGTTGCACTGGGCGCGATCATTCGCGGGCCGACCTCGACACTGCCGATGCCGCGCAGGGCAAAATTGCGTCGCAACAGGCCGACAAACCGGCCGCCGAACAACTCGCGCTCGCTGAGCAGCACCGCGCGGGCGACGTCGGCAAAGTCCATGGCCCGGGCATCGAGCTGCATCCAGGCATGTGCCAGCAACGCGCCCAGGCGGTCGCGTGCGGCGGCCAGCACATGGGCAAAGGCCTCCGGGTCGCGGGCATAGGCGCTATCGAAGCCGTCCTGCAGGGTCGCGTCCAGACTGGCATCATTTTCGGCCAGATCGGCCAGGTTCTCGAGCTCGGAGCTGATCAGCCGCTCGGCGACCAAGCCTTCGTGGAACAGGTCAACCAGGCAGTCGAACACCGCACCGGTGAGCGGCTCGGACAGGTCGTGCTCGTCGTCCCAGCCATAGGCGAACTCGCGCAAATGGCGCCGGTTGCTGGCCAGGCGGATCTGCTTGGTGTCGGAAATCTCGGCGATGCGGTTGAGACGGTTGAGCCGGTAAAGATTGCCGCTGGTCGAGCTGAGCAGGTCCTTGATCGTGCTTTCGAGGAACATCGCCGCCATCAGGCCGGTCAGATCGGCCGCGGATTCGTGAAAGCCGGCATAGAGTGTCGGCACATCGTCTTCGGGCACACCCATCAGGCCGTAGATGATCAGATGGCCGGTCTCGTGCGCGATGACATCGAAATTCAGCGCATACGGCTGGTGGTCGTGATCGTGGTCATGGCCGAGCTCGATAAAGCCATAGCCGGCTTGGGCGTTGTTGAGCGGCGGGTAGAGCGAGATCTCCAGTCGCGGCAGGTCCGCCTCGAAATGAAACGGCAGATCGCGGCCGATAAAGCGCTCCCAGCAAGCCAGCGTGTGCCGGACGGCGGCAAAGGCGTGCGCGCAAGCGAAGCCCGGATCGCCCGGACGCAGGTGGTCGAAATGCCCGGCCGCATTCGGTTGCGCGCGCGGACCGACCGGACCGCGCCAGGGCGGTATAGCCAGCTCGGCACCGCTAGCCTCGCCATAGGACCAGGGCTTGCCCAGCGGTTCGATGGCGTAGACCCGACGTCCGGTTGGTCCCGGCTGGATCGTGCCCGGCCGATCGGGCACTTCGATGATGTCCGGCGCCAGGTCCGGATCGAGATGCGGCGGATGGCTGTATAGGGCGAAACGCGTGCCGCCAGCGCCTGGTCGTACTTGTGCAGCCTGCTTCATGCCTGCCGCTCCTCCTGCTGCGTGTCGCGCTCGCCGTCTGGTTTGTTAGCGTCAAGCATATGGAAGGCAACGTCGCGCGCCAAGGCTGACGTCAGCGCATCGCCCGATACAAAGCCGAGCACCTGCACAAGGCGGCTCATGTCACCCTCGGTGCCATGGTGTGCGTGCAGACGATGCAGCGCCGTCACGAACGCGTTGCCCAGGCTATCCGGCGTCACGTCGTCCAGGCCATGCGCCGCCAAGCGTTCGGCTTTGTCACGGGCGCGCGCGGCGATGGAGGCAAATTCGCCCTGCAGGCGCAGCTCATTGAGCAGGGCACCATCAAGGGAAGGTATCAGGGCGGCATCGAGTGAGGCCAGGCGGACGTCCTCATCGACAAGCTGCGCGAAACCGCCCGGCGCAAGGCCATTGGCCGCTTCGAACTGGGCGACATCCGTTGCCCGCCATAGGCCGAGACGCATGCGCAGGCTGCCGGACACTGTATCGCGCCCGTCGTCGACATGGCGGGGCGACGCGGCGAGCCCGCGCGCACGCGCACGTGCGGCGGCCAGCCACGCACCGGCCTGGGGCAACAGCCGCGCCTGTTCGGCAATGGCATGGTCGCCCTGCAGGCTGGCGGCATAGGCCTGCAGATCACGCCACATTTCCGTTTCCGCCAGGGCGAAACCGGCGTGGAACGGCGTTTGCGGCGCGCCGCGCACGGCGTCGATCAGGGCGCATGCGTCCAAGCGCTTTTGATCGACGCGGTTGTCCGTCAGCCATGCGGCAAAGGCCAGGCGGGGCTTGTCCTTGAGGCCGGCGTCCTGTGCCGTCGCCAGAATGCCCGGCCAGTCGCGCTGCTTGTAGAAGCGTTCGCTGGCGGCCCTGGCAATGAGCGCGGCATCATCCGCCTCCAGCAGTGACTGCGCTTTGGCCGCCTCGAGCGTTGCCTGCACGTTGACGAGCGCCTCGCTCAAGCTCGGGAAGCCAGCCTCGGCCGGGCCGTGCACCAGCGCGACGGCGTCGTCCGCCACCAGGGCACCGCTGGCGTAGGCTCTATAGATCGCGCCGACCCCGGTCATGCCAAAGCTGGCCAGCTCGGCAGCGCGCAGGGCGCCCATGCTCGCGGCGCCATAGACGTGCACGCCCTGGCCCAGGGCATGGAGCAATTCCTTGTGCCAGACCGCCGGAACGCCTTCGAAATAGCCGTCGATCAGGCCGATGACGCGCGGCCGGTAGCGTGCCATGGCGGCGAGGACATCGCCCTGGGCGGCCGGTGGCAGGAAGAGGATGTCGTCCATGCCCTGGCGCGCCGATGGTGGCAGGGACGGACCGGCGAACACGATGACGCTCATGCATCCTCTCCAGCCGCAGCCAGGGCGAGGGCTCGTTGCCGCGGACAATAGCCGGCGGTGTCGTGCGGTGCTTCCAGACCGGGCACGATGACGCGCTCGACGGCGATGCCGAGTGCGGGTTTGGCCAAGTCGACGGCGATTGTCGGTCCAAGACCAAGTCCATTGAGGGCCGCCGCCAGGTCGGCTGCATCGGTGACATTCGCACGCGGCAGGGCGTCGATCGACCGGTCGGACGATACCGTCTCGATCAACTGCAGTGCCCGGCGCTGACTGTCCTGCAGGCCCGCCTGGCTGAAGGCACCGGGCTCGAGATCGTCGCGCGCGCCGGCTATATAGGTTGTGCGCACCTGCACGGCTTCGCACAACGCTTTCAGGCAGGCGCGTTCGGGATCGGGATGCGCGGCCTGGCCGAGCCCAGGCTGCGGACTGATGCCGCGTCGCTCGGGCGCCTTGGGCGCGATCACCGCCTGAACGCAGGCAACCGGCAGATCACTGCTCATGTCATCCAGGGCGACAGCGAAGCCGGCTTGCGCGAGCGTGTCGATCAACTGCCGCAATCCCGCATGGCGCACTGTCCTCAGATTGATGCGCCGCCGTGCGCGGGCATGGCGCGGCCGGTATTGCCACAGGCTCAAGGCATCCCGCTCGATCACTTCGAGCAACGCGGTCCAGCGCGCGGCCGTGCCATCAGCGCCGGCGCCCAGGCCATTGGTGCTCACCGGAAAACAGCCGGCACCGGCTGGCTGCGGCTGGCAGGCATCGCTGTGCACGCATTCGAAGGGCAGCCAGATCGCCGCACCCGTGACCACCTCTCGGCCCTCGATCCACAGCATGCGCCAGTTCGGCCGGTAGGCGCCGTGGCCGAGCCGAGGCAGGCTGGCCGGGTCCAAGAGCGGCAGCGAGCCGGCCAGTTCAGCGTAGCTCGCCAGCCGCAAGGGGCGCTCGATGTGCTCACCATGATAGCCCTCGACCGCTTCCATCACGGCGGCAAGCCGGGCTTGCGCATGGCTCAAGCCTTTGCCCTGGCTGACCGCTAGGCCGCGACTGTTCGGCCGGTAGGCGGCGTAGACCGGCATGCCGATGACATCCAGCCCGGTGAGATCGGCGACGCGCGTGATGCCCATCGCTGCACGTTTGTCCCAGATCGTGGCGAAAAGACCGCTGGCCGAGTTGCGATGCCATGGGTCGACGTCATCGTCAGGTTGTGCAGGCTGGCTCATCCTGTCACTCCGTGGCACTGGTCAACACATCCGAGGCGTGTGCCAGCAATGGGTTAGACCGCACCGCCCCGGTCACAGTGGCTTGACTGAAGACTTGAAGTCAAACTACGGCTATAAACGATTGCAGGCTTGCGCTTTTGCCAAGCTGGCATTTGGATGTAGCGAGCGATTTTCCACGTGCGCATGGAGTGCCGTAGTGATGAGTAAGACGAACGAGGCCAGCAAGAAATCTGCCGGCGGTCGTCCGGTTGCCAACTTCCCTGGACCCTTTGGCGCCAGTCCGTTTACCGCGATGATGGTGCCTTGGCCTTTGATGTGGATGGCCTACTGGCAAGGCTTCATGGAGAGCGCCGGCATGCCGGCCAGCGTCGAGACGGCCGCCAGTGCGCCGGCCGCACCGGCTCCGGACAAGCCGAAAACGGCCACGCCGGCGGCGGAAAAGACCACGAAGCCGGCGGCGCCCGTCAACGCCGAGCCGGCAAAGAAAGCCACGCCGAAGGTCGCGGCGAGCACGCCGGTAACCGCTGCGGTGGCCGCCCTTGGCGAGACGCCGAAGAGCGAGACCAAGCTGACCCTGGTGGCCGACAACGGCGACAGGGCCACGGAAAAGGCAGCGGCGACCAAGCCGGCTGAACCAACCTCGGACGATCTGACCAAGATCAACGGCATCGGTCCGGCGATTGCCAAGAAGTTGAACGGTCTTGGCATCACTTCATTTGCGCAGCTCGCCGAGCTGACGCCTGAGAAAGTTTCCGAGATCGAGGAAGAGGTGCGGTTCCCCGGCCGCGTAACGCGTGACGATTGGATCGGTCAGGCACGCTCGCTGATGTAGGCGCCAGCGCAGCCGCGGCGTGATTGGTCGGGGTGGAGAGATTCGAACTCCCGACATCCTGCTCCCAAAGCAGGCGCGCTACCAGGCTGCGCTACACCCCGTGAGGCGGCTAGATACATCGGCCCAAACCGGTTGATCAATCACCATCGCAACCCGCGCGCCTATCCGGCTGTCAAGCGGACAGGCGTAGGGCGATGGCTTCGTGCAATGGCCAGCCCGTGCGTGTGAGCCGGAGGCCGTCAGCGTCATCGATGAGAAACCCGTCATCGAGCAGCGATTGCAGACGCTCAGGCGGCAGATGTTCGCGCAGCCGGCCGCCGAGAACGCGCGCGGCCGTCTCTGCCGTAATGCCTTCCGCCATGCGCAGGCTTTGCACCAAGAGTTCGTCAAGCCGCTCGCGTGAATTGAGGACGAGCCGCTCAGCCATGCCATCGCCGCCGGCCTCGATGTCGGCGAGCCAGGCCGCCGGCGCGTGGATCTGTGCGGTCGCTTCGCGCCGGGCGCCCAGCTCAAGGCGGCCAATGGCGCCCGGGCCGACGCCGATATAGGAACCGCCGCGCCAGCTGTGCAGATTGTAGCGGTTTTCCGTGCCGGGCTTGCCGGCATTGGCGATTTCGTACGGGATCAGGCCGCACGCGCGCATCTGCTCGGTCGCCTGAATGAACATCTCGGCGCGCATGTCATCGTCGAGCAACGTCAGCGTGCCGGCCGCGGCGCGCTCGGCGAACACCGTGCCCGGCAGCGGCTCGAGATCGTAGATCGACACATGATCGAGGCCGAGCCCGCACACCTGGTCGATCTCGCGCAACCAGTCCGGCAGGGTCTGGCCGGGCCAGCCGTAGAACAGATCGACTGAGCGTTGCGGAAACAGTCGCGTGACCGTTTCGATCGCGGCCAGGCCATCGGCAGCGCACCAGCGATCGTGCTCCATGAAGGTCAGGCCGGCCGAGCGCAGGCTGCGAACGCGCAGCGACAGACGTGTCACGCCAGCAGAACGATAGTCTGCGAAGCGGCCGACCATTTCGGGCTCGGGATCGGCCTCCATGGTCACTTGCAGATCGTCGACCGTCGCCAGCTTTGCTCGCACCGCCCGGAGCAGGCGCTCGATGGCGCGAGCGCTGAGCAACGATGGCATGCCGCCACCGATGAACACCGCGAGCAGCCGCTTGTCGTGCAACGATGCCGCTTGCCGTGCAAAGCCGGCGATCAGGCCCTCGATCCAGCGCGATTCGTCGACCGCGTCGGCGAGGAAATTGTTGAAATCGCAATAGGGCGGGATGCTGCGCACAAATGGCCAATGCAGATAGACCGCGAGGCCGTTGTCATCGCCCGGCTGCATCGCTCAAGCGGCGAAACAGGCGTCGCGCAGGGCCGCCGCCGCGCGTGCGCGATGGCTGAAGCGCTGTTTGTCCGCAGCCGACATCTCGCCGAAGCTGCGCGTCTCGCCTTCGGGTACGAACATCGGGTCATAGCCGAAGCCGCCGTCACCGCGTGGCGGCCAGATCAGTTCGCCCGTGCAGCGGCCGGTGACGCAGACATCCTCGCCATCGGGCCAGGCAAGACACAATACGGCGACAAAGCTGGCTGCTTTCGGCGCGTCGGCAAAAGGACCGTGACGCTCGGCGAGCCGGTCGTGCACCAGGCGCATGGCCGCCTGAAAGTCTTTGTCGGCGCCAGCCCATCTCGCCGAGTACACCCCCGGCGCACCATCCAGGCCGTCGACGCACAGGCCGCTGTCGTCAGCCAGCGCCGGCAGGCCGGACGCGTTGGCCGCGGCCTGCGCCTTGAGGCGCGCATTGGCCTCGAAGCTGTCGCCGGTCTCCTCCGGCTCGGGCAGAGCCAGCGCGCCGGCAGAGATCACGTCGACGCCCAGCGGTGCCAGCAAGGCCCGGAACTCACGCAGCTTGCCGGGATTGTGACTGGCCAGGACCAGGCGATCACCGCTGAACCGGCGAGCGGCGCCCGACGTCATAGGCTGGGCACACCACGCAGCGCCAGCTTCTGCTTGACCACCAGTTCGCCGATGCCTTTTTGCGCCAGACCGAACAGCTCGACGAAATGGCTGCGCGTCAACGGCGCCTCTTCGGCGGTTGCCTGGACCTCGATGATCGCGCCAGCGGCGGTAAGCACGAAATTGGCATCGGCCTGCGCGCTGCTGTCCTCGGCATAATCGAGATCGAGCACGGGCGTGCCTTCGTAGACGCCGCAGGACACCGCCGCCAACGGTTCCGTGATCGGATTGGCCGGCAGGATTTCGTTGGCGACCAGCTTCTCGAACGCCTGGAACAGGGCGACATAGCCGCCGGTGATCGAGGCCGTGCGCGTGCCGCCATCGGCTTGCAGGACATCGCAATCCACCGTGATCTGCCGCTCGCCCATGCGCTCGAGATTGACCACGGCGCGCAACGCCCGGCCGATCAGCCGCTGGATCTCCATGGTGCGACCGCCCTGCTTGCCGCGCGCCGCCTCGCGCGGGCTGCGCGAATGGGTCGATCGTGGCAGCATGCCATACTCGGCCGTGACCCAGCCCTTACCGCTGTTGCGCAGGAAAGGCGGCACTTTCTCATCGATCGAGGCCGTGCACAGCACGTGGGTATCGCCCATCTTGATCAGGCAACTGCCCTCGGCGTGTTTGGTGAAGCCGAGTTCGAAGCTGACGGGACGCAATTCGTCGGCCTGGCGGCCTGAAGGGCGCATAAGCAGGGGCTCCTGGCTGGTCGAGACCCGGTGTTAGCCGATTGACGACGGCCTGCCAACGGCTAGACCGGGCGCATCTGCTCCGCCGCGCGAGGTGACGACACATGACCAAGCACACGCTGCTCATGGACTGCGATCCGGGCCAGGACGATGCCATCGCCTTGATGATGGCCCTGGCCATGCCCGAGGCGATCGAACTCTGTGCGGTCACCACGGTCGCCGGCAATGTCCCGCTCGACAAGACCACGGCCAATGCCAGGCGCATTCTCGATCTGCTCGGGCGCGACGATATCCGGGTGCATGCCGGCTGCGCGCGGCCGATCCTGCGTACACCGATGCATGCCGAACATGTCCATGGCGTCGACGGGCTGGTCGGCGTCGGTCTGCCGCCACCGTCGCGGGCGGCCGATGACGGCCATGCCGTCGACGTGCTGATCGCCGAGGTGGACGATCGCCCGGCCGGCACGGTGACCCTGGCGGCGACCGGCCCGCTGACCAATGTTGCGCTTGCGCTGATCAAGGCACCGGAGTTCGGGCAACGTCTGCAGCGCATCGTCCTGATGGGCGGTTCCAGCGGCGTGGGCAATGTCAGCCCGGCCGCCGAATTCAACATCTTCGCCGACCCGCATGCCGCCGCCGTGGTGTTCGCCAGCGGCGTCGAGATCGTTATGCTGCCGCTGGATGCCACGCATCAGGTCATCGTCACGGCGGAACGCCATCAGGCCGTGCGCGCCCTTGGCGGCCGTCTGGCCGAGGTCGCTGCCGACCTGATCGATCCGACCACCTGGTTCGAGCGCGATCGCTTCGTCGAGCCGGGCGCGCCGCTGCATGATCCGTGCGTTATCGCCTGGCTGCTCGCGCCCGAACTGTTCGGCGGCAAGGAAGTCCATGTCGCCGTCGAAACCGCGCCCGGTCCGTGCTTCGGCGCGACGGTCTGCGATCTCTATGCTGTCAGCGGCCAGGCCGCCAATGCCCGGCTGATCGACAAAGTTGATGCACCGGGCGTTTTTCGCCTGCTGCTGGAATGTTTAATGCGTTGCCAGAAATAGGATTTGTGTAAAAAGTGATGCAAGGTTGATGGAAACAACCGGTCTGCTCCCAGCAGGCCCAAGGGACGCCAAGATCATCGCCATGCATCGCCGCTTGAACACGATCAACGGTTATGGCTGAGCGCGCGCAACGCCGGCCCCACGACAGCATGACCTGGCTGGGCACGACCGCACTCGGCTCGGCCAGCGCGTTGTGCGGCCTGATTGCCGCCTGGGTGCAAAGCGGGGCGGTCGATCGCGTGGAAACGGCAGCGACGCTCGCGCCGGCGGCGGTCGGCTTGTCGTTGGTCGCGGCGCACACCAGCACATTGTGGTGGCGTCAGGCGGACGAGGCCGCCGAGCGCGAAGCCCGCGCCCAGGCGCGCCGGGTGCTTTCCCAGCGTCTGCGCGACGAGCGTCGCGAGCGCCTGCGGGCCAATGCCGGTCTTCTGCCGGAAGCCTTTGCCTGGATCGAAGAAGCCCTGCGCTTTGCCGCCAGACGGGACCACGAAGGCGCGCGCTTTGCCTTCCGCCGCGCCTGCCGGGTGGCCGATCAGCTCGGGACACGCGCCGACCGGGCGCGCTGCCTGCACTATCTCGGCCAGTACGAACTGTCGCTGGGCAATCTGCAGGCCGCGCGCAAGGCGCTGCTGGCCGCGATCGACCTGCTGCAACGTGCTAACGACATCTACAACGAAGCGCTCGCTTGGCTGACCCTCGGTGACATCGAAACCCGGCGCGGCGCCACCGATGAGGCGCGCGCCGCCTATGTCCACGCCGCGCGCCTGCATCACCTGACGCGCACTCAGCTCGATCAGCGGCGCGCCAGGCGTCAGGCGCAGCGCAAGCGACGGCTGGCGCTGCCCTACACCCCCAGCCTGCGCCTGGCGTCGGCCGCCTAGCTCTGACGCCGGCGTGCGGCACAAAGGCGAAGGCGCAGGGCATTCAGCTTGATGAAGCCCTCGGCATCGTGCTGGTCGTAGACCGTGTCTTCCTCGAAGGTGGCGTAGCTGGGATCGTAGAGCGAGTTCGGCGCGCGCCTGCCGACCACCTGAATGCCGCCCTTGAACAGCTTCAGGCGCACCTCGCCGGTCACATGGGCTTGGCTGGCATCGATCAGCGCCTGCAGCATTTCACGCTCCGGCGCGAACCAGAAGCCATTATAGATCAGCTCGGCATAGCGCGGCATGAGTTCGTCTTTGAGATGGGCGGCGCCGCGATCGAGAGTGAGCGATTCCATGGCACGATGGGCGGCGAGCAGCAAGGTGCCGCCCGGGGTTTCGTAGACGCCGCGTGACTTCATGCCGACAAAGCGGTTTTCCACCATGTCCAGCCGGCCGACGCCGTGCGCACCGGCCAGCTCGTTCAGACGGGTGAGCAAGGCCGCCGGCGACAGAAGATCGCCGTCGACACTGATCGCATCGCCGCGCTCGAAGCCGATGATGACATAGGCGGGCGTGTCTGGCGCCTGCTCGGGCGCGAGCGAACGGGTGAACATATCTTCGTCGGGCTCGACCCACGGGTCTTCGAGCGCCAGGCCCTCATAGGAGATGTGCAGCAGGTTGGCATCGGTCGAATAGGGCGGCGCGCCGCGCTTGCCACGCGGGATCGGGATCTGGCGGTCCTCGGCATAGGCGATCAGCTTGTCCCGCGAGTTCAGATCCCATTCACGCCAGGGCGCAATGATTTTGATGCCCGGATCGAGCGCATAAGCCGACAGCTCGAAGCGCACTTGGTCGTTGCCCTTGCCAGTGGCGCCGTGGGCGATGGCGTCCGCGCCGGTTTCGTGGGCGATCTCGACCAGTCTTTTGGCGATCAGCGGCCGGGCGATCGAGGTGCCGAGCAGATAGACGCCCTCGTAAAGCGTGTTGGCGCGAAACATCGGAAAGACGTAATCGCGCACGAATTCCTCGCGTAGATCTTCGATATAGATCTCGTTGACACCGAGCATTTCGGCTTTTTGGCGGGCCGGTTCGAGTTCTTCGCCCTGACCGAGATCGGCCGTGAAGGTGACCACCTCGCATTGGTAAACGTCTTGCAGCCAGCGCAGGATGACCGAGGTGTCCAGGCCGCCTGAATAGGCGAGGACGACTTTGTTGATGCCGGCTTGCATGGCGATATCCGTTTCTTTGCGCCGCGAAAGAGCGGCATCCTCGCCAGCACCGGCAACTTGTCAATTGCCCTTCGTCCGGCGCTAGCTTGCGCCAGCGAAGCGGCCCGCGGCCTCAGGCATGCACGGACAGGTCTAGTCGGCCATTAATCCTTTCGGGCTAATCGGTTGCGCGGCTCCGGTGGATTGTCCCTTGAGCGAGCGTAAAAAGCTTTGACGCTTTCACCGCGCGGCGATCGGCGAACAGCCATTAACCACCTCAAATCAAACGCCATTTCGATTCTGGCATGCTTTGCGCATTCACCTTCGCCGACGGTGCTGCGCGGAACGCGCGCCCCTAGGTTCGGTAGCAAGACGTCGCAACGCCAGAAAGCGGAACGGTTGATGGTCAGACAGTTGTTCGCAGCGACAGCACTTTGCGCCAGCATGGCCATGACGGCCAGCGCCAGTGCGACCCTGTATACCTACACGGATGCCGGCGCCACTCTCGGCGGCGGCGAAAATCCCGGCTCGCTCGGCAACATCACCGCTTCGTTCGACAGCGTCTCGCAGATCTTCGAGTGGATGTTCGAATACGATCCGGGCGCGGCCGAGGCGTTCTGGCTGGTGGTCAGCGACGGCGAGAACCCCAAAGGCGTGCAGGACCAGTTGGCTATCCTGTTCGGCGATCTGCTCACCGGTCAGCTCACCAGCTATGTCTACAATGGCGCCAACAACACCTCGAGCATCGACGATCCCAGCATTCTGCTGACCTATTTCGGCGACGACGTCATCGATGTAGCCCTGGGCGGCGGCTCGGGCGGGCGCAACAAGGCGTCGTTCACCATCAATGTCGCGGATCTGAACAGCAATCCGCCGACACCGCCGGGTCCGGCCAATTGGGAAGGTCTGAGCTTCGGCGAGCAAATCGGCGTCTGGTTCCACACCTCCGAACAGGATCTGCAAATCGTCGACAGCGCGGGCTTTGTACCGGGGGCGACATCGGCCGGTTCGAGCCTGTTCAGCACTTTCGGCGGTTGCTGTTCCTTTTTCCAACCGGTCGCCAGTTCCAGCGGCGGCTCCAGCACGCCGGGTACGGTGGAGAGCTTCGGGCCGGACAATAAAGGCAATCCCTCGACCTACTACGACATTGCCAATCGTCCGACCACACCCACCACGCCGCCGCCATCCAGCGTACCCGAACCGGCGACGGCCACGGCCTTCGCCATCGGTCTCTTGGGTCTGGCCGGTGTCTATCGACGCCGCAGACACGCGATCTACCAAAATGGGAGTTAGCCATGCGTAAAGGACTGCTTGTTGGTGCGTGCCTGCTCGGCGCTGTCGGTCTTACCGCCCAGGCGGAGGCTGCGCCGATCACCGAGATCCAGCTTTCGAGTGTGACCGGCTCGTCGGTCACCTTCACGCCGTTTGGCAATTTCGATTTCGTCGGCTTCGGCGGCAGCGACTTTGCGATCGATAGCTCGGACGCACTCGGTCTGATCGGTCTGCTCGGCGACATCGCCGGTACGTTCATGTTCCCCGATCCGATGGGCGCCAGTGAAATCGAGGTGTCGACCACCAACGGTTCGATCACCATCGAAGACGGTGTCGGCGGCACGTTCACCGGCTCGATCGATTTTCTCAGCCTGTTCGCCAACACCTTCCTGATCGAGCCGACGAACTTCCCCATCGGTGTGGGCGCGATTGGTGGCGAGATCTTCGTTTCCAACGCGACCTACACGCCCGGTCAGTTCGGCTCGAACACCGATCTGGTCGAACTTGCCACCTACAACAACGGTACGGCGGCGTTCACCTTCGAAACCGCCGGCGTCGGCCTGAGTCTGGATGAGTTGTACAATACCGGCGGCTCGTTCGCCTATTCCGGCACGCTGTCGCCGTCGTCGTCGTCGGTACCGGAGCCGGGCTCGGCAGCGCTGCTCGGCCTCGGGCTGATCGGGCTTATCGGCCTTCGGCGTATTCGACAAACGGCCTAAACCAAGCAGTTTTCAACTAGGTGTTGCGGCGGTGCACGGGTGTGTGCCGCCGTACGTGTGTTAAGGCAACAGTTCAGAGCGTGTTCACACCCAACACGCCAACCTCGCGCCCGTGCGTCAGGGAGATTGCTGTTGCGCTTCTCGGTTGCCCTGGCGACCGTTCCGATGGTGCTTGCGCCATGGGCATCGGTCGTCGGGGATGATGGCTGCGATCACAACGTTGTACGCGCCTTGCACGAGCAAGGCGCGCTGGTGTCGTTGTCCGCCATTCAGCACAATTTACCGGATGAGTATCGCGGCGAGTTGCTCGATGCCTGCGCCGAGCGGGACGAAGAGAAGCCGAGCGCCTGGCATTACTCCATCAAGGTATTGCGCAAGGATGGCAGCGTTCTGCACTTGAAAGTCGATGGCAAGACCGCTGAACTGCACGATGTGGAAGGCTACAGCGGGTGATTGTCGATCGTGCGTGTACTGGTCGTTGAAGACGACGTCGATCTTGCCGCTCAGCTTTCCGGAGCACTCAAGAGCGCGGGCTATGCCGTCGATGTCGCCTATGATGGCGAAGAAGGCCATTTCCTGGGCGACACCGAACCTTACGATGCGGTCGTCCTCGATGTCGGCCTGCCCAAAGTCGATGGTGTGACCGTACTCGATCGCTGGCGGAAGGCCGGGTGTGACATGCCGGTTCTGGTGCTCACCGCGCGCGATCGCTGGCGCGACAAGCTGGCGGCGTTCGACGTCGGCGCTGATGATTACGTCACCAAGCCGTTTCACATGGACGAGGTTCTGGTTCGCCTGCGTGCACTGGTGCGGCGGGCGGCCGGGCATGCCTCGCCCGAACTGAGCTGCGGCCCGCTCGTGCTCGACACGCGCTCAGGCCATGTGGAAATCGACGGCAAGCCGATCCGCTTGACGGCGCAGGAATACCGGCTGCTGGCCTATCTGCTGCACCACAAGGATCGCATCGTTTCGCGCACCGAACTGACCGAGCATTTGTACGAACAGGATTTCGATCGTGATTCCAACACGATCGAGGTCTTCATCGGTCGCGTGCGCAAGAAGCTGGGCGTGCCGTTGATCCAGACCGTGCGCGGCCTGGGCTATCGGCTGAGCGAACCCGAAGACGAGACGGATACCGACGCGCCGGCGGACGATCTCTCCGGCGAGGTCTGAAAGGGGCAACCGGCGTGCACTCCATCGCCGCACGCTTGCTCGTCAGTGCCGGGATCTGGGTGATCGGGATTCTGGTTCTGGCCGGCGCTGTGCTCAACGCGCTGTTTCGCGACAGCGTTACCGATACCTTCGATCAGCGGCTCGAAGCGCATATGGAGCGCGTCATCGCCGCCGCTTCGGCCGATTCGGCAACCGCCCTGCTCAGTGTCGACAGTCTCGACTTCCTGGACGCCAAGGATACCGACTTCGACAGCTTTGCCGTCGATCTGCAAGTGCGCGAGCTGGACACGCCATCGTTCGAGCGGCCGTATTCCGGCTGGTACTGGCAGATCGACAGCCAGGCCGGCCATACGCTGGCGCGCTCGCGCTCGCTCTGGGACACCAGCCTGGTGCTGCCGGCGGATCTGTCCCTGGGCGAACAACGCATCTTGACCACGCTCGGGCCGGACGGCGAACGCCTGCGCGTGCTCATGCGCCACATCCGTCTGCCCGGCGCGTCCGACGGGCTGCATTTCGCGCTGGCCATCCGCACGGCCGAGCTGCAGGCGGAACTCGAACGCTTTCAGCACACCTTGCGCTCGGCGCTGATCGTGCTCGGTCTCGGCCTGCTGCTCGGCACGTTCCTGCAAGTACGCTTCGGGCTCGAACCGCTGCATCGCATCGGCGAGGAGCTGCGCCGCATCCGAAGCGGCGGCGCCGATCGGCTCACCGATCGCTACCCACGCGAGCTGGCGCCAATGGTCAACGAGATGAACGATCTGCTCGATCACAGCGCCGCCGTGGTCGAGCGTGCCCGTACCCATGCGGGCAATCTGGCACATGCCCTGAAGACCCCGCTCGCGGTGCTCATCAACGAGAGTGGCAACCAGCACACGCCGCTGGCCGATACCGTGCGCCGGCAGACCGAAAGCATGCGCCGGCAGATCGACCACCACCTGGCCCGCTCGCGCGCGGCGGCCACCGCGCGGGTCATGACGGCGCGCACCGATGTCGATGCCACGCTGAACACGCTGAAGCGCACGCTTGAAAAAATGTACCAGCCGAAAGGCGTCAGCATCGAGGTGCGCGGCGCCGTTTCCGTCCCGGCGTTTCGCGGCGAGCGCGAGGATCTGGAAGAGATGCTCGGCAATCTGATGGACAATGCCTGCAAATATGCGCTCGGGCGCGTGCGCGCCCGGGTCACTCGCGAGTTCAACACGCTGAAGTTCACCATCGAGGATGACGGTCCGGGCCTATCCGAAGCCGAATGGCTGACGGCGCTCAAGCGCGGTCACCGGCTGGATGAGACCGTCCCGGGCAGTGGTCTCGGGCTCGCCATCGTCAGTGACATGGCCACGCTGTATGGCGGTGAGCTCAGCATGGCACGCTCGAGCCTGGGGGGATTGGCCGTGCGCCTGCGCCTACCGGCGGCCGAGACGCCTTGATCACCGGGTACGCTTGGGCGTACACAGCGCCACGTTGACGGCCGGCAAGGACTGTCCGGTCTGCACATACTGAAAGCTGAATGAAACTCATGAAACTGCAGGTTTGGCTGAGTAATATCACCTTGGTGCCCAGAGTTTTGGCAGCACAGATCACCCTTGACCTGATGCTGACCGGTGCGGCCATGGCCCAGCAGGCCGGCCACTGGCCGAGCGATCCGGCAGAGCGGCAAGCCCTTGAACAAGCGCTCTCGGCGCGCACTGATGCCGAGCTGGCCGGCGCGGTGCCGGTCTTGGCGCAGATGGCGCGCGAGGGCTATGGCGTCGCGCAGAGCGCCTATGGCGCGCTGCTCTATACCGGTCGCGGTGTGCCGGCCGATCCGGCCGGCGGCAAGGCCTGGCTGGAGGCGGCATCGGCTCAAGGCATCGCCGATGCCAGTTACCGCCTGGGCCAGATCGCCCGCAACGAGGCGCGTCCGGCCGAAGCAGCGGAGCACTTCCGCACCGCCATGCAACAGGGCCATCCGGACGCGCGCCAGGCGCTGATCGATCTCATGGGCTCGACACCGCCGGCCGGCCCCGAGCCCAGCGCCGGCGAGCTTCCGGAGCAATCGGCCGATGGCGCGCAAGCTCAAGGCGGTGCCGCCGTCGGTGCGACAGTGGTTGAGCCCGGCAGCCCGGAGGCCAAGGTCAACGAGGCGATTGCTTTGCTCGATGTCACCGGCCATGCCCGCGATCCCGAGACGGCGGCGCAGCTCTTGCAGGAGTCGGCCGATGCCGGGGTTGTCCAGGCCCAGCTCATGCTCGCCCGGCTCTACCTGCTGGGCGATGGCGTGCCGCAAGACTGCGTGCGTGCACGCAACCTGCTGCGCGATGCCCGCGCGCGCGGCAGCGAAACCGCTGATCGCCTGTTGCTGGCGCTGCCCTGCTGATTGGTGGACAGCGGGCCAGCCGGCTCGAGCGCGTCCATCTCGCTTCCCAGGCGCTTTGCCCTAGGTTGCTGGCGGAAGAGGATGTCCGATTGAGGTGGCCGACGGGGAATGCGCCGCAGTTTTGAGTTTGAGCCGTTTGTCGCCCGGCCGCCCTGGTGGGGACGGCACCTGCAGAGCATGCGCAATGCCTTCGTGCCGCGTCTGCTCATCCGCTCGCTGCCGCGCGGCGAACGGCTCAAGCTCGATATGGCCGATGGCAGCGGCGATCGTCTGGCCGCCCGGCTGAACGCGCCACTCACGACAAGCCCGCAGGACACGCTCGTCGTCCTCGTTCACGGCCTCGGCGGTTGCGAGGACAGCCTGTACATGATCGCTGCGACGCGCTTCTTCCTCGAGCGCGGCAACTTTGTCCTGCGGCTGAACCTGCGCGGTTACGGCCCATCGAGGCATAGCTGCCTGGACTTTGCCCATGCCGGGCGGACCGGCGATCTGCGCGCCGCTCTTGCCGACCTGCCGGCCAGGTTCGATGCCACGCCGATCCTGCTCGTCGGCTTTTCGCTCGGCGGCAACACCCTCTTGAAGTTCCTGGGCGAAGGCGACGTCGACACAAGGGTCACGGCGGCCGCCAGCGTTTCGGCACCGCTCGATCTGCGCGCGGCCAGCGATCTCATTCACCAGCGCCACAACCGGATCTATCACGACTATCTGCTGCGCGCGGTGAAACGCGGTTATCTGCACACCAACAGCCCGATCCCCAAGGTAACCGCCGATGCCATCAGGCGGGCGGCAACGCTGAAAGCGGTCGATGACATCTACACCGGACCGCATCACGGCTATGCCGACGCGCACGACTATTACACCAGGGTGAGCTGCCTGCCCTATCTCGACGGCATCACGGTGCCGACGCTGGCCGTGCATGCCGCCGATGACCCGTTCGTGCCCTGCGCGCCCTATCGTGCCTACGACTGGCAGGGCCACACGCATGCTCATGGGCTGGTCTCGCGCGGCGGCGGCCATGTCGGCTTTCACGACATCAAGGGGCTATGGCATCTACGCCAGATCAGCCGTTTCTTCGATGTCGTCATATCGGCAGACGGGCGCGCCGCCTCAGCTCAAGCGGCCTGACGCACGCGCCGGGCGGGTTTGTCCTGCCGTCGCTGGTCACGGTACTGGCCTTCCAACGGCAGCTCCGGCTGCTCCGGCTCATAGCGCGGATCGAGTTCGAACACGACCGGCGAGGTGCGCGTCATCGGCACATAGGGAGCCTGCTCCTCGGCCGGAACCGGGGCGCGGGCGAGCATACGGATCAGACCGAACACGCCGAGCACGGTGGTCAGCACGGCGATATGAATGAACAGCGCCGCCGGGCCGAACCAGCCCATGACCAGACCTGCGATGGCCGGGCCGAGACTGGCGCCGAAGCCGAATACCAGAAGCAGACCGGTGGCGACCTCGACCAGGTCTTCGGGCTGGGCATGGTCGTTGGTGTGCGCGATACTGAGCGCATAGAGTGGCATCATGACGCCGCCCAGCAGGAACGAGGCGCCGAACAGCTCCCTGGTGCCCATCGAGCTGGCGACATAGACGCCCAAGGCTGCGCAGGCAGCCAGGAACGCCGTACCGACCAGCACGATGCGGCGGTCGAACCGATCGGAGAGAAAGCCGATCGGGCCCTGTAGGACCATGGCGCCATAGCTGCTCAGGGCCAGGAAGGTGCCGATCTGCAGCGGATTGAGACCGAGCCCGGCGGCGGACACGCCGGCCATGCCGAAATGCGCGCCCTGGGTCAGGCCGCCGATCATCATGCCAACCACGCCCAGCGGCGACAGCCGATAGAGATCGCGAATGCCCAGGCGCGCCGTTTCGATCGGTTGCGGTTGAAGCGTGCGTGTCAGTGCCACCGGGACCAGGGCGACCGAGATCAGGATCGAGGCGAGGATGAACGGTACGAAACTGCTTGGGTCCGCCAGGCCAAAGAGCTGATAGCCAAGCGCGATGCCGGTCATGCTGACGATCATGTACACGGAGAGTACGGCGCCGCGCGTGGCATTGGTCGTGCGCTCGTTGATCCAGCTTTCCACCACCATGTACAGCCCGGCAAAGCACACGCCGGTAATCAGGCGCATGGCGAACCAGATATACGGATCGATGATCATCGCGTGGACCAGAATGGCCGATGAGGCCAGCGACGCGAGTGCGGTGAAGGTGCGGATATGGCCGATCAGGCGCACGAGCCTGGGCAAGAACGGCAAGGAGATGACGAAGCCGACAAAATAGGCCGACATAATGATGCCGGTGGCCTGGCTTGAAAATCCCTCAAGATCGGCGCGAACGCCAAGCAACGCGCCTTGCAGCCCGTGACCCAAGAGAAGCAGGGCGAGCCCGAACAGGAGCGAGCCCACAGGCGCAATTGCCGCAAACATAACCTATCCCCGCGCGCAAACGTTCCGGCTGGTCGTCAGCGCGTCGCAAGGCTTTGCCCCACACGGCAGCATGACATCGCTACGCCTAGTTAAGTGATGCTGATGCGGCCCACAAGGAGCAAACGCGACCAGTGGCTTGCGCTTGCGCGACCTCAGCAATGCTAAAAGCGCACTGGCGTTGCGTGTGGGCGACGGCTCAGGTCTTCTGGTGGCGAAACAGGAACTCGCGGCCGACTTTGACGCGCGATACGCCATTGTAGGAGATGACATCGGCCGTGGCATAGGTCTCGCGCCACTGATCCGGCAGGTACGAGCCCGTGCCGACCACATCGATCGGCGCGCGCACGCTCGCCATCAGCTTGCATTTGTGCGGATCGAAGCCCGAGCTGGCGACGATTTTGACCTTTTCGAAGCCGGCCTGGTTGAGCTGTTCGCGCACATGGAAAATCGCTGCGGCGCTGACGCCGGTGCCAACCAGCCAGCGCAACTCCGTTTCGCTGCGATAGGTACGGATCGCGGTCGGGGCCAGGCGATCTAGCACGTCATAGGACGCCGCCATGTCGAGCCCTTCGACGTACCGCCCGCCATGGGTGTCGAGGCGCACACGCACCTGGCCGCGCGCCGCCCGATCGGCGAAGCGTTCGCACACGGCCAGGCTGTCGGTGACCTCCTGGCCGAAATAGTCGACCAGCACGGTGAGCGGTTCGTCCGGAAACTGCTCATCATACATCTCGGCGGCGCGCATGGTGCTGCCGGCATAGCCGATCAACGCGTGCGGCATGGTGCCGAGGCCCTCGGATTTGCCGAAATAGCCGGCGGTGGCATCGCTGCTCGAGCCGACGAAGCCGATCGCCCCGGTGACCATCTTGGCGCGCGCTGAGCCGACGCTGGCGGCATAGGCCATCATTTCGGCCATCTCGCTGCCGGCGCAATGCCGCGCGTCCATGGCGATGAAGCCGGCATAGGGCAGATCGGTGCACATCGAAAACGCGTTGTAGGCGGCGACGCATGGCGGCCCGAGTCGCTGCAGGAACAGGGTTTCCAGATCGACCAGGCTTTCGAACGAGCCGTGCAGATACATCAGCGGTTCGCCGGCACCGACCCACTCGCCCTCATCGAACTGAAGCTCGATGCGGCAGTCGATGCCGCGATCGGCGAGCATGCTTTTCAGCCAGTCGATGGCCAGTTTCGGCGCAAACACCACCGGGCGTCGCATGAAGACGGCATAGGTGACCTCGGCATCGCCGAAGCGGCGCACGATTTCCCGGGTCTTGAGGAAATACTTGTCGGTAAGCTTCGGCTGATCGAGCGCGCTCGGTCCCATCCCGCCCTACTCCCCAATCGCGTTGTCCCGGTCGCGCGGTGTGCGCCTCATCATTCGGCCGCGGACGGCAAATCATCGGCCGGCTGGCTGCCGCGCTGGCGTTTCAGCGCTTCCGCAAGCAAGAAGGCCAGCTCCAGGCTCTGCTCGGCATTCAGACGCGGATCGCAATGGGTATGGTAGCGGTCCGAGAGGTCCGTGTCGGCAATCGCCTGCGCACCGCCCGTGCACTCGGTAACGTTCTGGCCAGTCATCTCGATGTGCACGCCGCCGGCATGGGTGCCTTCCGCCCGGTGAACGTCGAAAAAGCCCTGCACTTCGGCCAGGATGCGCTCGAACGGCCGGGTCTTGTAGCCGGTGCCGGTCTTGATGGTATTGCCGTGCATCGGATCGCACGCCCAGACCACGCGGCAGCCCTCGCGCTGCACGGCGCGGATCAGCGGCGGCAGCGACTCGGCGATCCTGTCGTGACCCATGCGCGTGATCACGGTCAGTCGTCCCGGCTCGTTGCTCGGATTGAGCAGATCACACAAGCGCACGAGCGCCTCCGGCGGCAGGCTCGGGCCAGCCTTGAGGCCAATCGGATTGGCGATGCCGCGGCAGTATTCCACGTGGGCGCCGTCCGGATCGCGCGTGCGATCGCCGATCCAGACCATATGCGCCGAAGTGGCGTAGGGCCGGCCGGTGATCGAATCGATGCGGGTGAAGGCCTCTTCAAAGCCGAGCAGCAGGGCTTCGTGCGAGGTGTACAGCTTGGTGCGGCTGATTTCCGGCGTGGTCGTATCGCTGATGCCGCAGGCCTGCATGAAGGCGAGCGCCTCGGAAATGCGCACGGACATGTCCTTGTAGCGCGCACCCTGAGGCGAGCGCTCGACGAAACCGAGATTCCACTCATGCACGCGATCGAGCGAGGCATAGCCGCCGTCGGTGAAGGCGCGCAGCAGGTTCAAGGTCGCTGCGCTCTGGGCATAGGCCTTGAGCATGCGCTCAGGATCGGGCGCGCGCTCGGCCGGATCGAACGCCAGGCCGTTGATGATGTCGCCCTTGTAGCTCGGCAGCGACTGCTCGCCGACGGTTTCCAGCGGGGCACTGCGCGGCTTGGCGAACTGGCCGGCCATGCGCGCCACCTTGACCACCGGCTGCCCGGCGCCGAACGTCAGTACGACGGCCATCTGCAAGAGCACACGCAGGCTGTCGCGCACATTGTCGGCACTGTGCTCGGCAAAGCTCTCGGCGCAGTCACCGGCCTGAAGCAGGAACCCGTGGCCGGCGCTGACCTTGGCCAGCTGGGCCTTCAGCGCGCGCGCTTCACCGGCGAAAACCAGCGGCGGATAGGTCGCGAGCAGGCCTTCGACCTCGGCCAGCTTGGCCTTGTCCGGATAGTCCGGCAGTTGCATCGCCGGCCTTGAGCGCCAGCTCGATGGGGTCCAGGTGCCGCCCATCGACGGGTCCTCCAACGGTTATGGCGCGCGTCCGGCAGCCCCTGCCGCCGATTGCGCACAACATTATTGCGGACCGCGCTTGTAGCCCGATGTCCAGCCCTTTGTCACGCCACGAGCGAGTCGAGGCCGCTGTCGTAGCGGACCGGCCGCCCGACTCACTCAACCGTGACCGATTTCGCCAGGTTGCGCGGCTGGTCGACATCGGTGCCTTTCTGCACGGCGACATGATAGGCGAGCAGCTGGATCGGCAGCGCGTAGAGGATCGGCGCGACCAGGGATTCGACCTCCGGCAGGGCGATCGCCTTCCATGTGTAAGCGCCCAGCTCTTCAACACCGCGGGCATCGCTCAGCAGCAGCACCTTGCCACCGCGCGCGACGACCTCCTGCAGGTTGGACGCCGTCTTGTCGAACAGCTCGTCGCGCGGGGCGACGACAATGACCGGCGTGTCCTCGTCGATCAGGGCGATCGGGCCGTGCTTGAGCTCGCCGGCGGCGTCGCCCTCGGCGTGGATGTAGCTGATTTCCTTGAGCTTGAGCGCACCCTCCATGGCGATCGCGTACGAGGTGCCGCGGCCGATATAGAGGACGTCGCGGGCGTGGATGAGCTCATGCGCGATGCTTTCGAACGTGTCGTCATGGCGCAGCACCTCGGCAGCGCGCGCCGGCACCTCGTCCAGGGCGCGGGCCAGTTCCGCCTCGCGCTCGGCACTCAACCGACCGCGGGCGCGCGCGGCACCGAGTGCAAGGCAGGCCAGCGTGGCGAGCTGTGTGGTGAACGCCTTGGTCGATGCCACACCGATTTCGGGACCGGCGAGCGTGCGCAGCTTGCCGCTGGCCTCGCGCGCCAGCGTGCTCTCTTCGACATTGACCACGGCCAGCGTCGGCAGGCCGGCTGCCTTGACCGCGCGCATGGCGGCCAGCGTGTCGGCGGTTTCGCCTGACTGGGAGACGAACAGCGCTGCACTGGCCGGATCGAGCGGCGGCTGGCGGTAGCGGAACTCACTGGCGACGTCGATGTCGATCGGCAGGCCGGCGAGCTGCTCGAACCAGTAGCGGGCGACGAGGCAGGCGTAGAACGCGGTGCCGCAAGCGACCATGGCCATGCGCGAAAGACTGGCGAAGTCCACCGGCAGGTCGTCGGGCAAGCGGATCGTGTGGTCCGCCGGATCAAAGAAGGTGCGCAGCGTGTCACCGATCACCACGGGTTGTTCGTGGATCTCCTTGTGCATGTAGTGACGGTGGTTGCCTTTGCCGATCATGGCGCCGGACAGCGCGCTTTTCACGATCGCCCGCTCGACCGGCTGGTTCTGGGCATCGCGGATCGTAGCGCCCTCAATGGTGACAACCGCCCAGTCGCCCTCGTCGAGATACTGGATGCGATCGGTCATCGGGGCGAGCGCCAGCGCATCAGAGCCGATGAACATCTCGCCGTCGCCATAGCCGATCGCCAGCGGGCTGCCCTGGCGGGCGACGACCAGCCTATCGGGGCTGCTTTCAAACAGGAGCGCCATGGCAAACGCGCCCTTGAGGCGGCCGATCGCGCGGTAGGCGGCCTCTTCGGCACGCACACCGGTACGCAGATAATGGCTGACCAGCTGGGGAATGACTTCGGTATCGGTCTGGGTCTCGAAGACATGGCCGATGGCGGTCAGTTCGCGGCGGAGATCTTCGAAATTCTCGATGATGCCGTTGTGCACCACGGCGACGCCGCCGGTCGCGTGGGGGTGGGCGTTTCGTTCAGTCGGCGCGCCGTGGGTCGCCCAGCGGGTGTGACCGATGCCGATCGTGCCGTGCAACGGCGCCCGCTCGAGTTCGCTGCGCAGATTGATCAGCTTGCCTTCGGCGCGGCGGCGATCGATACGCTCGCTATCGATGGTGGCGATGCCCGCGCTGTCATAGCCGCGGTACTCGAGGCGCTGCAGACCCTCGATGAGATAGGGCGCTGCCTCGTTGCGTCCGATGATGCCGACGATGCCGCACATACCAATAATCCTTAGCACTAGGGAAACTGGGGCAAATGACCGGGGTTGCGTGTGTCGGGTGGGCTGGCGCTAGTCTTGTTTTCGCCGTGCGCGGAAGCGCTTGGCACCGTCCTCGATGACGCGCAGCTCGGCCCGCGTCACGGCCAGGCCGTCGTCGCCGATATCTTCGGCGATCGTGCTGCCGGCACCGATGATGGCGCCGTCGCCGATGCGCACCGGTGCGACCAGGGCCGTGTTCGAGCCGATGAAAGCGCCAGCGCCGATATCGGTGTGGTATTTGCCGAAGCCGTCATAGTTGCAGGTGATGGTGCCGGCGCCGACATTGGCGCCAGGGCCGATGCGGGCATCGCCGACATAGGACAGGTGATTGACCTTGGCGCCGGCCTCGACCGTGGCCTTCTTTACCTCGACGAAATTGCCGATCTTGCTGCCCTCGCCGATGTCAGCGCCCGGGCGCAGGCGCGCGAACGGCCCGATCTCGGCACCGGCGCCGATGCGCGTACGCTCCAGGTGGCAAAAGCTGTGCACCAGCGCGCCGCGCTCGACATGGCAGCCCGGATTGAAGATGACGAACGGTTCGATGACCGCATCCGGTTCGATGACGGTATCCGCCGAAAGGAAGACCGTCTCCGGCGCGACCATCTGCACGCCTGCGGCCATAAGCGTTTCGCGCCGCCGATCCTGAAAAATGGCCTCGGCAGCCGCCAGCTGCGCCTTTGAATTGACCCCGACGCCGTCCTGCCAGGGACCTTCCGTCGCCGTGCATGGCCAATCCCGGGCACGCGCGCCGGCGACAATGTCGGTCAGGTAGTACTCGTTTTTCTCCTGCCTGAGCTCGAGGTCGTCGACCAGCGGCCGCAAGCAGGCGGCATCGATGGCCATGACCCCGGAATTGCACAGCCCCTCGCGCTTAAGTTGTTCGGATGCGTGGCGCTCTTCGACCAGAGCGGCGAGCCCGGTGTCATCGAATGCCAGGCGGCCATAGCCGCTCGGGTCCGGCGGGTTCATGCCGAGCACGGCAACGGCAGCGCCATGCGCCGCGCGGGCACTGAGCAGGGCTTCAAGCGTCGCCGCAGAAATCAAGGGCGTGTCGCCGTAGAGGACCAGCACAACGCCTTCGCTCGGCAGGTAGGGCAAAGCGCAGGCAACGGCATGGCCGGTGCCGAGCGGCGGGTCTTGGATGGCGACGTCGAAGGGGAGGCCGTATGTGGCGATCTCGTCGCGCACGCTGTCCATCTCAGGGGCCAGGACCGCGACCACGCGCGACGCTTCCAGAGCCGCAGCGGCGGACAGCACGTGGCCGATCAGCGTGCGATGCGCCATGCGGTGCATGACTTTCGGCAGGCTCGAGCGCATGCGCGTGCCTTTGCCGGCGGCAAGGATCACAACGCTAAGCGGGCTCGTGGCCGTCGTCGGCGCGCGCAACTCAAGCGACATAGATGGCTCCGGGCATGTCAGGCGGAAACATAGTCAATCGTAAATGCAAGCGGTGATGCTCATAGCACGAACGGGACGCATCGCGTATGCCTGTGCGTCGGTGTTGGCTGGTCCTTTGGCTCACTTTGTGTTGCGTCCGTGACGCTTCGTGACGCGCGCTTACACGTTTGACGGCATTGGCTTGGGAAGTGGCATGCAAGGCAAGTTCGATACGGTCATTTTCGATCTCGACGGCACGCTGGTCGACACTGCGCCGGACCTTTTGCGCGTACTCAACAGCGTGCTGCGCGAGCATGGCCGGCCGGATGTCGACGACACCAGCTTGCGCGCCATGGTCGGCGACGGCGCGCGCGTGCTGATGCAGCGCGGCTTTGCGGCCACCGGCGGCTGGCCGGACGGTCTAGATGAACAGGCCGCATTCGATACCTTCATGGCGCGCTATCTCGAAGCGCCTGCGGCCGAGAGTGCCGTGTTTCCCGGAATCGTTGCGGTTCTTGAACGCTTGCACGCGACGCGCTGCGGGCTTGGTGTCTGCACCAACAAACCGCAAGCGCCCAGCGAGTTGATCCTCGAAGCGCTCGACCTTCGGCGCTTTTTTGCGGCCACGGTCGGCGGCGATGTCTTGCCGGTGCGCAAACCCGATCCGGCCCATGTCCAGGCCGTGATCGACGCCCTGGACGGCACGCGCGCGCGCACCGTCTTCGTCGGCGACAGCATCAACGACGTCCGCGCCGCCAAGGCGGCCGGCATTCCCTGCGTGCTGGTCAGTTTCGGCTACAGTGCAACACCGGTCGGCGACCTGGGCGGCGACATGGTCATCGATCATTTCGACGACCTCATCCCGGCACTGGCAGAGCTCAGCGAGCGGGCCTGAGCCGAACCCGACCGCGGCTTCTCCGGTACGCATCCGGCCCGCCGTACACCGCATGTGCTTGACGGCATCAGGTGGCAGCGATACACGGGCAGCCTTGCGATTGGGGCGCATAGCTCAGCGGGAGAGCGCTTCGTTCACACCGAAGAGGTCCGTGGTTCGATCCCACGTGCGCCCACCAGCCAAGCTCTAGAAAAACAACGCTATTTGCGCGCTAGACAGCTCGAGCGCCAGCCGGGCTGTTCGCGACTTGGCCGACACAGCCCGCAGCCAGGCTGACTGGCCATGCCGATCGACCGGCCACGCGGGCGTTCGCGGTTTCACGGGTGGTGCGTACGCGCTCGCTCACCCGCGCTCAACGCTCGTAGAGCGATGACACCTTGAGTTGCGTCATCTGAGGTTCGATGTCGTCTCGGCGCGCAGCCAAAGAGCGACGCGTGGGCTGTCGGTGCGCGCGCCTCGTATGCGCGCCCGAGCATCCGACTGATCTGCCTAGCCGGCAGCGCGCTGTCCGCCTTACCATTGCACACGGGCCGATGCGCGAATGCTGAGGTCTGGCGATCCTTCCTGCGCATGCGCCATCGCCAGCGACAGACCGGTGCTGGCCGACAGTGTGCCATTACCTCGATGCTTGTGCGAAAAGGCGCTCGAGACCTGCAAGGGCCTGGCGGTGTTCCGATCGGGCAGCTCCAGCGTCACGCTGTGCAGACCGAACGTTCCGGCGTGGTCGACAGGGCACCACGTGACGCTGAGCGCCTCCTGGCTGCCCGTTGTCATCTGCCGCTCGAGATGCAACGTACCCAGCTCTGCCAGTGCCGATGGCGCGCGCAAAGATGCGGCCCACCCGAGCGGCTGGCGATCGGCCCTGTCGGTGGGCTGCGCTGCGGTGACCTGCAGGCTCAGCCATGGCCAGGACGCAGCAACGAACCAGCCCGGATCGGCGACGTCGGGACGATGGAACAGGTTGGCCAGCGCGGCGGCGGTCTGGCGCGCCTCATCCGCGGCTGCACGCGTGAGCGATTGCGCGCCGATCTCGAGCGTGCCGGGCAGGCCGAACCCGGCCGGGCTTGTGGCGGATCGCTGCCAGCTGACCGAGGCGCGATCGGTGATCTGCGCGCCGGCGACCAGCCCGGCGGTGGCGACATTGCGCAGCAGCTCGAGCCTGAGCGGCGTCAGGTCGTAGCGCAGGCCGAGCTCGCTGGTCAGATCGATGGCCTGATACATGGCACCGGCGCGCAGCTGATGGCCGGCACGCAACTCCAATGTCCGCAAG
>JBHJHH010000108.1:0-48199 GCA_050331015.1 Geminicoccaceae bacterium
CGCGCTTGCAAGGCATCCCGTTCCTCGGTCAGTGCAGGAACCTGGGTCTCAAGCTCGCTGAGCTCGGCGATGCGCGCCTGCAAGGCGT
This sequence comes from Geminicoccaceae bacterium, assembly GCA_050331015.1. Classification (GTDB taxonomy): domain Bacteria; phylum Pseudomonadota; class Alphaproteobacteria; order Geminicoccales; family Geminicoccaceae; genus JBHJHH01. The sequence continues at coordinate 89 of JBHJHH010000108.1, forward strand.
CGCGCTCTTCCGTCAGCGAAGCGACCTGCGGCTGGAGATCACCGAGTTCATCAATACGCGCCTGAAGGGTGTCGCGCTCTTCGGTCAGCGAAGCAAACTGTGTTTCAAGCTCGCTGAGTTCATCGATGCGCGCCTGAAGGGCGTCGCGCTCTTCCGTCAGCGAAGCGACCTGCGGCTGAAGCTCACCGAGCTCGGCGATGCGCGCCTGCAGGGCATCACGTTCCTCAGTCAGCGTCTCGACCTGCGGCTGAAGCTCACCGAGCTCGGCGATACGCGCCTGAAGGGCGTCGCGCTCTTCCGTCAGCGTCTCGACCTGCGGCTGAAGCTCACCGAGCTCGGCGATACGCGCCTGCAGGGCGTCGCGCTCTTCGGTCAGTGCAGGCACCTGGGTCTCAAACTCGCCGAGCTCGGCGATGCGCGCCTGCAGGGCGTCGCGCTCTTCGGTCAGTGCCGGCACCTGGGTCTCAAACTCGCTGAGCTCGGCGATGCGCGCTTGCAAGGCATCCCGTTCCTCGGTCAGCGTCTCGACCTGCGGCTGAAGCTCACCGAGCTCGGCGATGCGCGCCTGCAGGGCATCACGTTCCTCAGTCAGCGACGCGACCTGCGGCTGGAGATCACCGAGTTCATCTATTCGCGCCTGCAGGGCATCACGTTCCTCAGTCAGCGCCGCGACCTGCGGCTGGAGGTCACCGACCTCGGCGATGCGCGCTTGCAGGGCATCGCGTTCCTCAGTCAGCGACGCGACCTGCGGCTGGAGGTCGCCGAGCTCATCAATGCGCGCTTGCAGGGCGTCGCGCTCTTCGGTCAGCGAAGCGACCTGCGGCTGGAGATCACCGAGTTCATCAATACGCGCCTGAAGGGCGTCGCGTTCCTCCGAAAGCGACGCGAGCTGCTGCTCAAGCGCATCGTTGTTGCTGCGCAAATCGGCGACCAGCGCAGCCGCGGCTGCGGCCTGCGCGGCCACATCACCGGCATTTGCGCCCGTGTCGGCAGCAAAGAAGCCCAACGCCTCACCGGTCTCGGCCTGCTGACCCTCCAGTTCTTCAATGCGCGCGGCCAGCCCCGTACGTGCCTCGTCAAGCGCCTCACGCTCGGCTTCAAGCTCGGCAATGCGCGCATCGCGGCTGTCAAGTTCGGCCAGCAGCGGCTCGGTCGCCGCGGCAACCTCGGCGTCGATGTCCACCTGCGGCAGCTCGGTAGAGCCCTGCGCTTCCGGCAGATCCGCTCGCAGATCGCGCGCCTCGCCCTCACGCAGCGCCAAGGCCGCGGCCTGGCTCTGGCGCTCTGCCTGCAAATCAACGACCTGCGCGCGCAGACGCTCGATCTCGGCTTCGAGCGGCTCGGTCGCGGCGGCAACCTCAGCGTCGATGTCCACTTGCGGGGCCTCGAGTTGCGCGCTCAGGCCACCGCCCTCAGCCTCGCCGCGGAAGAACGCCAGTAGATCGTCCTCGGGCAGCTCGATGCCGGCATCGGCAAGCGACGTGCGGAACGCCTCACGCTCGGCTTCCAGCTCGGCAATGCGTGCAGCGTGGCTGTCAAGTTCGGCCAGCAGCGGCTCGGTCGCTGCGGCAAGTTCGGCATCCAGATCAATCGACGGCGCGGCGGCATCGCCGTCTTGCAACAGGCCGAGGCTGCCTTCCGGCGCCGCGGCACCGGCCTGCAGCTCATCAATCTGCGCGCGCAGCGCATCGCGCTCGCCCTGCAGGCGCTCGATTTCGATGGACGCGTCCGCCGGGGTCAGCGCACCCTCATCGCCGTCGGCACCCACCGTCGCCGGCACGCGATCGCCGCTGAACCACAGCGCAATCGCCAGCAGCAAGAGCAAGCCAAGCGCAACAATCAGGCTGCTGCGGCCGAATGATGTCAGGTTCATTGACCCGATCTCCCTGTTTTCCCTCGCGTGCCAAACGGTCTGACCGCCTGTACGTCGCCTATCGCCATACCGCCTATATCGAGCAGGGCGGTGACAGAACGGTGTCCAAGCGCGATCGAATTTGCCGCGATGTGTTCAACTGCACGCCGTGGCGGCCGGTCGACGGGCAGCCGCCAGGCCGATCTAACGCGTTGATGTGGCGTTATTTTCCCGACGCCAACCGCGACTGGGCACGTTCGAAGATCATGTGCGGCGCCGCCAGATCCTGCGCCTCGCCAACCCATGCGTAAGCCAGGAGACACGGCTCGCGGTCACCGACGGTGATGCGATGAAAATGGTTGGGCGGGTTGAAGATCAGTGACCCGGGAGCGTACACGCCGACATCGTTTTCCGAGAGCGTGCCCGAGACGACGACATAGCTTTCGGTGATGCCGGTGTGCCGGTGTTGGGGATAGACGCAGCGTGGCGCGAACAGAACAAGGCCAAGGATCAGGTCATCGACCGCGATCGGCCCGCGCGGCCCGGCCAGTTCGGTAAAGGCATAGGCGTCACGCAGATTGCCGGGCACCTTGGCGTAGCCGTATTCCCATGTGAACGTGCTTGCCAGACGATCAAGCAGCCGTGCGAAGCTGCCGGTGCGTTCGGGCAGCGCCAGGTCGATGGCGCGCGGCCAGTGGGCGCTCACCGGCAGATGATACGGATCGCGCGGCAGATGGCGGAGCGGCTGGCGCACCAGCCTGGCAATGCGGCCGCGCACCTGGCGCATATGCGTGCGGATCGGCTTGCTGCCGCCAGCGGACCCGCGCCGATAGAGCAGATCGAACTCGCGCAGCAGATAGAGCCAGTCTGGATTGGGCACAGACGCCATCTACGAACCTTAGCAGGACTTCGGCTGTTCTCAGCGCAGTTTTCATTGGGTCGGCAAGGATTTGTTGGGCAGGCTGAGTGAAACAACGTCAGGCAGTGAGCTTTGCTTATGAGCCAGCAGCCGAAAATCCGCGGCATCGCTGAAAGCGCGCTTTACACCAATGATCTCGACGCCACCCGCCGGTTCTTCACCGATATCCTGAAGCTCGAGCCCGTGTTGGAGAGCGACACCCTCGTCGCCTTCGATGCCGGCACGGCGCAGGTGCTGTTGGTCTTCCTGCGCGGACCTTGCCGGGACGACAAGCCGCTGCCCGGCGGCACGATCCCCGGCCATCAGGGCGACGGCCCGGCGCACATGGCGTTTCATGTCTCCATGCATGACTACGATGCCTGGAAAGCCGCATTTGCGGCGCAGGGCATCGCGATCCTCAGTGAGGTCGACTTCGCCGGCGGCGGCCGCAGCCTGTATTTCCACGATCCCGCGGGCAATGTACTCGAACTCGCGACGCCCGGGCATTGGCGGAACTTCTGAAGACCGCCTTGGCATATCGGCCGTTCATCCCGGTGACGGCATCGGCGGCACGACAGCGTCACGCCTTGCCGGCGTCACCGGAGCGGTTCTGGTTGCAGCGATGGCTTTACAGTGCGCCGCCGACGCGCCCATTGTTGCCACAGCCAATGTGAGGGAGCAGGCATGAGCCGCAAGACCGACGACTTCATGGCCATGAAAGGCGCTGGCTACTACTCAAAAGCGACCGTTGGCGCCAAGCATGTGATGGACAACGCGGCCGGGCTCATTCTCGACGCCCTGGAACGCCAGCCGCCCGTCGACGACGGCAGCCCGTTCACCATGACGGACATGGGCGCAGCCGATGGCGGCACGTCGATCGACATGGTCGGCCGGGTGTTGCGCACGGTACGGACCTTGTGCCCGTCACGGCCGATCCAGATGGTCTACACCGATCTGCCGCACAATGATTTTTCCCAGCTCATGCAGATCGTGCACGGCTTGACCGACATTCCGACTTATGCGCGTGACGTCGAGAACCTGTATGTTTTCGCATCGGCGACATCGTTTCATAAGCCGATCGTCCCGCCAGGCAGTCTCAATCTAGGGCATTCGGCGACCGCATCGCATTACATTGCGGAAGTCCCCTGCGAGATTGAAGATCATGTGCACATGGTCGGTGCACGTGGGACGGTACGCCAGGCGTTCGAAGACCGCGGCGCTGCCGACTGGCAGAATTTCCTGACCTTGCGTGCACGCGAACTGGTCAGCGGCGGTTTCCTCGCCCTGTTCAACTTTGGCATTGATGAAGAGGGCCGTTATCTTGGCCATACCGGCGGTGTATCGATGTTCGATACCTTCAACGAGATCTGGCGCGAACTCGTCAGCGATGGCGTGATTACGCAAGCCGAGTACAAAGCCACCAACTTCCCGCAAGTCTATCGCACGGTCGACCAGTTCTGCGCGCCATTAGCGGACAGCAATAGTCCGGTCTACCAGGCCGGCCTCAGACTCGAGCATGTCGAGACGCGCGTGGTGCCTTGCCCGTTCGCCGAGGACTTCAAACGCCATGGCGACCCGGCCGCCTTTGCCGAGAGCTACATTCCGACGCTGCGCTCCTGGTCGGAGCGCGTGTTCCTCGCCGGCCTGTCCAACGACCGGCCGCTCGACGAACGCGCCGAGATCGTCGACACCTTCTACGGCCGGTACCAGCAACGCGTCGCCGCCGCAGCCGATGGCCACGGCATGGACTATGTCCACTGCTACATGATCTGCCGCAAGATCTAGCCGCGGGGTTTATAACGCATACCGCAAGGTTGCCGCCAGCACGCCGCCCTCGGGCAGATCGTCAGCGCGCACCGAGCGGACACGCGCGCCGGTCGCGAGCGCCATTGCGGCGATCTCATCGATCACGTCATAGGTGGTGGCGCTGGCCGCTGCCGCACGTGTGATCTCGGCGGTATCGGGGTTGATCGTGCCCGGCATGCTGACATCCATGTCGACTAGCAGGCTCTCGATCCCGCCGGCCAGCGCGGCACGCGCGGCGACGTCGACGGCAGAGGTGGCCCGCCGCTGGTTCATGCGCTGCTGATAGACTTGGCGCATGGCAGCGATCTCGCGGGCATAGGCGGCATCGAGCACGGGCCGCATCTTCTCGGCGAGCCGACGCGGTTCGAGGGTATCGACGGCCTCTTCAATGCCATCCTCGAGCAGGCCCGGATAGGTGCACACCGATCGGAAGATCGGTCCGATGGGCGCCAGTGCCGCGAGCACGAGCGGTACATCGCTGCCGCTGACGATGGGGCGAAGCGCCATGTCGACGCCGCGCGCATACTGGCGAAGACGGACCTTCTTGCCCTCGGAGCCGGACAGGCGGCGGACCGGCGCACGATCCTTGAGCGAGGACTTGCCAGCGAAGCTCGCGGCATCGCTCGGCATGTCGGGCACGCGTAGCTCTTGCGCCGGCAGATCAGCGAACACCTCGATCAAACGCGCACTGCTTTCCGAGAGTGCCAGCACGAAGCCGGTATGCGGGAAGGTGACGGCACGCAGCAGCGGTGTCAGATGGAAGCGATCGGCGACCTGCACGATTTCACTGAGCCGATTGGCCAGGCGAAACGTCCGCATGCGATCCGGTGTCGCCAGCACGGCCAGGCTGCGCGCCTGGGCGCTCCAGAAGGCATCGTCCTCGGCCAGGTCATCGAGCTGTTCGCCAAGCGCCAGCGCCCGGCGCTTGTCGAACCCAGCCGCCTCGAGCTGACCAAGCGCGTCGCGTATGGCGTTGCCATAGGCGATCCGGCTGGCGACGATGTCGACGGAAACCGGTGTCGTTTCCAGATAGATCGAGACACAGGCATCGGCGCGAACGGCCGCCAGCTCGCTCAGGTCCTCACGGCTGGGCAGATCAATCGGTAGCATGGGCACTCCCTTTTTCGGCACGCACAGCCAGGCGCCGGCAAGAGCGCGGCAGGCCGATATCGCCCTGGTCTACGCTTGGACAGCACGCTGCTCCAAGCTAAAGGTTGTCTCAGCCACAAACGAGCCCTGCTCGCGACCCCGCATGGCTCGACGCGCGATTACCGGACCAACCACTGCGGGGAAGCAACCCGATGGCAAAGCTGTCGCCTTTGATGATCAGCGCACTCGCCATCAGCGCGCTCATCGCCGTGATCGGCATCATCGCGCCCCAGGCGCTGGCCTCCTTCGCCAATACGGTCGTCTCGGCACAATTTGCCAGCCGCGGCTGGTTCATCATGCTGCTGACCAGCAGCCTGCTGTTCGTCGCCATCTACCTGGCGTTCTCCGAATTCGGCGCGATCAAGCTCGGCCCGGACGATGCCGAGCCGGAGTTCTCGACACCATCCTGGATCGCCATGCTGTTTGCCGCCGGCATGGGTGTCGGCCTGCTGTTCTATGGCACGGCCGAACCGCTGACCCATTTCGAGGTCCTGCGCAGCTTTGAACGTGACCCACTGGCCGCCGAACAGGCCCTGTTCGTTACCTATCTGAACTGGGGCCTGCACGCCTGGGCCATCTATGGCATTGTCGCCCTGGTGATTGCCTATTTCGGCTACCGGCACGGCCAGTTGCTCATGCTGAGCGCGCCTTTGGACATCGCGTTCGGCCGTTCAGTCTGGACAGCGCGCTTTGGCTGGCTGTTCAACCTGTGCGCCATCGTGGCCATCGCCGTTGGCCTCGCCGGCTCCCTGGCCATGGGCGTTTTTCAGGTGCGCACCGGCGTGGCCGAACTCTTCGGTGTGCGCCAAGTCGGCTATCTGACCGCGCCGGTGTTCGTTGTGCTTTGCCTCGCCTTCGTCGTTCCGCTCAGGCGCGATCTCGGCGACGGCATGGCCAAGCTTTCCAATGCCGCCATGGTCGTCTCCATCGCGCTGCTCGTCTACCTGGTGATCGCCGGGCCGACGTCGTATGCCATGAATGCGATTGTCAGCGGTTTCGGGCGCTACGCCTTCTTCGTGCTGCCCGCCGGTTTCTCGACGGCAGGCTTCCTCGATGACAAGCTTGTGGACTGGTTCGAGGGCTGGACCCTAACCTACATGATCTGGTGGCTGGCTTGGTCGCCCTTCGTCGGGGTGTTTATCGCGCGCATTTCGCGCGGCCGGACCATTCGCAGCTTCCTGACCGGCGTGATTCTGGCGCCGACCCTGTTCTCGATCGTCTGGTTCGGCGGCTTCGGCGCGCTCGGCTTTTTCGATTCGTTCGAGCGCGACGGCACGCTCGGTGCGATCGCGAACAGCCAGATCGATCACGTGACCTTCGCTCTGCTCGATCAGTTCCCCTTGAGCGCTTTGACCAGCCTCGCGGTTGTCATCGCGGCTTTCCTGTTTGTCGTCACCAGCGTGGTCAGCGCCGCCTTCGTGCTCGCCATGTTCGCCACGGGCGGCGACGAAGACCCGCCGGCCAACGTGCGCACGCTTTGGGGCGGCATCCTCGGTGCACTGGGGCTGGCCATGCTGCTCACCGGCGATGTCGGCGTCGTACGCTCGATCATCGCCCTGTGCGCGCTGGCATTCATTTTCATCGTGCCGGTGCTGGTGCTCTGCCTGCTGCGCGCACTGCGCCGGGAGACGTTGCGGTGAACGCCGTCGTCGACACGATCTTGAATCTGGTCGTTTTCGGCTATCTCGGCCTGCTGGTCTGGCTGGCGCTGCGCCCGCTGCCTAAGACACCGGGTGACCAAAGCGACTGATCGGCTCAGCTCGAGGCTTGGATCATCGAGTTGACGACATTCTTGGGCGCGTAGACCGCCTCACTCATGCCACGTTCGGCATGATTGACGCTGACCGTCTTGCCCAGGCGGGCACGGACGGACGCATGGATGGCCTCATGCGTGTGGACTGGCGGGTAGACGCCGCCGGCCGGATCAGCGGCCTTGCGTGCGTCGTTGCCGATTGGACGCGGGCCGACGGGTTGACCGGTCTTGGCGTGCAGGTTCTGCCAGCGCTCGGTCAGCGGATCGTGCTGGGCAGCGCAGGGCAGCGCCGCCGCGAACACGCGCAGATCATCGAGAAAGCCCGGCTCGAACTGTAGACCGGCGCGGGCGGCGTGCTCGGCCATCCAGTGCAGGCTGAGATTGCTGAGGCGTTCCTCGGACGGGGTATCCGTGGCGCCGCCGCCGCAATCGACATGGCTGCCGGCAAACCAGAGCTGTTCGACCGACTGACGCACCGTGAAGCCGTCGCCGTCGCCGCCGAGCTTGAGCGCCTGGCCGGGCGCATCGGTCCAGAGCGTGGCATTGAAGATGCCGCGCGGTTCGTCGATCGCGAGCGCATGGCAGGCGGTTTCCACCCGGTCGCCGAGCGATGTGTCGTGAAAACCTTTGATCGGCCGCCGCACCTGATCGCCCAGGTCGTCCAGCCAGCGCCACAGGCGATCACCGACACGTTGCAGCGGCGAGGCGCTGTCATCCGGCAACGTATCGCGGATTTCGAACGGCAGCCCCAGGGCGCCAACCGTATCGAACACGCCCAAGAAACGCACCGGGATCGGCCCCAGCGAAGACGGCTTAAACCAGCGCTCGTAGAACGCGTCGTCCTCGCCCGGTTCATGGATACGATAATAGACGTAAGCGTCATCAATGTCGTCGGCCGAACCAAGCCGGCCGACGAGGCGCATGAAGCCGCATAAGGAACGCGCCGTGAACGCCCCACGGGAAAAGCCGATGACATAGAGATCGTCGCCAGGCGCGTAATGCTCCAGGATAAAGCGATAGGCCTCGCAGACATTGCCCGACAGGCCGACGCCGAAATTGCCACCGATGAACGAATCGAGCTCGCCGGCACTGCCGACGCCCGGATCATACCAGACGCGTTGCGCATCCGTGTTCAGCGCATGCCGGGCAAGTTTGTGGATATTGGTGTCGCTCTCCGGCGTGTTCCAGGTGCCATCGAAAGCGACCAGCAGCGATTTCGCCATGGCCTTGGCATCTCCTCGATCGCATCAACGGGCGGCGTCACCCGGCTAGAAGCGCTTTTTTAGCAGCCAGTCGAGATGGCCGCGCAGGCTGTCATGCAGGTTGCCCTCGAGCAGCTTCTTGCAGGCATCAGCCGTCTCGATCAGGGTCTTGCGGTCGCTTTCCTTCAGATCCGGCATGTCGTGGCCGCTGTTGGCCGCCTCTTTCAGCTTGTCCAGGACATTGAACAAGGACAGGTCGGCATCGACGGAGATCTCCACGCCCTTGTCGGGTTCGCCGATGATGACCCGCTTGGCGCCGATCTCGTCCCAGAGCTGGTTGAAGCGTTCATTGGCGTTCTGCACCTCGGTCATGATCCGCCCTCCTAGACGCGCACATTGGCCGCCGTCACGGCATCGAGCCGCAGGCCGCCGAGTTCGACATCATGCACCGCAACCGGCGCGCGCACGCCCTGTACGCTCGCTTGACCGACCGCAGCCGACGCCTGCAGTTCACTCAAGACCAGTTCGCCGATCTGAAGGTGCAAAATCGGGCGCACCACGAAAATCACCTTGAACAGATCGCCGATCTTAAAGGCGGGCGCTTCGAAATCCTCGATGTCGATATCCATCACCGACACAGGACCATCCGAGGTGGCATCGGGGATGTCGACCGCCGGGATTTCCAGGCCGTTGATCTGGATATCGGGCAACGCGACCGGCTCATTGGGTGCAAACCGGCCGAGGCGCAGCCGGCGGCTGTCGGCTGCCGGGACACCAAAACTCTCGATCTCGAGGGACTCGAAATCCATCCCGGTGAGACAGAAGCCTGCGGACGGCAAGCGCGTGTCATCGACACTGACGTCGGCAAACGCACTGCCGCCCAGAGCGATGTCGGTTATGTCCGGCACATTGACGCCGATATCGCTGATCGTCGCCTCGGGCACGTCGATGACGATGTCCTGCAGCATCGGGATGCGGATATCGTGCAGCGGGATGGTCTTGGCTTTCGAGCCGAGCGCCTTGGTGCCGCTGTCGGCGCCGAACCATTTGAGATCGTAGCTCCAGCGGACGTCGAAGTGCATCTCGAGGATCGCGCGCACGTTTTTCAGCAAAGCCGCACCGCACCTCACGCGCGCGGTGAGGTCCTCGAGGGTCAGGCCCTCGATGCTGGCCTCGCCGATCTCGACGCGGCCGATGTGCAGCGCGTCGCTTTGCCCGGCTGCAATGCCGATCTGTTCGACGGTCAGGCGGCGGACGACGGCCGACGTGAGCTGGTCGAGCAAGGCATCGTCCAGGGCCGGCAAGGTCGCTGACGACAGGCTCGATCTTGCGATGTTGGTCGCCATGTCACGCCTCCTTTGCGGCGTTCAGCCGCCGACGCTCGAGCGTGGCATCGAGCGCGCCTTGGGTGGATTGCGGGATCTGCTTGAAAACGCCGCGCATGCGCTCAGCGGCCGCATGGGCGGCATCGCGCGCCTCGGCATCGATGTGGCCATTGTCGTAGGCGGCATCGGCGAGCTGGCACAGGCGCGCGATCATCGCGACCGGCGTGACAAGAACGACGAGTTCGGTTTGCTGTTGAACTTCAACGACTTCGGGTTGCTTGATCGCCGCCTGCCAGCGCGCTTCGAAGGCGGCCCGGATCTGCTTGTCGCTTGGCATGATCGTTCTCTCCTGATCGGGCGCCGTCGTCAGACGGTGACCTGGTCGACGCGGATGCGGTTGAGCGTGACGTCGTCGAGCGCGAGATCGTCCAGCGTGACGCTGACGCTGACATCGCGGACATCGATCCGGCCGATGGTCGCCTGCGCGCTCAGGTTCTCGATGACCAGTTCCTCGATGAACAGATCCATCACCGGCTGCATGCGGAAGTCGAAACCGATGACGCCCAGGCTGAACGGCACGACGCGCTGGGAGGCGGTGGCCTGCGGTACGTGAATCAGGCCTTCGGAGCGCAGGGTCGGCGCGGTCGCCGCCGGCAGCTCGAGACCGTCGACACGCAAGGACGGAAAGATCAGCGGCGCGTTCGGCGTGAAGCTGCCGACACGGATGGCACCGCTATGCGCGGCCGGCACATCGACGTCGCGCAAACGGACATCGCCAAGCGAAAGACCCGACAGACCAAAGCCGGCCGACGGCAGGACCGTGTTGGCCGCTTGCAGATCGGCGAAGCTGGCGCCGCCCAGGTTCAGATTCTCGATCGGGTGGACGGCGGCGATGACGTCGCTCAGCTCGGCGCTCGGGACATTCAGCGCGATATTGGTCAAGTTGGGGATGTCGACGTCGCCCAGATCGAACGGGAAGTCGAACGAACCGAGCGAAACGGTGCCGCTGTCGCTGGCAAACCAGAAATCATACCACCAGCGCACGGACAGGCGGATTTCGACGATCGCGCGCGCATCGCTGAGCGCGATATGGCCGGTGCTGAACACGGTGTCGACATTGGTTATGTCGACATGGTCAACAGCAGTGTTCTCCAGGCGGATGGCGCCGATGCTGACATTGCCGACCTGGCCGGCAGCGCTGGTCACCTGCGGCACCTGAATCCGACGCACCACGGCCTGGGCCAGTGCCGAGGCGAACGCCCGTTCGCTTTCTTCCAGGCCTGGGTTGGCTGCCGATGCTGGACCTGATGTGCGTTCGCTCATGGCTTGCCCTCCCTGAAAAGGCATGGCGTTGGCGCGCGATTTGGCGTGAACTCCGGAAGTCATGGCCAGAATGTGCCGTCCGGAACGACTGCGCGCCGCAAGTGCTGGCCACTTATCGCAACTCTTCATTATTCAAGCTGTGTATTATGCCACAATTTTGCCCGGCAAACCATTAAGCTCTACAAAAATCCAACCCACTCAAAATACACTCTTTGCAATTATCAAGACATGTTATTTGTCCGAAGGACTTTCTCGCCATGCGATGGTCGCTCCATGTGGTTTTTCCCATAGTCGGCAATTTGCAGTTGTTGTAGGCTCTCGAGCAATGATGCAGCTCTGCACGTCAGCAGACTTGCCATCTCGATCAACGACTTGGCCGGATTCCTTCGGCGGCGCAGCATAATGAGAGGCCCAATGATTCGACACTTGTCCATCACCGGCGTCATCGCGCTGACCATGGCGTCGCCCGTGGCGCTCGCCGCTCCCGGACCACTCGATGAGGCCCTGCTCGTCGGCCGCACGGCCGACACGCTGCCGCCCGCGGACGAGGACTATTTCCGTGAGATGGACAATGGCATCGCGTTGTCCCGCGACGAGGTCATCGGCCGCAACATGTGGCTGGTCTGGACCGGCGGCAACGACCGGCTGTGGGACATGCTCACGGTCGACACCTTCGGCGCGTTCGATCTGCTCAAGACCCTGTCGTCACACCCTTCGCTCCAGGCCCAGCGGGACAACCGTTTCGATGTGCTCGGCCTGATCAACGAGCCCTGCTTCGAGCAAGCCAGCGGCCCCGATCCGGATCACTACGGCCTGTGGCTCGACCGGCGCATCGAAGACTGTGCGCCGGACCCGTTCGCCAATGCAGAGAAGTATCCGGGCGTCGAGATCGGCGCACGCGGACGTAACGTGCCCGTCGGTTCCTATTACGGCGAACCATCCGGCGTGCTCGGACTGCGTCTGTTTCCGAATCCCGACTTCGACGAGGAAGCCGAGCGCAACTGGGATCCAGAGCGTTACTATACGGACCCGGACTATTACTTCGATCAGGACCTGGTGCGGCCCTATCGCGTCGGCATGTCATGCGCGTTCTGCCATGTCGGCCCGAGCCCGATTGCACCGCCGGACGATCCGAACAATCCCGAGATGGCCAACCTGAATGCCACCGTTGGCGCGCAGTATTTCTATTTCGATCGGATTTTCGCCTGGGACCCGGATCACCGCAATTACATGGTGCAACTGATCCACACCGCGCGACCCGGCACGCTCGACACATCGCTGGTCTCGACGGATTACATCAACAACCCGCGCACGATGAATGCCGTCTACGATCTGCCGGCGCGCATGAAGGGCGCGCTCGAGCGCGGCCGCGAGGAGCTCGACGGCGGCGAACTCGATAACCGCCAGTTCCAGGACTATGAGAAAACCGCCGATCTGCCGGCGTTCTTCAACGAACCGAACATCTCGTGGAGCCCGCGCGTCCTCAAAGACGGTGCGGATTCCGTGGGCGCTCTGGGCGCGCTCAATCGCGTCTATCTCAATATCGGCCTGTTCAGCGAGGAGTGGACCCGGCACTTCAATCCGATCGTCGGGGGCCGGTCGATTTCGCCGATCCCGATCGCTACCGCCCAGGAAAACTCGGCCTATTGGCAGGCAACCGAAATGCAGACGCCGTACATGGCGCTGTATTTCCTCGCCGCCGGCCGGCCGGATTACCTGGCCGACGCGCCCGGCGGCGAAGCCTTTCTTACCGAAGACGACGAACAAATCACCCGCGGCAGGGAAATCTTCGCCGACACGTGCGCCCGCTGCCATTCCAGCAAGCTGCCGGATACCGTTGATAGCGTGATCAACGACGGTTGTTCAGGTCCGAATTACATACAGTGCTGGAATGATTTCTGGGAACTGAGCAAAACGGTTACCTTCAAGGAAGACATGCGCGACATCGTCATGGCCGATGACTTCCTTGAGGACAATTTCCTTTCGGCCGAATGGCGTGTGCCGGTGACCTTGCTGCAGACCAATGCCTGCAGCCCGCTGGCGACCAATGCCATCGACGAGAACATCTGGGACAACTTCTCATCGGATACCTACAAGTCCCTGCCCTCGGTCGGCACGATCAAGGTGCATCATCCGATCACCGGCGAAGAGTACGACTATGACATGCCGGCCGGCGGCGTCGGCTATACGCGCCCGCCGTCGCTGATCTCCCTGTGGTCGACGGCACCGTATCTGCTCAACAACACGGTTGGCGAGCATATCCAGGACCCGTCCGTCGAAGCGCGCATGCGGTCGTTCGAGGATGGCATCGAAAAGATGCTTTGGCCGGACAGGCGCGTGAAAGATCCGATCCTGGGCGACAAGGTACCGGGCCTTATCGATCGCACGACGCAGCAAAGCTACCTGACCGTGCCGCGCGGTTTCCAGCCGGACTTCCTGGTCGAGCTGATGGCCCCGTTTCGCGATGACCTGCCCTGGCTGTTTAACGCCAACGGCGACATCGAACTCGGGCCCATTCCGAAAGATACCGCCATCGGCCTCCTGGCCAATCTGAACCTGCGTCTGGACAAGGCCGATATCCTCGAGCGCCTCGATCATGATGTCGAGCTCGCCAAGCTGATCATCCGCATCAAGCGCGATCTGAAAGAGCTGCCGGAGAACGCCACCGACGAGCAGGCGCGCGCGGTCTTCGCCGATCTGGTCGAGCCGTTGCTGGCGTTGAGCAAATGTCCTGACTTCGTCGTCAATCGCGGCCACTATTTCGGTACCGACATGGCCGGCGAGGGCCAGGGCCTGAGCGATGCACAAAAGCACGACCTCATCGCGTTCCTGAAAACGCTTTGAGCGCGAGTGCGGCGTGGTCATGGCATCGTTCGACTACATCGTGATCGGCTCAGGTGCAGGCGGCGGCACGGTTGCCGCCCGCCTTGCCGAAAATGGCATGCGTGTGCTCGTGCTCGAAGCCGGCGGTGATCCGCGCAAGCTGCGAGGGGGGGTGCGCGGCATGGGTGCCGCCAACCGGCTGCCCGACGATTACGACGTGCCGGCATTCCATCCGTTCGCCACGGAAAACGAGGCGCTGCGCTGGGATTTCTTCACGCATCACTATGCGGATCCCGCCCGGCAGGCGCGTGATCCCAAGGCCGATGATCGCGGTGTGCTCTATCCGCGTGCCGGCACGCTCGGCGGCTGCACGGCGCACAATGCCATGATCTTCGTCTATCCGCATGAGGACGACTGGCAGGCCGTTGCCGATCTGACCGGCGATGCAAGCTGGGCGCCGGCGCGCATGCACGGCTATCTCGAGCGCCTGGAGGACTGCCGCTACCGGCCGATTCACGAACGCCTGGAGCGCTTTGGCATCGATCGCACCGGACATGGCTTTGACGGCTGGCTGTCAACCGAGAAGGCCATCCCGCGCGGTGCCATGCGCGATGACCACATCCGCAAGCTGATCAAGCAATCGCTGCACGGTATCATCGCGGAAAGCGCCGACGATCGCCGCCGTTTTTGGGATTTCCTCGAAAGCTCGGGCGATCCCAACGACATCGACGTCATCCAGCGTGATGCCGAGGGCCTGCGCTTCACGCCGATGACGACACGCAATCATCGTCGGGTCGGCACGCGCGAGCGACTGCTCGATGTCGCCGAGCGCTATCCCGGTCGGCTGGTCATCGAGCTGGACGCTTTGGCGACACGCATCTTCTTCGATGACGACAACCGGGCGATCGGAGTCGAATACCGCAAGGGTGAGCGCCTCTACCAGGCCCATGCCAATCCAAGCCGGGCGACCGGTGAGGCCCGGCATGCCAGGGCGGCGCGCGAGGTCATTGTCGCCGGCGGCGCCTTCAATACACCGCAACTGCTCATGCTGTCAGGCATCGGTCCGGCCGACGAGCTGGCCCGCCTCGATATCGAAAGCCGTGTCGCGCTGGATGGCGTCGGCCGTAATCTGCAGGACCGCTACGAAGTCACCGTCGTCTACCGCATGGCCTTCGATAGCTGGGAAAGCATGGACAAGGCCAGCTTCAGCGCCGGCGACCCGCTCTGGCAGGCGTGGCAACGCGGTCGCGACAGCATGTACAACACCAACGGTGCCAGCCTTGGCCTGATCTGCCGCTCGGCCGCAGACAAGCCACTGCCCGATCTGTTCCTGATGGCGCTGCTGGCGAAGTTTGATGGCTATTACCCGGGCTATGCCGCCGAGCTGGCCAAAAGCCGACAGCATCTGTCCTGGGCCGTGCTTAAGGCGCACACCAACAACCGCGCCGGTCGTGTGCGCTTGGCTTCGCGCGACCCGCGCACGCCGCCGCGCATCGATTTTCATTACTTCGACGAGGGCTCGGCCGGTGCCGAGGACGACCTGCAGGCCGTGGTCGAGGGCGTTAAGCTGGTTCGCCGGCTGAGCGAGCCGCTGCGCGAGCAGGGCTTGATCGCCGGCGAAGAGTTACCGGGCGACCACGTCAGGAGCGATGACGAGATCGCCGATTTCGTGCGCGATCACGCCTGGGGCCACCACGCCTCGTGCAGCTGCGCCATCGGCCCACAGGCGCAAGGCGGCGTGCTCGACAGCCGCTTTCGTGTGTACGGCACGCACGGCCTGCGGGTCGTCGACGCGTGCGTTTTTCCACGCATTCCGGGCTTTTTCATCGCGGCTGCCGTCTACCTGGCGGCCGAAAAAGCCGCTGATGTCATTCTTGAGGACGCCCGCGATCGGGCCGCTTAGGGGAGAGAGCTGATGGCGTACACGGTCGAACAGCTGATGGACATGAGCCAGGACGACCTCGATGCCCTGTTTTCATCGGTCGAGCCGGGCAACATCCCGGATGGCGAAGCCGAGGGCACGGCAATCATCGCACCGGGCACACGGGTCACGCCTATCGTGGCCAAGTTCATCAATGGGTTCGCCTGGCAGGGCAAAGTCTTCGATCGCGAGAAGGGCGTGCTGCGCAACAAGATCCTGTTCTTCGGCCTGAACGCCATTCTTGCCAAGGTCTACAAGGACAAGAGCTGGCTGGACGGCAAGGAATGCATCGTCCTGGATTATTCCGATACGTCACTGGTTGCCCAGTGGATCCGCGACGAGATCCGCGAGATCAGCCCCGGCGTCTATCTCGGCAAGGTCTACTGGAACGACTCACGCCTGATCGACTTCGTTCTCGAATTCGATCAAGCGCAAGCCACCGCCGCCGCCGCTTGAGCGACCGGCCGGACGCGCCGCCGTGACCCCGCAAACCACGATCATGGTTCTGGCTCCGATCAAGGACGGGCAGATCGAGCCGTTGCGCTCGCTGCTCGCGGGGATGAACACCCGGCCGGGCTTCGCCGATCCGAACAACGCACTCCTGCCGTTTCGCCGGCTCGAGCGGGTGCATGTGGCGCGCCTGTTTGTGCTCACCTTCCCGGCCTGGCGTGATATCGAGGTTCACGGCGAAACGCCGCGAGCGTTCCCGCCGAGCTTGGTATTGCTGTGTGATATCGATGGCGATCGGGCAAGTTTCTTCGACGATCTGGTGCAGATCGCGGCGCCCGGCCTGCGCCGCCTGTTCGGCCACTGTCAGGATTTCCCGGAAACCGGCGACCTGACCTCCTGGCTGCGCGCCCGCAACGTCGTCGAAGCCGCCAACTATGTGAACATGCGCGGGCGCACGGTGCGCCAGGTGCATGAAGAAGCCGCCTTGCACAACGCCTTGTCCGCGAGGCTGCCGCAAGCGGTGGCTGACCACGGCAAAGACGATCCGGCCAAGCTGTACGATGCGCTGGTCGCCCATGTGCGTGAGGAGCAAAGCCAGGGACGGCTGCCGCTGACAGCGCCGACGCCGACACCGGCTTTGTGGTTCATGCGCGAGGTGGCACACCTCATCCTTGTGCCGCTCGGGCTGATCCTCATCTCACCGCTTGTGCTGATCGCCCTGCCATTTTTGTACCTGCGCCTGCGCGCCTTGGAGACCAGCGATCCGGAAGTGCTGCCGCGGCCGGATACGGCGGATATCGTCGCCTTCAGCGCCATGGAGGATCACGACATCACCAACCCGTTCTCCGCGGCCGGCGACGTCAAGCCGGGCGCTTTTCGGCGCAATGCGGCGAGCTTCTTTCTCTACCTGCTCGACTATTCAGCACGGCATGTCTTCGGCCGGGGCTATCTGACCCGGGTGAAAACCATCCATTTCGCGCGCTGGGTCTTCCTGGAAGACAAACGGCGCATGCTGTTTTGTTCGAACTATGACGGTTCGCTCGAAAGCTACATGGATGACTTCATTAACAAGGTCGCCTGGGGCCTGAACTTGGTCTTTTCCAATGGCGTCGGCTATCCGGCAACGCGCAACCTGGTCAAAGGCGGTGCCGAACAGGAAGAGAAGTTCAAGCGTTTCTTGCGGCGGCATCAGATCAAGACCGATGTTTGGTACAAGGCTTATCCCGGTCTGACCGCCTTCCAACTCGCCGAAAACAGCCGGATTCGCCAGGGGCTGGAGCGCCGCCCGCTCGGCGATGCCGGCCTGCGTGACTGGTTGGCCCGGCTATGACCAAGCCCGATCCGAGCATCGACTACGCCGACATCCAGGGTCTGGTGCGCTTTGCCCATGGCCGACTGACCGAGGCGGTCTTCCTTCTCTTGAACGTGCGCGACGCAGCGCGTGCCTGTGCCTGGCTGGCCGAGCTGCCGGTGACCGATGCCGAGCGCAAAGCACCACCGCCGGACACGGCCGTGCAGATCGCGTTCAGCGCCGACGGCCTGCGCGCTCTTGGGCTCGACGACGCCCTGATCGAGCAGTTCAGCCATGAGTTTCTCTATGGCATGGCCGGCGAGGACAGCCGTTCGCGTCGGCTGGGCGATGTGGCGCACAACGCGCCGGAGCGCTGGCACTGGGGACAGACGCCGCCGCATGTCCTGCTCATGCTCTACGCCCACCGGGATATCGACGCCCATCGGGTGGCCATCTGCGACGCCGGTTTCGATGCAGCCTTCAACGTGGGGCACGTGTTGCCGACCAAGGATATCGGCCCGATCGAACCGTTCGGCTTCATCGATGGCATCAGCCAGCCGGCGATCGACTGGGCGCAGGCGTTCTCTACGGATCGTCATGAGCGTGACGCCTATGCCAACCACCTGGCTCTTGGCGAAGTGCTGCTCGGCTATAGCAACGAATACGGCGAGTACGCACCAAGGCCGATGCTCGAGCCGCAAAGCCCCGGCGCCGACGATCTGGCACCGGCCGAGGACCAGCCGGCTTTGCGCGATTTCGGCCGCAACGGCAGCTATCTGGTGTTCCGCCAGTTGCACCAGGATGTGCGAGCCTTCTGGCAACACCTGGATCACGCCGCGAACGGCGATAGCGACGAGCGCGAGCGCCTGGGCGCCGCCATGGTCGGTCGCCAGCGTGACGGTACGCCGTTGATGCCCGAAGGCGATGCCGAAATCCCCGGCGGCCGGCGCGGCAACCTGTTTCTTTATGACAGTGATCTCGACGGCAGGCGTTGCCCGGTAGGCGCCCATATCCGCCGCGCCAACCCGCGCACGGGCGACTACCCGCCGGGCGTGCGCGGTTTCTGGACGCGGTTCTGGGCCCGGCTGGGCTTTCGCGGTCGCGAGGACGGTAAACAGGGCCGTCACGATTTGGTCGCCTCCAGCCGCTTCCATCGTCTGCTGCGCCGTGGCCGCGAATACGGCGATCACCTGCCGATCGACGAGGCGCTGAAGCCTGGGCCGGACGCCGAGCGCGGCCTGCATTTCATTTGCTTGTGCGCCAATCTCGTGCGCCAGTTCGAGTTCGTGCAAGATGCCTGGATCAACGCCTCGACCTTCGACGGCGTTCAGGGCGAAGGCGACCCGCTTCTCGGCTCGCGCGCGCCCTTGATCAATGGCTCGGCCACCGATCGCTTCACCATCCCCGATGCGACCGGCGTCGCGCGTCGCCTTGAGGGCTTGCCCGCCTTCGTCACGCTGCGCGGCGGCGGCTATTTCTTCATGCCCAGCCTGCGTGCCTTGCGCTTCATCGCCCGCAAGCCCGGCTGAGCCAACAAAGACAAAACCGGGGGGAGACCACCCATGTTGCTTCGTGCCGCGCACCGCATTCTCGAAACCGGTCTCCGTCTGGAACGCCGGCTCGAGCCCTGGTTTCGCCCGACGCTCAATCGCTTCAGCCGCGAACCGACGGCCAAAGGCATCCAGTTCCTGAAGAACCTCGGCCGCAAGGATCTCGGCCTGGGCCTGGCTGAGGAAAAGCACTTCGAATGGGAAGACCAGGCGCTGCAGGACATCATCGATCTGATGCGCAAACAGATGATGGGCCACTTCCTGCCCGGCGCGTTCGAGCGCGGCGGCAATACCAAGACCCACGGGCTGGTGCGCGCCACAGTGACGGTCAAGGCCGGCCTGCCCGAGCATTTGCGCAAAGGCATTTTCGCCACGGAGCGCAGCTATCCTGCCTATATCCGCTTTGCCGGCCCCGGTCCGGATGTGCCCAAGGACATCCACGATGTCGGCTTCGGTTCGATGTCCATCAAGTTGATGGATGTGCCCGGACCGAAGTTGATGGATGATGAGAGATTCACCCAGGACATGCCGGCGGTGAGCACCGTGACCTTCGTGACGCCAAATACGAAGGTCAATGCCAAGCTGCAATATTGGAGCCTGATCGACGAGCCGATCTGGTATTTTCTCGATCCGCGCGACCCGCACGTCCTCGATTTTCTCATGCAGGGCTTGTGGAACGAAACACAATACAACCCGCTTGGCCAGCGTTACTATAGCTGCGTGCCCTATCTGCTCGGCGAGGGGCAAGCAATGCTCTACTCGTTCATGCCGCTCACCAAGGTCGAACGGCGCATCCCCGGCCTGCCGTTCGGCCCGGTGCCAGAGCACTACTTGCGCGACAACATGGCAAAAACCCTGAACGAGAAGGACGTCGCCTTTGATCTGCTCGTGCAGGTGCAGACCGATGCGCATCGCATGCCGATCGAGGACGCGTCGATCCGCTGGCCGGAGAGCCTGTCGCCCTGGGTGCCGGTCGCACGTATCGATATCCCCAAGCAGACCTTTAATACTGCGGCGCAAATGAGCTTTGCCCGCAACATCAAGATCAATCCCTGGCACAGCATCCCCGAGCACCGGCCACTCGGCAATCAGAGCCGCGCGCGCCGGCGGATGTATGCCGAACTGGCCGCCCTGCGCCAGGAGATGAACCTGGTCGAGCATGTCGAGCCCACGGGTAACGAAGTGTTTGCCTAGGCGGGACAGGCTTACACGTCTGCGCAAATGACGAAGACAGTGTGCGCTGGGTCACTTAATAGTTGCGCAAGGTCCCGGGACGGTTTTTGACAAGGCATCGACAGTGCCGATCATTGGCGAGGTGGTCTTTCGCCTATAAGTATTTGACGCGCCCAAGCATTCGCGAAAACAAAGCACCGATACGCACAATATTGCAACGAAACCGTCGCAAAGGCGGTGTATCCGGCTTCCGTTCATTGGGAGGGAGCCCGAAATGACCCTGGATCGTCGTACCGCTATCAAAGGTGCTGCAGCTGTGGCTGCTGCGCCGGTCGTTCTGCGTGCCCATGATGCCCTGTCCAGCTCGGGCAGCGTCAAGCTGTTCGCCTGGGGCGATATCGTCGGTGCCGTGCAAGAGCATATCGGCCCGTCGTTCGAAAAGGACACCGGCATCAAGATCGAATACTCGACCTTCGGATCGAATGACGAAGCCGAGAACAAGCTCAAGGCCTCTGCCGGTCAGGGCTTCGATCTGCTGTGGCCGTCGATGACCAACGTGCCGAACTACCACCAGAATGACGCCCTGCAGCCGATCGACGAAAGCCGCATCGCGGTCGACAATCTGGTCGAGAGCATGTGGCGCGATTCGATCCAGCTCGGCGCCGCCTATCGCGGCAAGCGCTACGGCGTGCCCTATGACTGGGGCACCGAGGCGATCACCTTCGACAACTCGGTCTTCCCGACCGAGGACGGCGACGTCTCCTACGGCATGCTCTGGGTGCCGGAGGCCAAGGGCCAGGCGGCGTTCCGTCAGAAGTCCGTGATCATGGGCGTCGGCCTGCTGCTCGATGCCACCGGCGAGGTGCCGAGCAACCGTATGCTCGATGTCTACAAGTCGGAAGAGGATGCACGCCGCGTCTGGGGCGCCTGCACCCAGTGGATCATCGAGCGCAAAGACAATATCGGCGCGTTCTGGAACAACGCCACCGAGGCCACCGCGGCGTTCACCGATGCCGGCTGCACGGTCGGCCAGACCTGGGACACCACCGGTCTGCTGCTCGCGCGCGACAATCCGAACTTCCGCTATCGTATGCCGAAAGAGGGTGGCATCACCTGGATCGACGGCATCGCTCTGGCCTCGGGTGCGCAGAACGTCGATCAGGCCTACGAGCTGATGAACTACTTCCTCAAGCCCGAGATGGCCGGCGATTTCGCGGCCCGTCTCGGCTACAACACCGTCGTCAAGGGTGCCGCCGAACACGCGGGCGAGGAATACTCCCGCCAGTTCAACGAGGTCTACACCGAAGAGACTCTGGCGAACCTGTGGTGGTGGCAGGCGGACACGCCGTACTTCGCGGCGCTGCGCCAGGAGTATGTCGAGCAGATCACCAACGCCTGACGCGCCTGTTGTCGGCGGGTGCGGCGTCGTCGCGCCCGCCGTTTCGCTTGAACCGACAGCCGATCGGGGGAGTGGCTGGATGCGAGGTAAGGACGTAACGCTCGATGGCGTGGTCATGCGCTTTGGCGACTTCACCGCCGTGCAGCGCACCGATCTGAACATCAACGCCGGCGAGTTTTTCTCGGTCCTGGGCCCATCCGGCTGTGGCAAGACGACGATCTTGCGCATGGTCTCCGGCTTCATCGAGCCGAGCGAGGGTCGCGTCCTGATCGGTGGCGAGGACATGCGCGGCCTTGGCCCGAACCGCCGGCCAACGGCACTTATCTTCCAGAACCTGGCGCTGTTTCCTTTGATGACCGTCTGGGAGAACGTCGCTTTCGGTCTCGAAGCGCGCGGTGTCTCGTTTCGCGAGCGGCGCGATCGCGCCATGGAGCTGTTGCAGCTCGTCGGACTGATCGGCCACGAAGACAAGCGCCCAGGCGAACTGTCCGGCGGTCAGCGCCAGCGCGTGGCCATTGCCCGTGGTCTGGCGGTCGAGCCGGCCGTCCTGCTTCTCGATGAGCCGCTCTCGGCGCTCGATCTCAAGCTGCGCCAGAACATGCGCGCCGAGCTCAAGCGCATCCAGCGGGCCACCGGCGTCACCTTCATCTTCATCACCCATGACCAGGGTGAAGCGCTGACCATGTCGGATCGCATCGCCGTGATGCGCAAGGGTGCGGTCGAGCAGGTCGCCACCACCGATGAGATCTACGACGCACCGGCATCGCCTTTCGTCGCCACCTTCGTCGGCGAGAACAACGTTTTCAATGGCCGGGTGATCAAGGTCGCCGGCAGTGAGGCCGAGATCGAAACCGGTTTCGGCCCCTTGCGCGGCATGGCGCGCGACGACATCCGCCAGGGCGATGACGCCATGCTGTTCGTCCGGCCTGAACGCACCGTGCTGGTCAACGGCCAGGCACCGGACAATCGCTTGACGGCGCAGTTCAAGCGGCGCGATCTCGAAGGCGCCTTCGTCAACCTGTATTTCGACGCCAATGGCCGCGAGCTGATGGTCCATCAGGCCAATATCGGCAGCGGCGTGCCGGACCACAGCGCGGAGCTGGGCTTTGCCGCGCGCGATGCCGTGGTCATGCGCGAGGGGCCGCTCGCCCATGCGTGAGCTGACCCGAGCCTATGGCACGACTCTGACGACGATCATCGTCACGCTCGCCGCTTTTTGGATACTGATCCTCATCATCCTGCCTCAAGCGTTCATGCTCGACCAGTCGCTGTGGTCGAAAGACCGCGATGTCGGCCTGTCGGTGCGCATCGACCGCGCCTGGAACGACTATTCGACGCTCGAGCTCGATCTGGCCGCCGCGCCTGCGGAAGACAAACCCGCCATCGAAGCGCAGCTTCAGGAGCTCGAGCAGCAGATTGCCGAGATGGAGGCCCAGGAGACCGACCCGCCCAAGGTCTATGGCCTGCAAAACTACACGAAGATGTCGAGCCTGCATTTCTACATCTTCATCAAGACGATCGTTTACGCCCTGGCGGTGACGGCGCTGGCACTGATCGTCTGTTACCCGATTGCTTACGCCATTGCCTTCGTTGCCACGCCGCAGCGGGCGGCGCTGATGATGCTGGGCCTGATCATCCCGTATGCCATCAACGAGCTCTTGCGTGTCTACGCCTGGCTGATGATCCTGGACTACCAGGGCGTGATCAATTCGTTCCTGCAGGTTTTGGGCCTGGTCAGCTTCGAGGACCGCAGCTGGGTACCGTTCCTGGAGTATCCCGGCTCGGTGTTTGTCGCGCTGATCTACGCCTATGTCCTGTTCATGATCTTCCCAATCTACAACACGGTCGAGACCCTGGATCGCAACCAGGTCGAGGCCGCGCGTGATCTGGGCGCCTCGACCATCAAGACGCATTTGCGGGTGGTCATCCCGCACGCCAAGCCGGGCATCGCGGTCGGATGCATCATGACCTTCATGCTCTCGGCCGGTTCGTACTCCGTGCCGCAGATCATGACGCGCGGCAAATCCGGCGACTGGTTCAGCCAGCTCATCTATCGACAGTTCTACGAGAGCCAGAACTGGAACCTCGGCGCGGCCTATTCCTTCAGCCTGCTGATCGCCTGCCTGGTGTTCATCTTGATCATGATGCGCGTCTTCGGTGTCGGCGTGAAGGAGATCGCCAAATGAGCAGCGTCGCGACGGCGGCTACCCTTCCGACCAGCGCGCGGACAGGCACCGGCCGCGACTGGTCGGAGGTCATTCTCAACGCCTATCTGGTGGTGTTTTTCGCCTACCTGTTCCTGCCGCTGATCGTCATGGCGCTGGCGGCGTTCAATGCCTACGAGTACCCGTCGGTCACCCAGTGGCGCGGCTGGACGCTGAAGTGGTTCGGCGAGTTGGCCAATGACCAGCGCATGCTGCAGGGCTTGTGGAACTCGATCCTGGTTGCCGTCGGCGTCGTCTGCCTGTCGCTGCCGCTCGGCCTGGCGGGGGCGTTCCTGCTCACGCGGCTGCAGGGCCGGTGGAATACCACGCTCTATGCCGTCATGGTTTCGCCGTTGCTGACACCCGGCATCATTCTCGGCGTTTCGACGCTGATCTTCTGGCGGCGCTTCGATGTCCCGGCCGGGCTGTTCTTGACCGTGATCGCGCAGTCCAGCTTTATCGCGTCCTACTCGATGCTGATGTTCATGGCCAGGCTGCAGCGTCAGGACCGCACGCTGGAAGAGGCCGCTCTCGATCTCGGCGCCTCCAACGTGTTCACCTTCCGCCGCATCACCCTGCCCTTCTTGATGCCGACTATCCTCACTGCCGCCGTGGTCGCCTTCTTGCAAAGTTTCGAGAACTACAACACGACGATTTTCGCCATCGGCGGCGATTGGACCCTGGTCACGGAAATCGGTTCACGCTTCCGTTTCGGTCTGTCACCGGTCATCAATGTCATTGGCGTGATTTTCGTTGTCATCACCGTCATTGCAGCCGTGGCGTATGTCTCTTTCAAAGAACGCGAGCGCAAAGCCAAGTTCGCCAAACGCTGAGGCCGACAGGTCCGCCTGTTTGACCTTCCGCTGTCCGCCGGAATGGCGCGACCTGCTGCCTGAGCCCCTGCCCGCGCGCGCCATGCTGCCCGACTGGCTCAAGGCCATGCCGGCGAGTGCCTACTCCGCCCTGGTCGACAGGGATGTGCGCACGGTGAAGCAGTGCCCGCCGGTGCTGGATGCCATGTCAACCGGCTGGATGATGCGTCTCGCCGCCGATGTCGACGTGCGTGCCGGAGCCTTTTCCTGGGATTGGGATCTGCCGCCCTGCCGACTGGAGCAGGCGCCGCGCGCGCCGATGGGGCTGCATGTCAGCGCCCAGGCCGAGGGGGCACCGTTTCACGTCCCGGGCGAGGCCGTCGTCAAGTTCATGAACCCCTGGACGATCGAGACACCGCCAGGCTTTGCCTTGCTCGTTCAGCACCCGTGCAATCGCTTCGATCTGCCGTTTCGCACGCTCACCGGCCTGGTCGACACCGATGCCTTCAGCCACGGGCTGATCCATTTCCCGGCATGGTGGACAGCACCCGATTTCGTAGGAATTCTCAGAGCCGGCACGCCGGTGGCGCAGGTGCTGGCGGTGCCACGCGATCAGCGCGCCGCGTTTTCCGCTCTGGACGGCGACGACGCCGCGCAGTTCGTCGACACCACCGATGCGATCAGCGGGACGCCCGGGGGCTATCGCAAGCGCTTTCGCTCACCACGCCCAACCTGATGGCCGTTGCCTGCTCGCTCAGATGAAATCCGCCGCGCGCCCGCCGTGTGGTCGCCTTGAGCAGATCGGCGGCGCATTCCGGTGCCGCCTGGCCGATTTGTCCGGCCAACGCCCAGGCTTCGTCGCTGCGACCCGCTTCGAACAGCGCGCGTACGACCAAAAGCGCGGTCGCCTGGTCGGCCGGGCCGAGCCTGGCCAGATGCGCCAGACACTCGGCCCATTTGCCAAGCCGAAACGCGACCATGGCCAGAGCGTGATGCGTGGCAACCTCGTCGGCACCCAGGCGCGACGCGAGCCGCAAGGCCCCTTCGGCCGCGTCGAGATCGCTCAGATCAGCGAGCGTGAGCCCCAGCTCAAGCCAGGCCGCGGCCATGTCGGCCTCACGTGCCAGGACGGCATCGAGCTTGGCGCGCGCGTCGGCCAACCGCCCCGTCTTGCGCAAGAACACGGCCACATTGTAGCCAACCCGGGCCGCGAACGGCGTACCTGCCGCAAGGCGCTCGGCGTCTTCGAACAGGCTCGCCGCCCGCTCGACGTCCCCGCACGCATAGGCCTGCACGGCCGAGCGAACGGTGTCGGCCGCGGCTTGTGCGTCAGCGATAGGCGGGATCGGTGCGCTGGTGTTCGACACGGGCGAGGAAGTCTTCATAGCTCGGCGCTTCGTTGAGTGCGCTGCTGTAGAAATATTTGGGATTGTTATCCAGGAAGTGATGGAGGTGATAGACCACATCACCGCGGTCATCGATGAGCATGACGCCATAGGCCGGCGGTTCGTGACTGCCGGGCGAGCCGCGCTCGGCTGCCTGAAAGTCGAGCGCCGTCTGGTGATTGAGGCCCGGCAGCGACGCGTAAGCCACGCCATACCAAACGCCGAAATACGCGCGGTGGACATGGCCGAAGGCCATGAAGCGCACCTGATCATGGCGGTTCAGCACCTCGGCCAGCCCCACCGCGTCCTGCAACATGATGCTGTCTTCGAACGCGAGGCCACAGGGCACCGGGTTATGGTGCAAGAATACGTAAGCCGGCTGTCCCGGTCGCTCACAGAGGCGCGCATCCAGCCAGGCGAGCCGATCTTCGCTCAAGACCCCGCCGTCGCCAGCCCCGCCGACGCTGTCGAGCATGAGAAACTGACGACCGTCGATCGTCCAGGCCATCTGGCAGACGCCGCCGGCATCCACCGGATAGTCGCTGAACACTTTGAGGAACGTGGTGCGGTCATCGTGATTGCCGATCCCGAGATAGACCGGCAGGCGCAGTTCCTGCAGCAGCTCGCGCAGCGTCGTATAGGCCCCTAGCTCGCCGCGATCGGCCAGATCGCCGCTGATGACCACGGCGGCAGCATCGGCGTGCTTGCTGTTGATATCCGCGATGGCCAGGCGCAGGCGCTCTCTGGGATCCAGGCCATAGACCAGCCTGGGTGCGGGTACGAGATGGAGGTCGGTGAGGTGGATCAGCTTCATCATCAGGTATCCAAACGCCTTGCCCGGACCCTGACCGCTGGACGTGACATCCTCGCGACGAGGCGGCGGCATCGAAGCGTCGCATGCCGGGGACAGTGCTGGTAAACTGCTGCTGATAGGCACATTCACCCGGCACAGCACCAGAAAATGGGGGCACCAGATGAAACGGATTGCTGCGCGTCTGATCGTCTGGGCCACAAGTCTGCTCGTCGCCGGCGCCGGCCAGGCACAGGATCTGGCCAATGGCGAGAGGGTCGCTACGGAGATGTGCGTTGCATGCCACGATGTCGGCGCGGACGGTGCCTTCAAGCAATACCCGCCGAGCTTCGCAGCGATTGCCGTCTATCGTTCGCCCGAGCAGATCCTCGGTCGGATCATCTACCCGCCGCAGCACGGCCGCATGCCGCAGATGGGCCTCGTGCTCGATCGTGACACAATCGACGATGTGGTCGCCTATATCATGTCGCTCGAGCAACCGCGCTAGGGACCGCCTCCCGGTTCTTGCAGCAATTGTTGCAGAACCCGACCGTTTCAGCATATTTGTTGCGAAGAGACCGTTCGCTGTAACACGAGCTCGCGACCAGTGGAATATGAGGGGCTGATACGCCAGGTGCACGAGCGCTATGCGCGCTTGAGCAAGACCAACAAGCTTATCGCCGAATACCTGACCCAGCATCCCAATGAAATGGCCGTCGGCTCGGTCAATTCACTGGCGCAGAAATGCCAAGTGCATCCGTCCTCGCTGGTCCGCTTTGCTCAGCTCTTCGGCTTCAGCGGCTTTCGTGACTTGCAGGAGTTGTTTCGCCAGCGTCTCGTCACCGCAGCGCCCGGCTTCGAGGCACGCGCCGCGCGCATGCGCAGCGAGATCGATGAACGGCCGGACAACGGCGCTTCGGTGCACCTGCGCGAAGTGGCCCTGCGCGACATCGCCTCGATCGAAGATCTAATAGACACGGTCCAGGAGCGGGATCTGCGCGCGGCGATCGATCTGCTGCATGAAGCCCATACGATCTACCTGCTGGGCCAGCTCCGCTCCGAGCCGATCGTGCTGCTGTTGCGCTATGTCTTGACCATGATCGGCAAGCGTGTGTCGCTGCTCGATGCCAGCGGCGGTCTGGCCACGCACATGGCCAAGCTGATCACGCCCCGCGATGTCCTCGTGGCGGTATCGTTTCGCTTTTATGCCAACGAGGTGGTCAACATCGTCGAGCAGACGGCCGAGCGCGACGTGCCGATCATCGCGATTTCCGACAGCACGCTGTCACCGCTGGCGAAATGCGCGCGCGTCCTGTTCGCCGTGCCCGAGCCGGAATACACCTTCTCGCGCTCGCTGGCGGCGCCGATGTGCCTCGCCCATGCCGTGGCGCTCGGCCTGGCAGCGCGCCAGGAAGCCGATGGCGCAGCGGCGTCTCGGCCGCGCATACCGGTTGCGACCGCCGATTGAGCTTGGTTCAGAGCGCCATAGGTTCGGGCGGCGTCGGCGGCGCGAACGGATAGGCCCCCCAGACCGACTGATCGAAATGCGCCACCGTTCCGGTCATCATGCCGGCATCCTCGGACGCCAGATAGGCCACGGCGCGGGCGACCTCTTCCGGGGCGAGCAGGCGACCGAATGGCTGCTCGGCGGCGGCCTTGTCCAGCCAGTCCGGATCGGCGCCATGATATTCGCGCTGGATGCGGTCTTCGCCGTCGGAGGCCATCCAGCCAATATTGAGCTGGTTGACCCGAATGCGATTGCGCATCAGCGAGAAGGCCGTGTTGCGGGTCAGCGTCGCCAGCGCGCCTTTCGAGGCACAATAAGCGGCGATGAACGGCTGTCCCGCCAGCGCGCTGGCCGAGCCGATATTGACCATCGCGCCGGCAATGCCCTCACGGATCATGATCTTGGCGACATCCTGCATGAGGAAGAACGGCCCGCGGACGTTGACCGCGAACATGGCATCGAACAGCTCCGGCGACGTATCCAGGATCGTGCCGCGATCGGTCACGCCGGCCGCATTGACCAGGATGTCGACCCGGCCGTAGCGCCGATCGGCTTCGGCGACGACCTGGCGACACTCCTCCACCTTGCCCAGATCGGCGGGCACGCAATGCACCGGCACCGAGGTGGCATCGGTGATGGCGGCAGCGACCGCATCGCCCTTTTGCGCATTCCGGCCGCAGGTGACGATCGCGGCCGCACCGGCGTCGGCAAAGCGCCGTGCGATGGCAGCGCCCAGGCCCTGCGTGCCGCCCGTGACGATGGCGATCTTGTCGTCCAAACGGTTCATAAGCATTCCTCAACGATCTCGTACCCGGCGGCGCCCAGAACGCGCACAAGCTCGGCATGGCCGATGCGGGCGTATTGCGCCGGTGGCGCCTTGACTGGGTCCTGTTCGGCCTCGACCACGAACCAGCCCTGATAGCCGTGATCGGCGAGCCGCTGGACGATGGCGGCAAAGTCGAGTGCGCCATCGCCGGGCACCGTGAACGCCCCTTTGAGCACAGCATCGAGAAAGCTCTCGCGTGAGCGATCCAGGGCGTTGATGACCGCCGCGCGCACGTCCTTGGCGTGAAAATGGCTGATGCGGCCGCCGTACTTGTCGATGACGCGCAAGACATCACCGCCGGCGAACGCTATGTGGCCGGGATCGTACAGCAGCGGCAGCTCAGGCCCGGAGTGCGTCATGAGCAGATCGAGATCGTCTTCCGTTTCGATCGCGGTCGCCATGTGATGATGAAAGGCGATTGGCATGCCCTGTTCGCTGCACCAAGCGGCGAACGCGGTCAGCTTGTGGCCGTAGTCGCGGATCTGCGCTTCATCCAGCCGGCGGCGTCGATCCAAGGATGTGCTACGCTCACCCTGGATGGTGCCGGCGGTTTCGCCATAGACGATGCAGGGCGCGTGCATCGCCTTGAACAGATGCATCTGCTCGGCAATGCGGTCTTTTTCTGCCTCGATGTCATTGTCGAGCAATGTGCCGGAATACCAGCCGCCGCACAGCCGCATCTGGTGAGCTTCGAGGATCGGCCCGAGCACGGCCGGATCGCGCGGGAACTTGCCACCGGTCTCGATCCCGGAAAAACCGGCAGCGCGCGCCTCGCTCAGACAGGTCTCGAGCGAGGTGTCGCCGCCAAGCTCTGGCAGATCGTCGTTGGTCCAGGCGATCGGAGCGATGCCGAGCAAGGCTTTCATGTCAGACCCCGATGCGCTGCTTGGCGCGGATCTTGTCCTGCTCGGCACGCGCCGCGCGCACCTCGGCACGCTCACTGACCTCCGGCACGCCGACATCCCAAGCGGCATCGCCCGGCATCCAGGCATAGGCGTCGGTAATGATGGAGATCACTGTCGTGCGATCGGTCGTCTTGGCCCATTCGAGAGCGTGCTCGAGATCGGCAAGGCTGTCGACGTGCCTGGCCAGCGCGCCCATGGATTCGGCGTGCTTGGCGAAATCGACGCCAAACGGTTCTTTGACCCGGCAGTCCTTGATCAGGTTGTTGAAGGAAGCGCCGCCCTTGAAGTTCTGCAGACGATTGATGACGGCATAGCCGCCGTTATCGCAAATTACGACGATCATCTTGTGACCGCTCAAGACGGAAGAATAGATATCGCCGTTCAACATGAGGTACGAGCCATCGCCGGTGATGACGATGGGTGTGCTACCCTGTTCGGCGGCCATGGCAGCCCCCCAGCCGCCGGCGACCTCGTAGCCCATGCAGGAAAAGCCGAACTCGCAATCGAAGGTGTGCGGTGCCTTGATCCGCCAGCCCTTGGTCACTTCGCCTGGGACGCCGCCGGCAGCGGCAATCACGCAGTCGCGCTCGGCCGCAGCACGGTTCACGACACCGATCACCTGGGCATAGGTCGGCACGGGTGCGTTGGTCGGCTTCTGCCGTTCATCCAGGAGGCTGTTCCAGGCGGCGAACGCCTCCACGCCTTGCGCCATCCATGATGCCTCGGCCCGCCAGCCGCCGAGGACGACATCGAGCTCCTCCAGCGATGCCTTTGCATCACCGACAACCGCCAGCGCCCGGTGCTTGGTCGCATCCCAGCGTGCGGCATTGATCGAAATGAACCGCGCATCCGGAGCGAACGAGGTCCACGAACCGGTGGTGAAGTCCTGCAAGCGGGTACCAACCGCGAGAATGACATCCGCCTGCTCGGCCATAGCGTTGGCCGAACTCGAGCCGATAACGCCGATCGGGCCGATGTGGGCCGGATGATCGTGCGTGACCGTGCCCTTGCCGGCGATGGTCTCCGCCAGCGGCAGACCGCGCGCTATGGCGAAACTGGCGAGCAGTTCCTCGGCACCGGAATAGCGGACGCCGCCGCCGGCAATGATCAGCGGCCGCTTGGCATCCTTCAAAAGCTGTGCCGCGTCTGCCAGCGCCCGATCATCTGGCCGCGCGCGCGGAATGCGATGGACCGTCGGCTCGAAGAACGCCGCCGGGTAATCGAAGGCCAGTTCCTGCGTGTCCTGACACAAGCCCAGAAAGGCCGGACCGCAGTCAGCCGGATCGAGCATGGTCGCGACCACCTGCGGCAGCGATGAGATGATCTGCTCGGGATGCGTGATGCGATCCCAATAGCGCGTGACCGCCTTGAAGGCGTCGTTTACCGAAATGGTCGGATTGCCGAAATGCTCGACCTGTTGCAGCACCGGATCGGGCCGGCGATTGGCGAACACATCACCGCTCAACAACAGGATCGGCAGCCGATTGGCATGCGCGACACCGGCAGCCGTAATCATATTAGTGGCACCGGGGCCAATCGAGCTGACCGCGACCATGATCTGACGGCGCCGTCTCGCTTTGGCAAAAGCGATGCCGGCCAGCGCCATCGACTGCTCGTTCTGACCGCGCCAGGTAGGCAGCCTGTCCTGCACCGTTTCAAGCGCTTCGGCCAGACAGGTGACATTGCCGTGGCCGAAAATGCCGAAAACGCCGGCGAACAGGGGCACACGTGCGCCGTCGATCTCGGTGAACTGGTTGCACAGGTAGCGCACCAGGGCCTGCGCCATGGTCAGACGCACGGTCTTGCCAGGCATGCTCCGCCTCCCCGTTTGGTTCGTTGGCATGGTGTTGCGAGAAAAATATTGACGTAGATCAAGCTTTGCAACAAAAATTGCGAACAACAGAAAACAGCAATAAAGATCGTCAAGGAGGGTTAGCGTGCGGTTCGCTGTCTTGGGCTGCGGGCGCATCGGCAAGATGCATGCGGCCAATCTGCGCCAACACCCGGATACCGAACTGGTCATGGTCTACGATGTCCACCGGCCAAGCGCCGAGGCGGCGGCATCGGGCGGCGGCGTCGCCATCGCCGAGCACGCCGAGGACGTCTTCGCTGCCGATCTTGTCGAGGCCGTGCTGATTGCCACTTCGACGGAAACCCACGCGGAGTATATCGAGCAGGCGGTTGCGGCCGGAAAGCCGGTCTTGTGCGAGAAGCCGATCGATCTGGATCTGAAGCGGGTCAATCTCTGCGCCGAGCGGATCGCCGGCAGCCCGGTACCGGTTCAGATCGGCTTCAACCGTCGCTTCGATCCCGGACATCGCGCCGCGCGCGAGGCCTGTCTCGCTGGCGAGATCGGCGCGTTGCATCAGGTGGTGATCACCTCACGCGATCCAGGCATGCCGCCACGCAGCTATTATCAGGCCGCCGGTGGCCTGCTGCGCGACATGACCATCCATGACTTCGACCTCGCCCGCTTCATGCTCGGCGACGAGCCGGTCGAGGTGTTCGCCATGGCCGCGCGCATGATCGATCCGGCGCTGATGACCGAACTGAACGATCACGACACCGCCATGCTCCTCATGCGCACGGCCGACGGCAAGCAGTGCCACATCAATAATTCGCGCACGGCGGTCTATGGCTACGACCAGCGCGTCGAGCTGCTGGGCAGCCAGGGCATGCTGCTGAGCGACAATCGCAAGCCGCACGAGTTGCGCCGCTTCAATGCAGAACAATCTGAAGCATCCGCACCTTATCAGTATTTCTTCATTGAACGCTACCACGAGGCCTTCATGGCCGAGTTGGCCAGCTTCGTGGCTCACATCAAAGACGGCACCCCGCCCGAGGTCGGATTCGAGGACGGCCGCCGCGCCCTTGTCCTGGCGGAGGCGGCGTATCGCTCCCTGGCCGAGCGGCGCGTCGTGCGTGTTGAGGAGATCGCATGAGCGGGAACCCGTATGCCGGCTTTGGCCTGTTCATTGACGGCAGCTGGTGCAAGGGCACAACGGCTGGAGACGTTTTCAGTCCGGTGAGCGAGCAGTCGCTGGGCCAGGTGGCGCTGGCATCCAAGGCCGACACCGAAGACGCCATCGCCGCGGCGGGCCGGGGCTTGGCTGCCTGGCGGTCGAAGAGTGCCTTCGAGCGCGCCGATGCCCTGCATATGATCGCCGATGCCATGCGTGCGCGCACCGACCAAGCCACACGCATGATCACGCTCGAGACCGGCAAGCCGCTGGCGCAATCGAAACGCGAGTGGGGCCTCTCGATCGACCAGTTCCGCTGGTATGCCGAAGAAGCGCGTCGGATCTACGGCCGCATCATCGAGAGCCGCGCGCCCGGCGGCCGCTTCGAGGTTTTGCGCGAACCGGTCGGCATCACCGCGGCGTTCACCGCCTGGAACTTTCCGGCAGCGCTGCTCGCACGCAAGATCGCCCCTGCACTGGCCGCCGGCTGTTCGGTCGTCGCCCGACCGTCCAGCCAAACGCCGGGCACGGCCATGGTCATGATCGATTGCCTGCGCGCCGGCGAACTGCCGGACGGCACGGTCAATCTCGTCGTCGGCGCGACCGATGATACCTACGGCCCGATCATGGCCGCCCAAGCGGTGCGCAAGGTGTCGCTGACCGGCTCGACGCGCGTCGGCCAGCAGATGATCCGCGATGCCGCGGACACGGTAAAGAAAGTCTCGATGGAACTGGGCGGCAACGCGCCGCTGATCGTGTTCGACGACGCCGATCTCGACGCCGCGCTCGATGTCGTCGTGCCGACCAAATACGCCAATGCCGGTCAGGTCTGCGTCGCCCCCGACCGTTTTTACATTCACGAGCGGGTGCATGATGCTTTCGTCGAGGGCTTCAGTGCGCGGGCCAGCGGCTTGAGGCTCGGCGACGGTCTTGATCCCGAGGTGCAGATGGGCCCGGTCATCAACGCCAAGCGGCTGCGCGACATCACCGGCATTGTCGAAGGCGCCCTTTCGGCTGGTGCCACGCTGGTGACCGGCGGCGTGCGCCCGCCCGGGTTCAACGCCGGCCATTTCTTCGCACCGACCGTGCTCACCGACGTTACCGACGACATGCCGGTGATGGCCGAGGAGAATTTCGGCCCGATCGCGCCGATCAGCCGCTTTACCGACGACGACGAGGTCTATGCGCGCGCCAATGCGTCGGACATGGGCCTGGCCGCCTATGCCTTCACAACGGACATGGCACGCGCGCGGCGCACCGTGGCGGCTCTCAAGAGCGGCATGGTCGGCATCAACGGCGTCGCCCTGGCGGCCTCGGAAGCGCCGTTCGGCGGTGTCAAGTATTCGGGCATGGGCCGCGAAGGTGGCAGCGAGGGCATCGAAAGCTTCCTCGACACCAAGCTCGCCCAGATCATCGTGTGAGGCCAGTGCCGTGATCAAGAATGCACTGAAGCAGAAATGGTCCCAGGGTCAGGCGACGCTGAACGGCTGGCTGTCGATCGGCAACAGCTTCAGCGCCGAGATCATGGCGGCACAGGGCTATGACAGCCTGACCATCGATGTCCAGCATGGCGCGCTCGACTACAGTGCCGCCCTGCCCATGTTGCAGGCGATGCGCGCCAGCGGTGTCGTGCCCATGGTGCGCGTGCCCTGGCTCGATCCGGGCCATATCATGAAGGCCCTCGATGCCGGCGCCTATGGCATCATCTGCCCAATGGTCAATTCCCGCGCCGAGGCGGAAGCGCTGGTGTCCTATGTCCGCTACCCGCCGCGCGGCGTGCGCAGCTTCGGACCGACCCGGGTAAATTTCGCCGCCGGCCCAGGCTATGCCAGCGAAGCCAATGATGAAATCCTGTGCCTGGCCATGATCGAAACCGGCGATGCCGTCGTCCACCTGGATGAGATCGTCAAGACACCCGGCCTCGACGGCGTCTATATCGGACCGGCCGATCTGGCGCTCGGCTTCGCGCAGGGCCGCCTGCCGCCGGCCTTCGACCGTGAAGAAGACGAAATGATCGCGGTCATCCACAAGATCCTGACCGCAGCCAAGGACGCCGGTATCCGCGCCGGCATTCATTGCGGCACGCCCGACTATGCCGCGCGCGCAATCGCCTGGGGCTTCGATCTGACCACGATCTCGAACGATGTCCGCCTGCTCGCCGGCGCGGCGAACGCCTCGGTGACGCGTGCGCGCGAACTGATCGGCGCGCATGCGCAGACGGCGGCCGTGGACAAGGGAGGCTATTAGGGTGCCGCGCGTCCTGGTCGGCGGCAAGATCCATGATAGCGGCCTCGATGTGCTGCACGCCGCGCCGGATCTGCAGATCGACTATGTCAACGCGGTCGAACCGGAAGCACTCGAGCCCTTCCTGCCGTGTGCCAACGCGATTCTGCTGCGCACCCAGCCGTTCGGCGCCGAGGTCATCGACCGGTGCCCGGCGTTGCAGATCGTTTCGCGCCACGGCGTGGGCTACGATACGGTCGATGTCGACGCGCTGAATGCCCGCGGCATCCCGCTGACCATTGTCGGCGACGTCAACGCCCGGTCCGTGGCCGAGCATGCCATGATGCTCCTGCTTGCCGCCAGCCACCGGCTGCTCGCCTATGATGCCGCCACACGCCACAGCGCGGACTGGGGCTACCGGAATTCGCTGGAGGGGCGCGAGATCGCCGGCAAGCGCCTGCTCATCATCGGTTTGGGCCGGATCGGCCGACAATTGGCGAAAATGGCCGCCGGCTTCGACCTCGACGTGTTCGCTTACGATCCCTATCAGCGTACCGCTCCGCCGGACAACGTCACCATGGTCGATGACCTGGATGCGGCCTTGACCGATGCCGATCTGGTATCGCTGCACATCCCCAAGACTGATGGCGTGCTGCTCGATGCCGCCCGGCTGGCGCGCATGAAGCCCTCGGCCGTCATCGTGAACACGGCGCGCGGCGGCAGTGTTGACGAACCCGCCCTGGCTTCGGCACTGTTTAACAAAACAATACACGGGGCCGGGCTGGACGTGTTTACACATGAACCACCTGAAGCGGACAATCCGCTGATTGCCAGCAGATATGCTGTGCTTACACCTCATATTGCCGGGCTGTCGCTGGAATGCGCCGCACGCATGGCCACGGTCAGCGCCCAGAACATCGTCGATTTCTTCGCCGGCCGTCTGGATCCCAACCTGGTCGTCAATGCCGAAGCGCTCGGCCTCGATCGTCGCGCGGAGAAAGCCTCGTGAGCCTGCTCGAGCTGCAGCGCGTCGCCAAGAGCTTCGGTGCGATCCATGCCCTGCAAGGCATCGATCTGACCGTGCGTGCAGGCGAGGCCGTGGGTCTGATGGGCGACAACGGTGCCGGCAAATCGACCCTGATGAAGATCATCGCCGGCAATTTCCCGCCAACCGCGGGCACCATCCGCATCGAAGGCCGCGAGGTGCACTTCCACAAGCCGGTCGATGCGCGCAAGAGCGGCATCGAGATCGTCTACCAGGACCTCGCCTTGTGCGACAACCTGACGGCGGCGGCGAATGTCTTTCTCGGCCGAGAGAAGTACCGCTGGTTCGGCCCGATCCGCTATCTCGATCACCCGAGCATGTTCAAGGAGGCCGGCGCGCTCTTTCGCGAGCTGAAGTCCGAAACCAGGCCGCGCGATCTGGTCAAGCAGATGTCGGGTGGCCAGCGCCAGGCCGTGGCGATCGCGCGCACACGGCTGTCCGATCCGAAGTTGGTGCTGATGGACGAGCCGACGGCCGCGATCTCGGTGCGCCAGGTCGCTGAAGTGCTCAACCTGATCCACCGGCTGAAAGAGACCAACCATGCGGTCATTTTGGTGTCCCACCGCATGCCGGATGTCTTCGAGGTGTGCGATCGGGTGGCCGTGCTGAGGCGTGGCAGCAAGGTGGCGGACAAGCGGATTGCCGAAACCAGCCCGGAAGAAGTCACCGGTCTGATTACCGGAGCGATTGCATCAGCATGAGCGACACGACCCGCACCAGCCACGCCGAGATCGGCGAAGACATCACCGAACGCCGGGAAATGACCGCGTTGCAGGCGATGATGCGCACCCAGCCGTTCTGGGTGTTGCTGGCGATCATCGCCATCGGCATCGTCATGACGTTCGTCTCGGACGTGTTCTTGACCGAGCGCAACTTCTTCAACATTACGCGCAATTTCGCCTTTTTCGGCATCATGGCATTGGGCATGTCGGCGGTGATCTGTACCGGCGGCATCGATTTGTCGGTCGGCTCGCTCATGGGCTTGACCGGCATCGTCGCCGGACTGGTCATGCAGGCTGGCTACGGCATCGGGTTCGGATTCGTCGCCTGTATGGGCACCGCCGCCCTGGTCGGTCTGATCAATGGCTGCCTGATCGCCTATTTGCGCATGGCGCCGTTCGTGGTCACGCTCGGCATGCTCGCCATGGCAAGATCGATCGCCATGGTCGTGTCCAACAACAAGATGATCTACGAGTTCGGCCCGCATCAGGACCTGTTCGAGTGGATCGGCGGCGAAAGCGTGTTCGGCGTTCCCAACCCGGTCTGGGTGCTGGCGATCCTGACAGTCGTGTTCTGGTGGGCCTACAGCTATTCGATCTGGGGCCGCTGGGTATTCGCCGTCGGCGGCAACAAGCAGGCCGCCAAGCTGTCGGGCATCCCGGTCGAACGCGTCATCGTCTCGGTTTACATCTTGAGCGCGATGTGTGCCGGGCTGGCCGCGTTTCTCATGGTCGGCTGGTTCGGCTCGGTGACCAATGCGCTCGGCCTGACCTACGAGCTGAACGTCATCGCCGCGACCGTGATCGGCGGTGCCAATCTCATGGGCGGCGTGGCCTATGCCGTGGGCGCGCCGATCGGCGCCGCGCTCATGGAACTCATCCGCAATTCCCTGCTGCTGGCGGGCATTGATGCTCTCTGGCAGCAGTTCTTTGTTGGTCTGTTCCTGATTTTGGCCGTGCTGCTGGAGCAGATCCGCAACCGCAGCAGCTCGTGAGCCGAGCCGCTGTCCAACAATGCCTTAAGGGAGGCGACGAATGAAGAAAGTGATGCTTGCCGCGCTGATGGCTGCCGTGGCCCTGCCCGGCGCCGCCATGGCGCAGGAGTACAGATTTGCGCTCGTGCCGAAGGCGATGAACAATCCGTTCTTCGATCTGGCGCGCGACGGCTGCTTCAAGGCGCAAGAAGAGCTCGAGGGTGTCGAGTGCGTCTATATCGGTCCGGGCGAGCATACCGAGCTCGAGCAGATCCAGATCGTGCAGGACCTGATCAGCCAGGGCGTCGATGGCATCGCCGTGGCGCCCTCGAACGCGCCGGCGATGGGCAAGGCGCTCGAGGCCGCCAACGAGGCCGGCATCCATGTGATGACCTGGGATAGCGATGTCCTCGAACAGGACAAGGACGTGCGCGCCACCTATGTCGGCACGAAGAACTACGACATCGGTGTCAACCTCGCCAAGATCGCCCAGGACCAGCATCCCGACGGCGGCACGATCTGCCTGCAGACCGGCGGTGCGGCGGCTGCCAATCACAACGAACGCCTGCTCGGCATCCGCGAGACGCTGGCTGGCGAACAGCTCGGCGATCCGCCCGGTGAGCCGCTCAGTGGCCAGAACGGCTGGACAGAGGTCAGTGGCTGTCCGCTGATCACCGATGATGATGGCAACAAGGCAGTGCAGGGCATGACCGACATTCTCGCCCGCGAGACTGACCTGACTGCGTTCATCTCCACCGGCGCGTTCACACAGTGGTTCGATAATGCCTATCGCCAGGCGGTCGAGCCCTACAAGGACAAGCTGGAATCGGGCGAAATGTCGATCATCGTCGCCGACACGCTGCCGATGCAGATGGACCAGCTCAAGGACGGCCTGTCCAACGGCCAGGTCGGCCAGCGCCCGTTCGAGATGGGCTATCAGGCCATGTACATCATGAAGGATCTGGCCGAAGGCAAGTCGGTTGAGGATCCGATCTACACCGGCCTCGATGTCTGTACGCAGGAGAACGCCGATAGCTGCCTCGCGCAGTAACCTGTAGGAAATGGCGGCGGCGCACTTCGGTGCGCCGTTTCCTGTTTCACCCGCTTCAGATGTGAGCACCCATCGGCATGACCATGCGCTTTGCCCGCTATCCGAGCCTGGACGGTAAGACCGTTTTCGTCACCGGCGGTGCCTCCGGCATCGGCGCCGAGATCGTGTCGGCGTTTGCCGATCAGGGCGCCAAGGTCGGTTTCGTCGATCTCGATGCCGAGACGAGTACCGCACTGGCCAATAAGCTGGCTGGTAATGTCGTGTTTGAGCAGGCCGATCTGCGTGACATCGAGGCTTTGCGCGGCGCCTTGAGTACCCTTCGCGGCAAGCTCGGGCCGGCCAGCGTGCTGGTCAACAATGCCGCGCGCGATGACCGCCACGACTGGCGCGAGGTCACGCCGGACTATTTCGACGAGCGCGTAGCGACCAATCTCCGCCATATGTTCTTCGCCATCCAGGCGGTCGCGCCGGACATGATCGAAGCCGGCGGCGGCGCGATTATCAATATGGGCTCGAATTCCTGGTGGGAGGCCGGCGGCGGCTTTCCGGCCTATGCTACTTCGAAAGCGGCCGTGCATGGCCTGACCCGGACCATGGCGCGCGATCTCGGTGATCATCGCATCCGCGTCAACACGGTCGTGCCCGGCTGGATCATGACCGAGCGGCAAAAGAGTTTATGGGCGACGCCGGAAGCCCTGGAAAAGCACCGCGACCGGCAATGCCTGCCGGATCTGATCGAGCCGGTCTATGTCGCGCGCATGGTCGTCTTTCTGGCCTCCGACGACGCGGCGATGTGCACCGCGAACAACTATATGGTCGAGGCTGGCTCGATCTGAGGACAGGCCCATGAACAAGCACGCCATCGGCAACACCGGCGTTCAGGTCACGCCACTGTGCTTCGGCACCTCGGCTTTGGGCAGCATGCCCGACACCTATGGCTACGCGGTCGATGCCAAACGGGCGCAGGCGACGCTCGAGGCGATCTTCGACAGCGAGGTCAACTTCCTCGACACCTCCAGGCTGTACGGTGTTGGCGAGAGCGAAAAGCGCATCGGTGAGGCCATCCGGGCGCGTGGCGGCCTGCCGCAAGGCTTCGTCATC
Organism: Geminicoccaceae bacterium; assembly: GCA_050331015.1. Taxonomy (GTDB): domain Bacteria; phylum Pseudomonadota; class Alphaproteobacteria; order Geminicoccales; family Geminicoccaceae; genus JBHJHH01. The sequence continues at coordinate 40,506 of JBHJHH010000108.1, forward strand.
TCGACCAAGCTAGACCGTGACGGCGAGAGCGGCCGCTTCGATGCTGCCCAGGCCCGCCGTTCGCTCGAAGAGAGCCTGCAGGCCATGGGCCTGGACCGCGTGCAGGTCCTGCACCTGCATGATCCGGAATATGCCGCCGATCTTGATGAAGTCACCCGCAGTGGCGGTGCCTTGGACGAGCTGTTCAAGATGAAAGAGGAAGGCTTGGCCGACGCCGTCGGTCTGGCCATGGGCAAGCTGCCGCTCATGGAACGCCTTTTGTTCAAATGGCCATTCGACTGCCTGATCAGCCACAACCGCTTCACGCTGCTCAACCGGGAGGCTGATGACCTGTTCACGCGGGCGCACGCGGCCGGCATGGCGATTTTCAACGCCGCGCCCTTTGCTGGCGGTGTGCTCGCCAAGGGCAGCGCCGGCACGCAGAAGATCACCTACCAGGACGCCGATGACGCTGCGCTCGCGCCGGTGCGCGCCATCGAAGCGCAATGCAATGCGCACGGCATCGCGCCGGGGGCTGCCGCCCTACAGTTCTCCATGCGCGATCCGCGGATCACGGCCACGCTCGTCGGCGTGTCCAAGCCCGAGCGCGTGGCGGAAACGCTTGCTTGGCAAGGTGCCGAGATCAGCGAGGCCGCCTGGCAGGCGCTCATGGCCCTGCCCTATTCCAGTGAAGATCCTGAGGCCAACCGGGTCTACAAGCTGCGCTGATCACCGGCGCGTCCATCCTTGAAGGAGACGGCGCATGCCGGCCTTTCCGATCGTCGACAGTCATGTGCACTTCCTCGATCACGCGCGCGTGCCGCTCTCCTGGACGAAGTCGGTACCGGCCATGGATCGGCGTTTCGTCCCGGCCGATCTGGATGACGAGCGTGGCGAGGTCGACATCGAGGCGATCGTCTTCGTCGAGGTCAATGTCGATCAAGGCCAGCATCTGAACGAAGCGAGCTGGGTCGCTGGCCTTGCCGCCGATGACCCGCGCATCCAGGCGATCGTCGCCCATGCGCCCTTGCATATCGGCGAAAGCGTCCGCGAGGATCTGCAGCAGCTTGCAAAGCAGCCTCTGATCAAGGGCATCCGCCGGCTGATCCAGGATGACGACGCCGCCAGCTTGTGCGCCAGCGCGGCCTTTCGCGCAGGCATCCGCCTGTTGCCGGAGTTCGGTTACCACTTCGAGATTTGCGTCTATCACTATCAGCTCGGCCACGCGCTGGACCTGATCGACGCCTGCCCTGATGTCACCTTCGTCGTCGATCACATCGCCAAACCCGGCATCAAGGCCGGGGTGCGCGAGCCCTGGTGGCACGAGATCGCCGCTGCGGCCGCGTTGCCGAACGTGGTGTGCAAGGTCTCCGGCGTCGCCACCGAGGCCGATCACGTCACCTGGCATGAGGACGCGCTGCGCCCCTATCTGGAGCGCGTCTTCGATCTGTTCGGACCCGAACGCACGCTGTTTGGCAGTGACTGGCCGGTCATGCGCATGGCGATCGCCTATCCGCGCTGGGTCGAGATCGTCGATGCCACGATGGGCCATTGGCCGGAAGCCGATCGCCGACGCTTTTATGTCGACAATGCCAAGCGCCTTTACCGGCTGTCGTGAGCCTGCGCGTGTCTCTCCACTGAAGTCAAAGAGGAAAAAGGATGCAGGAGATCGGCATCGGCCTGATCGGCACGGGCTTCATGGGCAAGAGCCATGCGCTCGCCTATCGCGCCGTGAAAGCGGTGTTCGGCGATGTGCCAACGCCCAAACTCGAGACCTTGTGCGATGTGCCGAGCGCGCAGGCCGAGCGGTTTCGTGAGCAGTTCGGCTTTGCTCGTGCGACCAGCGACTGGCGTGAGCTGGTCGTCGATCCGGCGGTCGATCTGGTCTCGATCACCACGCCGAATGCCATGCACAAGGAGATCGCGCTCGCCGCGATCGCCGCCGGCAAGATCGTCTACTGTGAAAAGCCGATGGCGGTCACGTTGGAAGACGCCGAAGAAATGGCTGCCGCCGCCGAAAAGGCCGACGTGCCGACCATGGTCGGCTACAACTATATCCACAATCCGGCCGTGACCCATGCCAAGACCCTGATCGATCAGGGCGCCATCGGTCGGGTCATCCTGTTTCGCGGCATCATGGAAGAAGACTACATGGCCGATGCCGCCCTGCCCTGGTCGTGGCGCTGCCTGCGTGCACAGGCCGGGCTGGGGGCGCTTGGCGACATGGGCTGCCATCTGGTCAGCGTCGCGCATCACCTGGTCGGCCAGATCGTGTCCGTGAGCGCGGATACGGCCACGCCGATCGACATGCGCCCGCGCGGCGACGGCAGCGGTGACGGGCCGGTCGAGAACGAGGACATCGCCAATGCCCTGCTGCGCTTTGACAACGGCGCACCGGGCATGCTGTCGACCTCACGGGTCGCCTGGGGCCGCAAGAGCCGGCTCGCTTGGGAAGTGCACGGCGATCAGGGCCAGATCACCTTCGATCAGGAACGCATGAACGAGCTGCAGTTCTTCGCCGCCAAAGAGCCCAAGGCGGTGCATGGCTTCAAGACCATCCTGACGGGGCCAGCGCATCCACCTTACGGCCAGTTCTGCCCGGCACCCGGCCACGGGCTCGGCTTCAACGATCAAAAGGCGATCGAACTGCATCAGTTTCTGCGCGGCATCATCGGCGCCGGACCGCTGTATCCGAGCTTCGCCCACGGGATCGCCATCGAACGAGTCATCCATGCCATCGATCGCTCGGCTCGGGATGACGGCCGCAAGGTGCCACTGGCCGAAGTGCAGCCCGGCTAGCCGAGGCTCTCGCCCGGCGCCAGGGACAGGTAGCGTTCGAGAGTGGCCGCCGTGCCATCGCGCCAGAGCGCCGAAAGCGCCCGCGCGAAGGCCTGCTGAAACACCGGCGCGGCGGCCAGATCGCCGAAAATGTCGTCGAGAGCCAGGAACGCCAAGGGCTGGGTCTTGGCAGCGCGGGCGGCCTTGCGCAAGCGCGCAGCGTGTATGTCGTCAATCGTGATCGAGGCACCGCTCTCGCTTTCGCCAAAGAGATAGCGGCACCACAGGGCGCTCTCCAGCGCCAGCCCGGTGATCGGCAGACCCTTGGCGAGCCGATCGCGCGTCGAGGGAAGAATGAACTTCGGCTGGCGGTTCGAACCGTCGAGGCACAAGCGCGCAATGGTGTCGCCGATCTCGGGATTGGCGAAGCGCTGTTCGATCAGCGCGACATAGTCCACAAGATCGACGCCCGGCACCGGCGGCACCACCGGCACGATCTCCTCGCGCTCGAGCTTGGCGAGAAAGCCGGACACCAACGGATGCGCCATGCCGTCATGGGCGTAGACCAGATCAAGCAAGGCGCTCGGATAGGCGATCGCCGCGTGGCCGCCGTTCAGGATGCGCAGCTTCATGAGCTCAAACGCGGCGACCTCATCGGTGAACGTCACGCCGGCCTCTTCGAGTGCTGGCCGGCCTTGCGGAAAATGATCTTCGAGCACCCATTGCCGGAACGGCTCAGAGAACACCGGCCAGGCGTCCTCGACACCGAACCGCTCGCGCAGGCCGGTGCGCTGGGCATCGGTCGTTGACGGCGTGATCCGGTCAACCATGCCATTGGGAAAGGCGACCTCGGCGCCGATCCATTTTGCCAACGCACCGTCGATCAGATCCGCGACACCGACCACGGCCGCGCGCGCAGCCTCGCCATTGCCGGGCAGGTTGTCGCAAGACATGACCGTGAACGGGGCAACACCGGCGGCGCGGCGGTGGTTGAGTGCCGCGACCATGGCGCCGAACACCGTGCGCGGCGCGTCCGGCGCGGCGGAGTCGGCCTGGATCTCGGCATGACCGTGATCGAACGTACCGGTGGCCGAATCGATGAAGTAGCCACCTTCCGTGACGGTCAGTGAGACGATGCGAATGCGCGGATCGGCCATCGCGGCAATCAGCGGCGCGTTGCCGGGTGTGACCTCGACGAAATCGATCATCGAGCCGATGACGCGCGCGCGATTGGCCCCCGGCTCGAGCTCGACCACCGTGGTCAGCCAGTCCTGGGCCGCCAGCTTTTCGCGCATGACCGCATCGCCGGGGCGTACGCCAGCACCGATCAGCGCCCAGTCGTGATCGCGGCCGGCCTTGAACAGATCGTCGAGATAGACGGCCTGGTGGGCGCGATGAAAGTTACCGACACCGACATGCAGGATGCCGGCGCTGAGCGCTGTGCGCTCGAACGACGGTACCGTGACGTGCGGCGCCAGAGCGGACAGATTGGCCAGAGAAAGTGTTGCCATCAGCTCATCCAGTTGCCGCCGTCGACATTGTAGGTCTGCGCCACGATGTAATTGGCCTCGGCACTGGCCAGGAAAATCGCCATACCGACCAGATCTTCGGGCACGCCCATGCGCCCGAAGGGCACGGCTTCGCCGACGAGGCGTTTCTTCTCGCCGACCGGCCGGTTCTCATACCTGGCGAACAGGGCGTCGACCTCGTCCCACATGTCGCTGTCGACCACGCCGGGTGCGATACCGTTCACATTGATGCCGTGCCTGATCAGATCGAGCCCGGCCGATTGGGTCAGGCTGATGACCGCCGCCTTGCTTGCGCAATAGACGCCCACGAGCGCCTCACCGCGCCGTCCCGCCTGGCTCGCCATGTTGATGATCTTGCCGCCACGGCCCTGGGCGATCATGACCTTGGCCGCTGCTTGCAATGTGAACAGCGTGCCGGCAACGTTGATCGCGAACAGACGGTCATAGCTCGCGCGGGTGATCTCGACGATCGGTGCCAGGTCGAAAACGGCGGCGTTGTTGACCAGAATATCCAGGCCGCCGGCGTGTTGCACGACGTGGTTCACGGCCTCCTCGATCGAGGCCTGATCGGCGACGTCGATGCGTACGGCAAACGCCGCGCTACCGATCTCGGCCGCCGCCGCCTGCGCCGTTACCAGATCGATATCGGCCAGCGCCACGGTGGCGCCCTCACGCGCATAGCCTGCGGCAAAGGCCAGGCCGATGCCGCGCCCAGCACCGGTGATCATGGCGATCTTGCCCGCCAGGCGTGGCATCAGATCGCCCTGCCGTCGGCCGAGAAGCGATGCACGGCGGAAGCGAGTGGGGTCAGATAGATGCGATCGCCATGGTCGACAGCGAATTCGCCGCTGGCGCGCGCGGTGATCTTGCCGATGCCATCGACATCGACGTGCAGGAAGGTGTCCGAGCCTAAATGCTCGGTGACACCGACCGTGCCCGACCAGTCGCCACTGTCCGTGGACAGCTGCAGATGTTCCGGGCGGACGCCGATCGTGGCGGCATTGGCCCGCGCTGCCGGGTCGCCCTCGATCAGGTTCATTTTCGGCGAACCGATGAAGCTCGCGACGAATAGATTATCGGGCTGGCGATAGAGCTCGAGCGGCGATCCGGCCTGCTCGATCCGGCCGGCATTCAACACGACGATCTTGTCGGCCATGGTCATGGCTTCGACCTGATCGTGGGTGACGTAGACCATGGTCGTTGCCAGGGTCTGGTGCAGCTCGCTGAGCTCGATGCGCATGGCACTGCGCAAGGCGGCGTCGAGGTTGGACAACGGCTCGTCGAACAGAAAGGCCGCCGGCTCGCGGACGATCGCCCGGCCGATGGCGACGCGCTGGCGCTGACCGCCGGAAAGCTGGCCGGGCCGGCGATCGAGATAATCACTGAGATTGAGCGTGCGCGCCGCCGCCTCGACCTTGGCCTTGATCTGCTTGGCATCGACGCCGGCCATTTTCAGCGGGAAGGCGATGTTGCTGTAGACGCTCATATGCGGATAGAGCGCATAGGACTGAAACACCATGGCCAGGCCGCGCTTGGCCGGCGGTTTCTCCGTGGCGTCCACGCCATCGATCATGATCGTGCCGCTGCTGACGTCCTCGAGCCCGGCGATCAGACGCAGCAAGGTCGACTTGCCGCAACCGGACGGTCCGACAAAGACCACGAAAGCACCGTCTTCGATCTCGAGATCGATGCCGTGGATGACGGTCGTGGCACCAAAGCTCTTGACCACCTGGTGCAGCGAAATCGCGCCCAAGGCTCTCCCTCCTCCTATTTCACCGCACCGAATGTCAGGCCGCGCACGAGCTGTTTCTGGCTGAACCAGCCGAGCACCAGGATTGGCGCAATGGCGAGCGTGGATGCAGCCGACAGTTTCGCCCAGAACAGACCTTCCGGGCTGGAATAGGATGCGATGAAGGCACTGAGCGGCGCCGCGTTGGCCGCGGTCAGGTTCAGCGTCCAGAACGCCTCGTTCCAAGCCAGGATCACGTTCAGCAACAGGGTCGAGCTGATGCCGGGTATGGCCATTGGCACGAGCACGTAGATGATTTCCTTTTGCAGCGACGCGCCGTCCATGCGGGCGGCTTCGAGGATGTCGTTCGGGATCTCGCGAAAATAGGTGAACAGCATCCAGACGATAATCGGCAGGTTCATCAGCATCAGCACGACCACCAGCGCAAAGCGCGTATCGAGCAGGCCGAAATCGCGAAACAGCAGATAGATCGGCACCAGCGCGCCGACCGGCGGCAACATCTTCGTGCTCAGCATCCACATGAGCAGGCCGCGGGTGCCCTTGCCTGGGGAAAAGGCCATGGACCAGGCGGCCGGGATGGCCACCAGCAGGCCGAGCAGGGTCGAACCGAACGCGATGATTACCGAGTTCATCGCATGGCGGAAATAGTTCGAGCGCTCCTGCACCTCGACATAGTTCTCGACCGTCCAGTTGAAGAACAGGAAGCTCGGCGGCAGGGCGATGGCCTCGCCCTCGGTCTTGAAGCTGGTCAGGAACGTCCAGAGAATCGGGAAGAAGATCAAAAAGCCGATCAGCCAGGCGATGACCGTGTAGATCGCCTTGCGGCGGTTGGAGATTTCGCGCGCCATGGCTCAGGCCTCCAGGTTCTTGCCGATCATGCGCAACAGAAAAATCGCCACGATGTTGGCCAGGATGATGGCAATGACACCGCCGGCCGACGCGCCGCCGACATCGAACTGCAGCAAGGCCTGGGCGTAGACCAGGAAGGTCAGGTTGGTCGTCGCCGTGCCCGGTCCGCCGTTGGTGGTCACCAGGATCTCGGCGAACACGGAGAGCAGGAAGATCGTCTCGATCAGAACGACGACGGTCAGCGCCCGGCTGATATGCGGTAGGATAATGTAAAACAGCACCGAAAACGGTCCGGCACCGTCCATTTCCGCCGCCTCACGCTGCTCGCTGTCGAGCGATTGCAGCGCTGTTAGAATGATCAGTGTGGCAAAGGGCAACCAGCCCCACGAAACGATCATGATGATGGAGAACATCGGCAGTTCGCCCAGCCAGTCGACCGGTGCCATGCCGAAGCCGCGCGCAATCCAGGCGAACAGGCCGTTCACCGGATGCATCAGCATGTTCTTCCAGATCAAAGCACTCACCGTCGGCATGACGAAGAAGGGCGCGATCGCAAACAGCCGAGCAATCCCCTGACCGAAGAACTCCTGATCGAACAACACCGCGAGCAGGGTGCCCAGAACGACCGTGATCACGAGCACACTCCCCACCAGGAGCAGCGTGTTGCCCATGGCGGTCCAGAGGGCCGGGTCGGTCAGGAGGAAGGTGTAGTTCTCGAATCCGGCGAAGCCTCGGATCGTTGGGACGACGAGGTTGTAGCGCTGGAAGGAGAACCAGAGCGTGAGCGCGAGCGGAACGATCATCCAGAG
>JBHJHH010000109.1:0-44121 GCA_050331015.1 Geminicoccaceae bacterium
CCGGTGTCAGCCACAAGAACCGGCCCATGCTCGAGGTCGAGGAGGACGAGTTCGACAAGGTCTACGCCGTCAATGTCAAAGCCATCTTCCATATGGCCCATGCGGTCGTGCCGATCATGCGTGGCGCCGGCTCGGGCGTGATCATCAATGTCGGCTCGACCGCCGGCATCCGGCCGCGCCCGGGCTTGACCTGGTACAATGGCTCGAAAGCGGCCGCCAATATGCTATCCAAATCCATGGCGGTGGAACTGGCGCCCGATGGCATTCGCGTCTGCGGCCTGGCGCCGGTGATCGGCGAAACCGCGCTGCTGGAAACCTTCATGGGCTTGCCCGACACGCCGGAAAACCGCAAGAAATTCATCGCCACGATCCCGCTCGGCCGCATGAGCCGGCCGCGCGATATCGCCAATGCGGCGCTCTATCTGGCGAGCGACGAGGCTGAATTCATCACCGGCGTCGTGCTTGAGGTCGACGGTGGCCGCTGTGTCTGAAGCGGCTTACGCGCCTCTGTTCCAGCTTGGCGCTGACCAGACGGACTATCGCCCGCTCGATCTGGACGGTGTGCACGCGCTGGAGTTGGCCGGACGGCGGTTTCTCGAGATCGAACCGGCGACGCTGACCCATCTGGCTACCGCAGCGTTCACCGATCTGGCGCATCTGCTCAGGCCATCGCATCTGGCCCAGCTGCGTCAGGTGATCGATGATCCGCAAGCGAGCGGCAATGAACGCTTCGTCGCCATGGAGCTTTTGAAGAACGCCGTGATCGCCTCGGCCGGCACGTTTCCGACCTGCCAGGACACCGGCACGGCCATCGTCAGCGCCAAGAAGGGCCAGCACGTGCTGTGCACGGGCGACGAGCGTGCAGCGCTCTCGGCCGGCATTGCCGCGACCTATCAAGACCGCAATCTGCGCTATAGCCAGCTCGCACCGCTTGCCATGTTCGAAGAGGTCAATACCGGCAGCAATCTGCCGGCGCAGATCGACATCGAGGCCGTGCCCGGCGACACCTATGCGTTTCTGTTCATCGCCAAGGGCGGCGGCTCGGCCAACAAGACGTTCCTTTTCCAGGAAACCCGCCGCATTCTCGAGCCGGAGCGCCTGCGCGCCTGGCTGGCCGAGAAGGTCAGCGCCATCGGCACGACCGCTTGCCCGCCCTATCACCTGGCGCTTGTCATCGGCGGGCTCAGCGCCGAGCAGACCCTCAAGACGGTCAAGCTGGCGAGCTGCCGGGCGCTGGATGATCTGCCCGAGACGGGTGATCGCAGCGGTCGGGCGTTTCGCGATCGCGCGCTTGAAGCCGAGATCCTGGCACTGACGCGTGAAACGGGCATCGGTGCGCAGTTCGGCGGCAGGTATTTCTGCCATGATGTCCGCGTCATCCGTCTGCCGCGGCACAATGGCTCTCTGCCGATCGGTCTGGGCGTGTCCTGCTCGGCGGATCGGCAGGTCAAGGCCAAGATCACGGCTGACGGCGTTTTCCTCGAAGCGCTCGAGCGCGATCCCGCGCGTTTCCTGCCCGATGTACCGATCGCACCGGCCGGGGCCGTGCCGATCGATCTGCACAAGCCAATGGCCGAGATCCGCGCCGCGCTTGGCCGGCTGGAGGTGACAGCGCCGGTGCTGCTCAACGGCCCGATGATCGTTGCCCGCGATCTGGTACATGCCGCCCTCAGCCAGCGCCTGGCTAAAGGCGAGCCGCTGCCGGATTACATGCGCGATCACCCGATCTACTATGCCGGCCCGGCGAAAACGCCCGAGGGCTATGCCTCAGGCAGTTTCGGACCGACCACGGCGGCGCGCATGGACCCGTATGTTCCGGAGTTCCAGGCGGTCGGTGCCAGTCTGGTCACGCTCGCCAAAGGCAACCGCGCCAAAACGGTCGCCGAAAGCTGTGCGCAACATGGCGGCTTTTATCTGGCGACCATCGGCGGTGCCGCCGCGCGCGTCGGCCGCGACATGATCACCAAGGTCGAGGTGCTCGATTTCGCCGAGCTCGGCTTGGAGGCGGTCTGGCGCATCGAGGTGCGCGATTTGCCGGCGTTCATCGTCATCGATGACAAGGGCAACGACTTCTTCCGGCGCAAACGTGCCAGCGCTGCCTGATCTTCAGGCCGCCGGCGGCGCTTCGCGCGCCAGCAGTGCTTCCTTGCGTTCCAGCCCCCAGCGATAGCCGCCCAGGCCACCATCGGTGCGGACGACGCGATGGCAGGGTATGGCCACGGCCAGCGTGTTCGAGGCACATGCTCGGGCTACCGCGCGCACGGCCGCCGGCTGGCCGATGCGTGCGGCAATGTCGGCATAGCTCACGGTCGTGCCGAACGGGATGGCGCGCAGGGCCTGCCAGACGCGTTGCTGAAAGGACGTGCCGGCGATGTCCAGCGGCAGCGGAAAGGCGCTGGCCGGCCGTTCGACGAAGCCGATGACCGTGGCGACATGGCTGTTGAAGCCGTCGTCATCGCCGATCAGTTCGGCACTGGCGAAGCGTGCGTGCAGCTCATCCAGCAGGGCGGCCGGATCGTCGCCCAGGCTGATATGGCAGATGCCGCGCTCGGTGGCCGCCACCAGAATGGCGCCATAGGTGCACGCGCCAATGGCAAAACGGAGGGTCTCGCCCTGGCCGCGCGCGCGATACCGGCTGGGCGCCATGCCGAGCTGGGCCTGGGCATCGTCATAGAAGCGCGAGCTGGCGTTGTAGCCGGCATCGAACAGCGCTTCGGTCACCGAGCGCGCTGCCGGCAGCGTGTCACGCACGCGACGCTGGCGTTCGGCGATAGCAAATGCCTTCGGCGTCATGCCGGTGATGCGCTTAAACAGGCGGTGAAAATGGTACGGGCTGACGTCGAGCGACGCCGCCAGTGCCTGCAGCGTCGGCAGCTCGTCGGCCGTGCGGATCAAGGCGCAGGCCTTCTCGATCAGGGCCTGTTCGCGCGCCTGACGGCTGGCGGCATCGGGCTGGCAGCGCCGGCAGGCACGATAACCGGCGCGCTCAGCCTTGGCAGCGCTGGCGAAGAAGCGGGTGTTCTCCCGCCGGGGCCGGCGCGCGCGGCAGCTCGGCCGGCAGTAGATACCGGTGGTGATCACGGCGTAGACGAAGCAGCCATCGGCACGGGCATCTGAAGTGCGCACGGCCTGCCAGCGGGCGTCGTCATCGATGAACACGGGACGCTCGGCGGTCGTGGCGTTGGGCGGTGTCAACATGGCGGGCTCGCATTCCAGATGTCGTGTGTAGGCTCAGGATGTGACCCCGGCCAGCACCATCCGCGTGCCGAAACTTGCGCGGCAATTCGAGAACGCCGTCAACGCGCGCGCCGGCACCAGGCGGCAAGATAAAAACCGCACAAAGTGCTTTATTCATTAAATACTTATGCTGCATAAACGCACTTTTTGCGTTTTATAAGCCAACATCACCAATCAAGTGCATTTCCTGCCAAGTCTTTCGCCCGAATAAGTCAGTAAATACCCTGAGCTTTCACAAAAACTTCACATGACTCTCACAACGCAGCGCTACCTAGCGGGCTCGGTAGACGGCCGAGGCTTTGTCCGAGCGCAATAAAGCGCCGCAGCCGGCCGGTGCGGGCTCAGCTATTTTCGACAAGGAAGTGACGGATTATGGACGAAGAACTCACGCTCAAGCTCTTGCATCTGTCGGACCAGGAAGCCGGTGTGCCGGCCCTGCAGGACGCCATCACCGCGTCGGCCGTGATGAAGGCGCTCGATGGCAGCAGCGAGGACGGTGACGTTGACAGCAACGTGCTGAAGGTTGCCTCGGGTGACCTGTACATCGCCGGCCCGTTCGGCAATGCCAGCACCGATCTCTACGATGAGCCGTTCATCGCCGACACTCTGGTCAACAACTTCCTGGGTATCCAGGTCGCGTCGGTCGGCAACCACGAGTTCGACAACGGCGACGAGGCCTTCTTCAACGCCATCGCCCCGAACGAAGAGATCATGGGCGTTGGCATCGGCGAGGATGGCTTCCAGGGCGCGGCCTATCCGTACCTGGCCAACAATCTCGACTACAGCAATGCCGAGCTGCCGGAGACCCTCGAGGTCGTCGACAATGTCGGCGAGCCGATCCCGGCGACCCTGACCGGCTCGGTCATCACCGAGGTCGATGGCCATCCGATCGGCATCATCGGTGCGGTCACGCCGTTCCTGCCCTCGATCGCCAATACCGGCGATGTCGAGATGCTCACCGGTGACATCACCGCGAGCACGCCGATCGATGAGCAGGTCGAGGCGCTGGTCGCCAACATCACCCCGGCGGTCGAAGAGCTGCAGGCCGAGGGCGTCGAGAAGATCATTCTCATGACGCACCTGCAGGAATCGCCGATCGAGCAGGCCCTGGCCGAGGCGCTGGCCGAGCAGGGCAGCGCGATCGACGTGCTCGTCGGCGGTGGTTCGCACCAGGTCATGGCGAACAGCACCGACATGCCGCCGCTGCGTGAGGACGAGACCCAGCAGGACAACGGCCAGCTTCTGCAGCCCTATCCGCAGGAGTTCACCGGCGAGAGCACGGTCCTCTACGTCAACACCGGCGCCAACTACCGCTATATCGGCCAGCTGGTTGTCCGCTTCGACGAGGACGGCAACGTCGCCGAGGTGCTGGACGGCAGCGACGCCTTCCCGACAGACATCAACGGCGTCAACGCCCTGTACGGCACCGATCTGGAGAGCATCGAGGACATCGAAGAGCTCGCCGACGAGGATCTGGTCGCGGTCGTCAACAATGTCGGTGACTTCGTCAACGGCCTCGATGGCGAGATCCACGGTCAGACCGAGGTTTTCCTGAACGGCACGCGTGGCGATGTCCGCACCCAGGAGACCAATCTCGGCAATCTGAGCGCCGACGCCAACCTGTTCTACGCCAAGGCGTATGAAGACCAGCCGGAGCTTGACGCGATCGAGCCGCTGCTGATCTCGGCCAAGAACGGCGGTGGCATCCGCGACAATATCGGTCAGTCGTTCATTGAGGGCGGTTCGAACGAACTCGTGCAGCTGCCGCCGGCCGGCAACGCCAATGTCGGCAAGGAAGAGGGTGATATCTCGACCCTCGACATCTCCAACTCGCTGCGCTTCGACAACGGCCTGACCGTCGGCAATATCACCGCCGCCGGTCTGGTCGACTGGGTCGAGCACGCCGTGTCCGGTATCGAGAACACCGCCGGTCGTTTCGGTCAGTTCAGCGGCCTCAAGTTTAGCTTCGATCCCGAGGCCGAGGCGGGCAGCCGCCTGGTTAATCTGGTCGTGCTCAACGAGGACGGCAGCACCCGCGAGGTCATCCTCGAGGATGGCGAGCTGGTCGCCGATCCGGACACCACCTTCGGTATCGTCACGCTCGGCTTCATTGCCACCGGCGGCGACGACTATCCGGATGTGATCACCGACCAGGTCAGCCTCGACGAGGTCGACACGCCGGCGGGTCTCGATGCCGCCGATCTGGAAGCCGGCGGTGAACAGGACGCCCTTGCCGAGTACCTGGCGGCGTTCTTCAACGAGGACAACGGTCAGGCGCCGTTCGCCGAGGCCGACACCGATCGTGAGGACGACGAGCGCATCCAGAATCTCGCCTTCCGCGAGGACACCGTGCTCGGCGACAGCGACGGCGACGGTGATAGCGACGGCGACGGTGATAGCGACGGCGACGGTGATAGCGACGGCGACGGTGACGGTGACAGCGGCGGTGACGCCCCGGTCTTCGATGGCGATCTGCCGATGCTTGGCGAAGGTCTGCCGGTCAGCGATGCCGACATCACGGTGCCGACCATCGAGCAGCTCACGGGCAATGGCGGCGAGTACTTCGTGACCCCGATCGCCAAGGCGGCGTCGTTCACCAACGCCATCGGCTTCAACCTGGTCGAGGGCGGCGTTTTCGGTGACGGCCAGGAGATCGCCCCGGACCTGACCTCGGCGGACGCCTTCCCGACTGCGGTCAACAGCGTCAGTGTCGGTACCGTCGGTGAGGACCAGCAGCTCAACGTGTTCATGACGGCCGACACCGCCGGCGATCCGAGCGCGCCGGTCTTCAACCTGTTCGATGAGGACGGCGACCTCGGCAACGCGCTCAACCCGGATGGCGAGACCCACGCCCTGTACAACGAGATCGTCGCCGAAGACGGCGAGCTCTTCCAGGTCGTGAACTTCGAGGATCAGGTCGGTCTCGGCGACCGCGACTACGGCGATGGCCTGGTGGTCATTTCCCAGCGTGAGCTGACCCAGGCCGAGGCGGACGAGATCTTCGCCCAGGTGTTCGGTCAGATCGTCGCCTGATCAGCAGGCACGATCTCGGTCGTCTGAGGTGTGGGGCCGGTGCCTGACGGGCGCCGGCCCCTCGCTTATCCTGCTGGCGAGCCCGGCCGTTCAGGCCAGCCGGGTGCGCGTGGCCGCGGCTTGCGCACCATCGACGCGCAAAAGCGCCCGGTAGCGTTCGATGACCCGCTCGGCACTGCGATCCCAGGTCAGGCTGCGCGCCTGCCAGGTCGCCTTGGCGCCGGCCGCCAGACGGGCGCGCAGGTTGTCGTCGGCGAGCAGGGCGCTCAGGGCCGCCGGCGTGGCCTCGGGCGCGACCAGCCAGCCGCTGTCGCCGTGATCGAGCAGTTCGCGGATATTGGCGCGATCCGGCGCGACGATGGCGCAGCCCAGCGCCATGTATTCGATCAGCTTGAGCGGTGAGGCGTAGGCGACCACGTCCGGCTGCACGGCGATGTCGAAGGCGGCGACGTGCCGCAGCACCTGATCGCGCGGCACCACGCCGGTAACATGCAGACGCGCAGTCACGCCACGCGCCTGCGCGTGCGCCACCAAGCCGGCGCACGCCGGTCCGTCGCCGACCAGCCAGAGCACGACATCGGCCGGTGCCTCATCGGCCAGCCAGTCGACCAGCCGGTCGAGACCATGCCATGCGCGCATGAAGCCGGTGAAGCCGACCACGCGCTTGTCGGCCAGGCCGAGCGCTTGTTTGGCGTCCGCACGTGCCGGCAGATCGGCCAGACGCGCGGGATCGACGCCATTAGGGGTGACCAGGATGCGCTCGGCGGCGACGCCGGTCTGTTCGATCATGCCGGCGAGCACATGGCTGACCGTGACGACGCCATCGGCATGCGTCCAGACATGGGCATCGCTCCAGCGCGCCAGAGCCGGCAGCGCCAGGCCGCCGTAACGCGCACGCTCTTCGGCGAGCGGCGCATTGACCTCGACCAGAAAGGGCAGACGCAAGCGCGCGGCCAGCAGACGGCCGGTGAGCGTGTGCAGATTGTAGCGTTCATAGAGCACGTCCGGCTGCCATCGGCGCGCGGCACGGGCCAGACGCGGATAGGCGAACAGGCCGTAAGCCAGCTCGATCAGTTCGTAGAGCGCTTGTGGCATATGCCGCTTGAGCCGGTCGACCAGGCCGCTCGCACCACCAAAGCTCTGCGTCTCGGACAGCCTGGGGCCGACCACGAGAACCTCGTGCCCGGCGCGCTCGAAGGCCCGGACCATTTCCTCGACATGGACGTACTGGCCGTCCTTCGAGCCCAGCCGATGGTGGTACAGAATGCGCACGCCGAGCCTCTCGTCAATCCGCGGATTTCTTGAGGTTTTCCGTCAACTGGCGGCCGGAACTCAAGCCGAGGTCCGGCTTTGTGCATACCGGGCTATGGCCCGGTTTGCGCATGCCGACACAACGCGAGCTCAGCGTCAGCGCCGCTTAAGTGGTGCCGAAATGGCCTCTAAAGCGAGCATCGTCACGGAATTGTCGCACGGCGGGAATACCTCAGCCCTGTAGAGTTACCTATCCCAAGGGGAGACCTCATGGATCGCCGTCATTTCTCGAAGACGGCTGCGGGCGTTGCCGCTGCCGCCGCTTTGCTTGTCACCGCTCAGGCTCATGCCGAGGTCAAGATCATCGGTTCGGGCGCGAGCTTCCCGTTCCCGATCTACTCGGCCTGGTTCCAGGACTTCTCGCAGAAGACCGACGGTGTCACGGTCGACTACCAGTCCAAGGGTAGCGGCGCTGGCATCCAGGACCTCATCAACGGCAACGTTCAGTTCGCTGCTTCCGATGCCGCGATGAACGAGGAAGAGGTCGACCAGCTGCGCAAGGCGCGTGACACCGGCGCTGTCATCCTGCCGATGACCGCTGGCGAGATCGTGCTGGCCTTCAACCTGCCGGGCATCGAGGTCGTCAACCTGCCGCGTTCGGTCTACCCGGAGATTTTCGCCGGCAACGTGACCAAGTGGAACGATCCGGCCATCGCCGAAGCCAACCCGGACGTCGAGCTGCCGGATCTGGCCATCACCCCGATCGTCCGTTCGGACAGCTCGGGCACGACCTATGTGTTCACCCGTCACCTGTCGGCCGTCGATCCGGAGAGCTTCCCGTTCGACACGTTCGTCAGCAAGGCGCCTGAGTGGCCGGGCAGCCCGACCGCCGCGCCGAAGAACGACGGCATCACCGCTCTGTTGCAGCAGACCCCGGGTGGCATCGGCTACATCGAGTACGGCTATGCCAAGCTGACCAACACCCCGGTTGCCGCTCTTGAGAACGCCGCCGGCGAGTTCGTCGTGCCGACCCCGGAGACCGGTGCCGCCACCCTGGCCAGCGCCGAGTTCCCGAGCGAGGTTGCCGAGGGCGAAGAGTGGAAGAGCCTGATTGCCTGGCTGGACGATCCGCAGGGTGAGGACGTCTACCCGATCGCCACGTTCACCTGGATGCTCTTCTACGAGGAGCAGGATGACGAGGTCGCCGCTGCCCTGCGCGAGGTCGTCGAGTACGGCCTGACCACCGGCCAGGAGATGGCCACCGATCTCGGCTATATCCCGATGCCGGAAGAGGTTGTTGCCAAGGTGCGTGAGGAAGCTCAGCGCATCCAGTAAGTCGCTTATGTGTTACCCGCGGATGGGCTGGCGGACTTACCGCCGCCTGTCCGCGGTCTTATTAGATTTTGTGCAATGGGCTCGGTCAGGTGACCATTGCGTTGCTTAAGCACAATACCAACGAAACCGCTGTAGTCTTGCTACGGGATTGCGAGGAAACCGGCGATGGTTGCCAACCCATTTGATGTAAGCGATCTGCCGCAGACCGCTTCCGCACCGCCCACAGACGGTGACATGTATGCCGACAAAGGCTTCCGCTATCTGGCTGCGGGTGCCGGTGTTCTGGTGATCCTCCTGGTCATCTATATTTTCTGGAAAATCGGCGGTCAGGCCGCGCCGGCCATGGGCCGCTATGGCGTGGGCTTCCTGACCGATGCGACGTGGAACCCGGCGGCCGAGACCTTCGGTATTCTCGGCGAGATCTGGGGCACCCTTTACAGCTCGCTGCTCGCCCTGGCGATCGGCGGCTTTTTCGGCATCGCCGTTGCCATCTTCTTGACCCAGGACTTCCTCGACAACCGCCTGGCGCGTGTCTTCCGCACGATCGTGGAAATGCTCGCCGCCATTCCGTCGGTGGTCTATGGCTTGTGGGGCATTTACGTCGTCATCCCGGCTATCCGGCCGGCGGCCAATTTCCTGCACGAATACCTTGGCTTCATTCCCTTCTTCGGCACCTCGCTTGCCGGCCCGGGTCTGGCGCCGGCGGTGATCGTGCTGTCGATCATGATTTTGCCGACCGTCGCCGCGATCTCGCAGGATGCGCTCAATCTCATTCCGATGAAGGTCAAGGAAGCCGCCTACGGCATGGGTACGACCCGCTGGGAGGCGATCTTCAAGGTCATGCTGCCGACCGCCGCCGCCGGTATCTTCGGCGCGCTCGTGCTCGGTTTTGGCCGCGCGCTGGGCGAGACCATGGCGCTCGCCATGCTGATCGGTAACTCGAACAATATCAGCCTGTCGCTGTTCGCCCCGGCCAACACGCTGGCCTCGCTGCTCGCCTCGAAATGGCCGGAGGCCGGTCAGCTCGAGCAGCAAGCGCTCATGTATGCCGCGATTTCGCTGCTGGTGATCACCATTCTGGTGAACATCGCCGGCACCTGGATCATGTCGCGCGCCGCGACCCAGAAAGTCACCTAAGGAGACGGCCCGATGGCTACGACCATGGAAGAGGCCGCGCTGGGCGGCCCGGTGAAAATGACCAAGTCGCTGGGCGAACCGCGTGCCCTGCGTGCTCGGATCAACACGGTGGTTCTCTGGCTCCTGGCACTGCTCGCTGCCGTGCCGCTGTTTTCTGTGCTGTACATGCTGATCACCCAGGGCGGTGCGCGGCTGTTCAGCGTCGAGCTGTTCACCTCGCTGCCGCCGGCCGGCTTCGCCCAGGGCGGTGGTATCGGCAATGCGATCGTCGGTACCCTCGTGATGGTTGCCATCGCCTCGCTGATCAGCATCCCGATCGGCATTCTCGGCGGTGTCTATCTGGGCTCGCTGGCGCCGCACAGTCGCCTGGCCCAGATCGTGCGCTTCCTCGCCAAGACGCTGACCGGCTTCCCGTCGATCCTGGCCGGTGTGTTCGTCTATGCCTGGCTGGTCATTTCCTTCAAAACCTACTCGGCGCTTGCCGGTGGCGTGGCGCTCTCGGTGTTGATGTTGCCGACCGTCATGCTCACAGCCGAGCAGGCGGTTAACATGGTGCCGCAGCGCATGAAGGATGCGGCTTACGGCATGGGCTGCACGCGCACGCAGACGATCTGGAAGGTCGTGCTGCCGACCGCGCTGCCGGGCATCATGACCGGCGTCATGCTGGCGGTCGCCGGTGCCGCCGGCGAGTCTGCGCCACTGCTGTTCACCGCGCTGTTCTCGAATTACTGGATGAGCAGCCTGATGGAGCCGACCGCATCGCTGTCGATCCTCATCTATAACTTCTCGGGCATGCCGTTCCCGAACCAGATCGAACTGGCTTGGACCGCATCGCTTGTCCTCGTCTTGATTGTTCTCGTCTTCAACATTCTTAGCCGCATCTTGGGCAAGCCCAAGATCTGAGCGCCCGGAGGGAGTTAGAGAAATGAGTGCACCTGCTGTATCCTCCATGCAGGAAGTCTTCATGGACCGCATGCCGGCGCCGGAAGAGATCGCCATCGACGCCAAGGTCGCGAAGATCTACTACGGCGACTTCCTCGCGGTGCGCGATAGCCACGTGCCGATCGAGAAGGGCCAAATCACCCGCTTCATCGGTCCCTCGGGTTGCGGCAAGTCGACCGTGCTGCGCAGCCTGAACCGCAAGAAGGACCTGATCCCGGTGTTTCGTCTCGAGGGGCAGGTGACCTTCCTCGGCCAGGACATCTACGCCAAGAACATCGATCCGGTGCTCGTGCGCCGCTATATCGGCATGGTCTTCCAGCAGCCGAACCCGTTCTCAATGAGCATCTACGAGAACGTCGCCTTCGGCCTGCGCCTGAACCGCTTCCAGGGCGACTATGACGAGCGCGTCCAGCACGCGCTCGAGCGCGCCGCCCTGTGGAACGAGGTCAAGGACAAGCTCAAGCAGAACGGCCTGGCTTTGTCCGGTGGTCAGCAGCAGCGTCTGTGCATCGCACGCGCGGTGGCGACCAACCCGACCGTGCTGCTCATGGACGAGCCCTGCTCGGCGCTCGATCCGATCGCCACGCGGCAGATCGAAGAGCTCATGCTCGAGCTCAAGGACGAGTACACCGTGTGCATCGTGACCCACAACATGCAGCAGGCCCAGCGTGTTGCCGACAAGACGGCGTTCTTCTCGGTCGACATCTCGCAGGGCGGCCGCACCGGTCACCTGGTCGAGCTGCGTGACACCGAGGCGCTGTTCAACGATCCGAAGGCGCAGCTGACCAAAGAGTACATTAGCGGTCAGTTCAGCTGATCCCGCGTCGCGGGTAACAACAAGAGGGAAGGCAGCCATGTTTTGGCGAAGCTTTGCCGCTCTGGCGTTGGTGTCGGCAGTGTCCCTGCCGCCCATGCCGGCAACGGCTCAAGGCGCGGTCAGCATCTCGGGCGCCGGTGCGACCTTTCCAGCGCCCCTCTACCAGCGCTGGATCGATCGCTACAAGGACGTCGCGCCGGATGTGGCGATCCAGTATGACCCGGTCGGCTCCGGCGAGGGCGTCAAGCGCTTCGTCGCCGGTGAGACCGATTTCGGCGGCAGCGACCGGGCGATGGAGGACGACGAAATCGCCCAGGTCGACGGTGGCGTGCGTCTGATCCCGGCGACCGCCGGCATGGTCGTGCTCGCCTACAACCTACCGGGTGTCGAGGGCGAGCTGAAGCTCAGCCGCGAGGCCCTGGCCGGCATCATGCTGGGCAACATCCGTTCCTGGAATGATGAGGCGATCACGGCGACCAATCCGGATCTCGATCTGCCCAAGCGGACCATCGCCAAGGTCATCCGCTCGGACGGCTCGGGCACGACGTTTGCCTTTGCCAACCATCTGAACGCCATCAGCGAGACCTGGGCTGCCGAACACGGTGCCACCCAGACCCTCGATCTGCCGGGTGTCACCATGACGGCGCCGGGCAATGATGGCGTCGCCGGCCGGATCAACATTTCCGAGTACTCGCTCGGCTATGTCGAATACGGTTTTGCCAAGCGTCTCGGCCTGCCGGTCGCCGCCCTGGAAAACCAGGAAGGTGCGTTCGTCCTGCCGAGTGCCGAAAGCGGGCAGGCGGCCATGCGCGGCTCGCTCGGTGACATGCCGGAGGATATGCGCCTGTTCATGCCGGACCCGGCGGGCCAGGGCGCCTATCCGATCGTCACCTATTCCTGGCTGCTGCTGCACGAAACCTATGACGACGAGGCTGTCGGCCAAGCGCTGACCGATTTCGTCGCCTGGGGGCTGACCGAGGGGCAGACCTTCGCCACCGATGAGGATCTGAACTATATCCCGCTGGCGGACGAAGTGGCTAAGCTGGCGCTGAGCAAGATCGATCCGACCCGATAACCGGGTGGCGATCCCGACAACGAGCCTGCGGGGCTGCCGGCAGACGTTTGCTGGCGCCCCGTTTGCCCTATCATGGAGGCAGCGGTGCCAGCGATCGTGTTCTTGAGCGTGCGCCGGCGCCCTTGAGATCATGTTTCGTCACCGCATCGATCTCGATCGGGTCGCCGGACGCCTGCGCGAAGTGCAGGCCGAGTTTCCCAAGATCAACGACATCCTTCAGTCCAAGCGGGACACGCTCTCGGACGAGATCGTCGAGCAGATGCTCGATGGCTATCGCTATGTGAATGTCCTGCTCGCCGGCCAGGTCGACGTGTTCAAGCTCGGCGAGCTGCATCATCTGCTCGAGTTGAACAACCTCGTCCTGTGCGGCACCGAGCCGTCGGTCCGCCGGCGTTTCCATCGGCATATCGAGGCCACCGAGGCGCATTTCTACAATGACGAGGGCGGCGGCATCCGCGACGTCATGGAGTGGTACGGGCGGCACACCAACGAGAACGCCTGGCGGCGTGCGGCCGGGGTGTACATCCGGGTACTGAGTGAGCCGCAGCTCTTCGTCGAGGGCAATCACCGCACCGGTGCGCTGATCATGAGCTATATTCTCGTGCGCGAAGGTTGCCCGCCGTTTGTCTTGAGTGCTGACAACGCCCAAGGCTATTTCGACCCGTCGACGCTCGTGCGGTCGTTTCGCAAATACACCATGTCGATGATGTTGCGCATGCCGGGACAGAAGAAATACTTCGCCCAATTCTTGCGCGAGCATACCGATCGGGAATCCCTGAAGGAACTCGCCCTGGCCTGAGGGCAGCGCCGTCGCCCGGGTTCCGACTAAAGTCAGGGCGGCACAGACCGGGCCTGACATGATCATAATCAACGAGCCGCCGGCACAAAGCCGCGAACATGGCACCGACATGACATCAGGAGGAGGCTTTTTCTGTGACCTACGGCATGCTGACCCTTGCAGCGCTGGGCGTGGCGATGATCGCCGCACCGGCTCTGGCCGATCAGGCATCTGAGCCCGCGCGCGCGGCCGCTGGTGAGGTGCTGTTCACGCACCACTGCGCCGCCTGCCATTCCAAGGATACCTCGCAAAACGCCTTCGGCCCGCAGCTGCATGGCGTCATCGGCCGTGAGGCCGGGACGGTGCCACGCTTCGACTATTCGGATGCGCTCAAGGAGTCGGGCATTGTCTGGGATGAGGACACGTTGCGCGCCTGGATGAGCGATAATGACGGCTTGGTGCCCGGCACGCGCATGCGCCATGTCGCCATCACCGATCCTGCTGAGCAAGACTTCATCCTCGCCTATATCCGCTCGCTCGGCAGCTAGGCCGGCCGCGCTACGGTCACAGAATACAGCGGCGCGGCGCGCGCGCGCTACGGGCCGTGCACTGGACGCGCTTGAGCTGCTCGCCGATGATCTCGCGGGCGACCGGCAACGCGTGCTGGCGGCTCATGCCCGGGCGCAGGCGGGCATCGTAGAGCGTGCGGATCAAAACACGATCGACGATGCCGAGATGGGCGTAGCCGATGCCATCGTGCAAGATGGTGTCGGTTTCGCCGTCGACCTCACCCATCAGCCCGAAGGACTGCACGACCTCCTCGAGCACGCAGGCCCAGGCAGTGACATCGCCGACGGCGCCGGCATTGATCTTGATGGTCGAGCGGCGCAGCACGCCGTCCTGGTGCCAGGGCATGGCGGCGCAGGTGAACAGCTCCTTGCCGCTGTGATCGCTGGTCAGGAAGAACGGCCGGTAGAAGTCCAGATCCGTGATGTAGATGTCGATGTCGCCGGCCCAGTTCTGGTTGACGTGCAGATCGGTCGTCACGCCGGTCAGCGCCGACAGCTCATCGAGCAGATCATACAGCGCCTCGGCGTGCCGATCGGCAGCATCGCCGCGGATCGAGACATCGACCGGCTTGGTCCACTTGACGATACCGCGCTCGCGCTTGGCCTCATCGCTGAGCACACCCTCATCGAACACGGCCAGCAGCCGGTCGCGCCACATGCGGGTGTCTTCCAGCAGATCGGCCGGGCGATCGAGCACCGCCGGGATGCCGAGCTCCGGCTGCGCCTGGGCCACCGGCCGCGGTGCCGGGGCGGGCTCGGCCAACGCGCTCGGTCCGGCGAACAGGCCGAACGACAGCAGGTATGCAGCAACAGCCAGGCGCACACAGATCATGGTGCACTCTCGAAAAGCGGGACGGGAGCCCCTTCAACTAGCGCGTGACCGGCGTCCTGCCAGTCATCGCTGCCGCCCGGATACCAGTAGACCGCCTGGTAGCCGTCCGCGGCGGCGCGCCTGGCGGCATTCCACGACATCCAGCAATCGATGATGCAGTAGAACACCAAAGGATGCTCGGGGCGGCCCTGGCTCAGGGCCTGCAGATGGCGCCGGAAATAGGCCTGTATTGCATCATCGAGCGTGCCATAGCCGATATTTGGCAGCCAGACCGAGCCGGGGATGTGCCAGCGCGGCTTGTTTTGCAGCCAAAGCCCCGAGAAATCGGTCTCGGCGGTGCGCTCGAGCGGGGTCGTATCGATCAGGCTGGCGCCGGCCGCACGCAACGCCTGCACGCGCTCGGTATCGACCTTGACCACGCCCTCGGGCGGCTGCTCGCTGAGCGCGGCCCGATACAGCCGGCTGCGGTAACCGGCATCGTTGAACAAGGGCTCCTCGGCGGCCAGGACGACAACGTGCAGGCCACCGACCAGCAGGGCCAACGCAAGAGCGGCGAGGCAGCGCACGATCATAGCCCTTGATCCCCCTTGACCCCGATCTGCCGGCGGGCTTCGCTTGGCGGCCAAGTCGCAAAAGACAAACGATTTTTCCTGAGGGAGGCAAGGCTGTGTTCATCTCAGCAGTGTTGCGGGCGGCCGCCGTGCTCGGCGTCGTCCTGTGCGCACCGGTCCAGGCCGCGGAAAGCCTGTCCATCGGCGTGCTCAAGTTTGGCACGGTCAATTGGGAGCTGGACACCATCAAGCACCACGAGCTGGACAAGGCGAACGGCTTCGAGCTCGAGATCGCGCCGTTTGGCGGCGACCAGGCGACCAAGGTGGCCCTGCAGGGCGAGGCGGTCGACGGCATCGTCAGCGACTGGCTGTGGGTCTCGCGGCAGCGCAGCGAGGGCCGCGGATTTGCCATGGTGCCCTATTCCAGCGCCGTCGGTGCCCTGATGGTCCCGGCGGACAGCGCCATCGCGGGGCTCGACGATCTGGCCGGCAAGAAGATCGGCGTGGCCGGCGGGCCGCTCGACAAGAGCTGGCTGCTTTTGCGCGCCCTGGTCGAGCGCGCGCACGGCATCGACCTGGCGCAAGCCGCCGAGCCGGTGTTCGGGGCACCGCCGTTGCTCAGCCAGAAGCTGATCGAGGGCGAGCTGGATGCCACCCTGAACTACTGGCACCACTGCGCCCGTCTGGAAGCCAAGGGCTATCGCCGGCTGGTCGAGGTAACCGATGTCATGGCCGAACTCGGCGTCGACGGCGATGTGCCGGCGCTGGGCTATGTCTTTCCGCAAGACCTGATCGATGCCAAGCCCGGGCTGATCGCGGCCTTTGCCAACGCCTCCAAGCAGGCCAAGGCGATCCTCGCCGACGAGGACGGCGAATGGCAGCGCCTGCGCGAGCTGACCAAGGCCGAGGACGACGCCACGCTCGACGCCTTCATGACCCGTTTTCGCGCCGGCATTCCCGGCGAGGACAGCGCGGCGCAGCGGGCGGCGGCGGCCGAGCTGTTCGCCATCCTGGCGCAAGAGGGCGGCGAAGAGCTGGTCGGTCCCGGCGCGACCCTGGCCGAGGGCACGTTCTGGACACCTGCCGAGGGGTGAGCCACGCCCTGTTCCTGCGCGCGACGGGCCGGCGTCTGCTGCCGCTGGCCTCGCTGGCGCTGTTTGTCCTCACCTGGCAGGCATTGGCGATCAGCGTCGGCGATCCGGTGCGCCTGCCGGCGCCGAGCGCTGTCGCCGGGCGCATGGTCGAAGAGGCCGCCAGCGGCCGGCTGTTCTATCACCTGGGCATGACGCTGGCGCGGGTCGCCGCCGCGTTCGCCATTGCCATGCTGATCGGCACGGCGATCGGCATCGCGCTCGGACGCTCCCGGCTGCTGGACAGCGTCTTCGACGGCTGGCTGGTGCTGTTGCTCAACCTGCCGGCCCTGGTGACCATCGTGCTCGCCTATATCTGGATCGGCCTGACCGAAACGGCGCTGATCGTTGCCGTCGCGCTCAACAAGATCCCCAATGTCGCCGTGATCATGCGCGAGGGCGCGCGTGCGCTCGATCCGGATCTGCGCGATATGGCGCGCGCCTTCCGCCTGCCGCTGCAAAAACGCATCGGCGCGATCATCGTGCCGCAGCTGACGCCCTATCTCGCCTCGGCGGCGCGCTCGGGCCTGGCATTGATCTGGAAAATCGTCCTGGTCACCGAGCTGCTCGGCCGCTCGTCGGGCGTCGGCTTCCAGATCGGCCTGTATTTCCAGCTGTTCGATGTCACCAGCATCCTCGCCTATGCCTGCGCCTTCATCGTCATCATCCTCACCATCGAAGGCCTGTTGATCAGGCCCTTCGAGCGGCGTGTGCATCGCTGGCGCCGGTGAGCCGTGCGCATCGCGATCCGTGACAAGACCTTCCCGCCACTGGCGGCCAGCCCGGCCAGGCCGGTCTTGCGCGATGTCTGCATCGAGCTTCGGCGCGGCGAACGGGTCATGCTGTTCGGCCCGTCGGGCTGCGGCAAGACAACGACCTTGAATATCGCCGCCGGTCTGGATCGGGCGTTCGCCGGCAAGGTCGATCTCGCCGGCGCGCGCATCGGCTATGTCTTTCAGGAACCGCGCCTGTTGCCCTGGCTAAGCGCGCTGGACAATGTCCGTTTGCCGCTGACGCGTGGCCAGGACAGCCGGACGCGGGCGCAGCGCTGGCTGGAGGCCATGGGCGTGGGCGATGCCGCCGACGTCTATCCCAACCGGCTGTCGCTCGGCATGGCGCGCCGGGTGGCCATGGCACGCGCCTTTGCCGTGCAGCCGGATCTGCTCATTCTGGACGAACCGTTCGCGTCGCTGGACGCCGCCCTGGCTGTGCGCCTGCGCCATCTCCTGCTCGATACGCTGGCCGCGCAGGGTGCGGCACTGCTCGGTGTCAGCCATGATCTGGACGAAGCGGTCATGCTCGCCGATCGGCTGATCGTGCTGGGCGGCGTGCCGGCGACGATCGCCCATGACCTCGCCATCGCGCTCGATGCCGGGCAGCGGCGTGACGCGCAGGCGGTTCGGGCCCGTGCCGCTGAGCTGCGTGCGGTGATGTGCCGCTAGCCGCCGCGCCCGGCCTTGCGGGCGATGACGCCGCGGCTCGGGTCGTAGCCGAACACGGCCAGGCCGAGGAACAGGGCGGTGCAGGCCAGCACGACCGCTGCCGCGCTGAGATTGACCTGGCCGTAGAGGGCAAAGCGGATCAGCTCGGTTGCGTGGCTGAACGGATTGGTCGCTGCGATCCACCACAGCTCGTAACTGCTCTCCCTCAGCCGCCACAAGGGGTACAGCGCCGAGCTGGCGAAAAAGGTCGGGAAGATGACGAAGTTCATGATGCCGGCGAAGTTCTCGAGCTGCTTGACCAGGGAGGACAGCGCCAGGCCGAACGCACCGAGCATGAGACCGGAAGCGGCAATCGCCGGCAAGGCGGCGAGATAGCCGACAAGGGTAAACCGAAGATCGAAAAGTCCCGCGATGAGGAGAAAAGTCACCACCTGCAGGATGGACACGACAGTTGAGGCGCAAAGTCGCGCAAGGAGGAGAAAGCCCCGCGGATAGGGACTGACCAGCAGCACGCGCATGGAGCCCATCTCGCGGTCGTAGACCATCGACAGCGAACTCTGCATGCCGTTGAACAGGGTGATCATCGCGCACAGACCCGGCACGATGTATTCATCGTACAGGATGTATGTCTGATAGGGCGGCTGGATCGACACGCCGAGCACGGCGCGAAAGCCGGCGGCAAAGATGAACAGCCAGACCAGCGGCCGCACCAGCGCGGCAACGAACCGGCCGCGCTGCTGCAGAAAGCGCAGCAATTCGCGCACGACGACGCCGTACAGCGCCCGCTGCCAGCCCGGCCTCATGGCCCCGGCGTCTTGGCGGTCAGTGCGCGGAAGGCGTCGGCCAGGCTGCCATGGGCGCCGATCACCTCGTCCCGATCGCCCTGGGCCCGGACATGGCCGCGATCCAGCACGATGACCCGGTCTTCCGCGCCGATCTCGTCGATCAGATGGGTCGTCCACAGCACGCCGATGCCCTGTGCCGTTGCCAGCTCGTGGGCCAGGGCGACCAGCGCCTGCCGGCTGTCGATGTCGAGGCCGACCGTGGCCTCATCGAGCACGAGCACGGCCGGTTCGTGCAACAGTGCCCGGGCGATCTCGACACGGCGCCGATAGCCGCCGCTCAGCGTGCGCACGCTCTGATCCATGCGATCGCGAAAGTCGAGCTGCGCGCCAAGCCGCTCGGCGCCCGCTGCGATCGTGCGATCGCTGAGCCCGCGCAGCCGGCCGGCATAGAACAGGTTCTGACGCACGCTCAAATCGAGATCGAGGCTCGGCTGCTGGAAGACCACGCCAAGCTCCGCCAGCGCCGCCATGGGGGCCTCGCCCAAATCATGCGCGCCAATGCGGATCCTGCCGCTGCGCGTGCGAAACAGGCGCGTGATCAGCGCCAGCAGCGTCGTCTTGCCGGCGCCGTTCGGCCCGAGCAGGGCGCAAACGCGGCCGCGCGGCACCGCGATCGAAACATCGCTCAAGACCGGCTTGCCGCGCTCGTAGGCAAAGCTGACCTGGTCGACCGCAAGCGCCGCGCTGTCGTCCGCTACCGGGTGTCTGTCAGGCATCACCCGGCTTGATTACCACACCCCAGGGAAAACGGCCGACCGGGATCGACTTGATCGGCTCGCGGCTCTCGACGTCGATGACCGTGACATCGCTGCTGACGCCGTTGGTGGTGAACAGAAGCTTGCCATCGGGCGTGATGTCCATGTGCCAGACGCGCCGGCCGGTGAGGATGTACTCTTCGACCTCATAAGTCTCGGTATTGACCGCTGCGACGTGGTTGGACGGGCCGAGCGCGACGAAGGCGGTACTCTCGTCATTGCTCAGGCGCAGGCCCACCGGCTGGACCAGATCCGGGTTCACGCCCGGGATCTCGAATTCGATTTTCTGGATGATTTCCTTGGTCTCGACATCGATCACCGACACCGTGCCGCCGATTTCGGACGTGGCCCAGAGCAGGCTGTCGTCCTTGGTGAAACGGGCGTAGCGCGGCCGCTGATCGACCAGCGTGTTGGCGACCAACTCCTGCTTGGCGACATCGATCCAGTGGACCATGTTGGTGGTCTCGGAGGTCGTGATCGCCCAGTTGCCGTCATGGCTGACGGCCATGCCTTCGGGTTCGACGCCGACATCGATCTGCGCGATCACCGTACGGCTTTCCGTGTCGACCACCGTGGTGATCGCATCGTCCTCGTTGGCGATGTAGAGGAACTGATCGTTCGGGTGCAGATCGAACAGCTCGGGATCGGCGCCGGACGGCAGGTTGTGCAGGATCTCCTTGGTCTCGGTATCCATGACCTGCACGGTGTCGTCATCGGACGCGCAGATATACAGCTTGGAATAGTCCTTCGAGAAGATGATACCGCGCGGCCGCTGGCCGACCTCAAGGGTCTCGATCACCTCGAGCGTATCGACATCGATGATCGTGATGGTGTTGTCGCGCTCGTTCGACACCCAGGCGGTATCTCCTGCTGCGAGCGCGCCGGCCAGCGGGGTGAGCGGCAAGACGGCGGCCAGCGCCAGAGGCGTCAAGCGGATCATGGCGTCGGTTCCTCATTGAGTGTGCAGGTGGTTTCCGGTGCGTCGAAGCCGAGCGTATCGAGTTCGCTGCGCTGGTGCAAAAAGCCTTCCTGCGGCGAGACAGAGACCAGCATGCGCGCCGAGCTCAGCAGCACCGGCTGGCGCAGTTGCTGATTCCAGTGACGAAAGGTCACCGGCCGGCCCTTGAAGGCCGCGACCTCGAAGTCGCCGCCGACCAGATAGTCGTGGATCGCCTGCGGCTCGCCGCTATTGGTGCGTGTGACCGCTTCGCCGACGATGCGCGCCGCCAGCCAGGCATTGTAGTCGCGCTCGAGCATGATGCGGCCGGCGGACTCTTCGAAGCGGCTCTGTAGCTGGGTGCCGCCCCATTGCTCGGTGCTGCGATGCCAGTTCAGCGGCATCAGGCCCTGGGTGCCGGCGACCGGTCGCGGGTCCCAGGTGCGGTAGGGCAGGAACTCGCCGAACACATCGGCTTCGTCGGCGACGACGACGACATGGTGCTCGGGCGCGTTCTGCGTGAACACCGGCATCTGCCGCTGCACCAGCGTGTGGCCGCTTTCGACCCGCCGCGCGGTCTCTTCGTATTCATAGGCACGCGTGTCGACGATCGTCGCGTTGTAGCGCGCGGCCGCAGCCTCGAACGCTGCCTTCATGGCCAGATCGGCCTCGGTCGTGCCGTGCAGCAGGAACCAGCGGTCCCACTTCTTCCACATGAGGTATTGCGCGAGCGCATCGGCTTTTTGCGCGCGCGAAAGCGCGATGTGGAACACGGCAGCATGGCACGCGTCGGTGCGCAGCGCATTATCCGGTGCCCGCGCATTGAAGATCAGGCCGCCGGCCTCTTCCACCAGCGGGCGGATCGCCTCGAGCTGCGCGGCATGCAGATCGGCGAGGATGAAGCGCGCGCCATCATCGAGCAGGCCACGGGCAGCGGCGTCGAGATCGCCGTCTTCCGGCACGATGGTCTCGATCAGGGCATAGTTGTGCTTGAGGAACTTGCCGGTGGTGGCGTTGTCGGCGACGCCCAGACGCGCCCCGGCCAGGCCCTCGTCCTCATGGCGCTGGTCGAGGAGGGACAACGGCGGCAGCCTGCGCTCGTCCTGGCGCAGATAGCCGAGCGTGACATCGATCTCGGCCTTGGCCGGCGCGCTGAGCAACACGGCCAAAGCCAAGCCGAGCCACGCGACAAGGCGTGGCCGGCGGACTGCTTGCCTCATGGCAGGACGTTGAAGACCGCTTTCTGGCTGTCGCCCGTGGTGCCGGGGATGCGCAGCTCAAAAATGCCGGGACGGATGGTGACGAAGCTGATCTCGGCCTCGCCCTCGTCATCGAATTCCAGGCTCTCGACACCGAACGGGCGAATCTCGATCTCGTTGATGACGATTTCGTCGATCCAGATGTTGCGGAAGAAGCTGCTGCCTTCCAGGGCCAGCTCGGCCGAGCCGTCGGCCTGGATGATCAGCTCGTAATACTTGCCGGCCTGGAGCTCGTAGGGCGCCTCGGTCAGCGGCACACCCGATGACAGGGTGATCGGCGGCAGTTCCTCGGCGCCACCGGTGAGCAGACCGGCCTGGGACCATGCCGAGCCGGCGCCAAAGGCCAAAAGCGGTGCGGCTGCGATGAGTGTGTAGGCGATGTTACGCACGTGGTCTCTCCCTGTTGTTGTCTGGCCGCGCGACCCGATCCTGCGCTCGACCCATCATGCCCAAGACGGTCTGGGCAATCGTGTTTTGCGCGTGTTCGACCAAGGTCTCTGCGGGATTTATCCTATTGCACACCGGCGCGCCGGTGATACGCGTTGCAGAGCAAAACAAGGTTTTTTTTTTGCCGGGCTGTCAAGTTACCCTAAAGATCGAAGACGAACCGACAACAGACGCAGCAACGGTAAATCCGTAAGCGTGTGTCAACTATGAGACGAAGGAGGCTTTGAAGATGCACGGACACACTGTCCGTCGTGTGGGCTTGGTTATCGCGGTCACCGCGCTGCTGGCACTGCCGAGCGGCGCCGCCTGGGCGCATGGCGACGTCACGCCGCAAGCGGTGGATACCGCCGGCTTGCCCGAGCTCGGCGACGAGTGGTTGTCGGAGAACCCCTACCGCGACACCGAGCATTTCGAGACCGCGGTCGAGATCGGTGCCAAGGCGTACAACCAGAACTGCGCCCGCTGCCACGGGCTGGATGCCGTCTCCGGCGGCATCGCGCCGGATCTGCGCTACCTGTACCCGGGCGACGACGACGAGTACTATGTCGAGCGTTATCAGATCGGCGTCCAGCGCAACGGCGTGACCTACATGCCCGGTTTCGGTGACGTGCTCGGCCAGGAAGCGGCCTGGGCGATCCGCAGTTATCTCGACACGGTCGCGATCGAGTAGGCGCTTGATGAAGATCGCTCGGCGCCTCTGTCTGGCTGGCCTTGGCGGCAGCCTCGTCGCCGGCCCGGCGCTAGCCCAGATCCAGGTCGGCCGCTCGTATGACGACATCGTCGCCGACGGCCATATCCGCATCGCGTTCTACCGCGACTTTCCGCCCTATGCGTTCGAACAGAACGGGCGCTGGCGCGGCATCGATGTCGATCTGGCGGAGGCCATCGGGGTCGATATGGGCGTCACGGTCAGTTACATGCCGATCAACGCCGATGAGAGCGTCGACGACGATCTGCGCAACGCCGTGTGGAAAGGCCATTATCTCGGCGGCGGCGTGGCCAACGTCATGTTGCACGTGCCGGTCGACAAGCGCCTGCAGATCTCGACCGATCCGAACAACCCGCGCAACGATCTGGTCGTTCTGTTCGGCGCCTATCACGTCGAGGAAATCTCGGTTGCTGTCGACAACCAGCGGCTGCCCGAGGGATCGACGCTGGCGAATTTTCGTTTCGAGCCCATCGGCGTCGAGCTCGACAGCATCGGCGATTTCTTCTTGAGCAGCGCGCTCGGCGGCAGCATCCAGCCGCAGTTGCGCCGCTACCGCAACCCGCTGGACGCGGTCGAGGCGCTGCGCGCCGGTGAGCTGGCCGCAGTCATGGGCCTGCGCTCGCAGCTCGAATACGGCCTGCGTGATGCCAGTGATCGGTTCAGCCTGCGCACGTTCAATCTCCCCGGATTGTACCAGCGTGAGTGGGAGATCGGCGCGGCGGTACGTGAGAATTATCGTATGTTAGGCTATGAAGTGGGCGACATCATCAGCGCCATCGGCCAGGACGGTCGCATGGCGGAGATCTTCGCCCGTTACGGTGTGACCTGGCGCAAGCCGCCCTACATGTGAGCGCGCCGCTGCAATCCGGCCATTGGCGCCGAAGGAGACGAACCATGTGCCATCTGTCCAGGATCTTCGCGGCGGGCCTGTTGTGCCTGGCTGGCAGCGGCGCTGCCCTCGCGAATGAGGATCCGCTGCGCTCGGGCATGTGGGACGTCATGCAAGATGTCATCTTCGATGGCGAGGCGACCGTGTTTGATCCGAACGTTCGGGTCATCGCGCCGGGCTTTGCCGAAGACAACATGAACGTGCCGGTGACCGTCGATGCCCGGGCGCTGGACGGTGTCGAGCAGCTCGTTCTGTTCGCCGATCTCAACCCGATCCACGAAATCGCCCGCTACGAGCCGATCGAGGCCGAGCCCTATCTGAGCCTGCGCGTCAAGATGCAGCAGGGCGGGCCGATCCGTGCGGCGGCGCGCACCAGTGATGGTGTCTGGCATGTCGGCGGCGTGTTCGTCGATGCCGCCGGTGGTGGCTGCACGGCACCGGCGACGGTGCATGCCAACGCTGACTGGCCGGATCACCTGGGCGAGCTGTGGGCGCGTTCCTGGCCCGAGGGCGATGGCGTGCAGCGTGTGCGCATGCGCGTCTATCATCCCATGGACACCGGCCTGGCCGATGGCATTCCGGCGTTTTACATCGACGACGTGACCTTCACCGATGCCGACGGCGACCTGTTGGCCCGCTTTCAGCCGCGCGAGCCGGTCGGCGAGCACCCGATCGTGACCTTCATGCTCAAGCCCTCGGCCGGTAGCGAGGCGCTCCATATCGAGGGGCGCGATACCGATGCCAACGGTTTCGAGGGCGACGTGCCGCTGAACTGGAAGACCTCCAGCCTCGACTCGCAGCTCCACTGAGCGACCTGTGGGCATGCACCAGCTGAGCTTGTTGCCCAAGCACGCGCGCTTGCCGCGCCGCCGGGCGTTGCAGCTTTTGGCGGCTGCAGCGGCCTCGAGCTCTTGCTGCGGGCGGGCGTTTGCCGCGCAGACCGACTACGGCCTGGTGCCGCAGGAGATCGCCGACGGCCTGTTCATGTTCCGCGGCAAGGACGAGTGGTTCTCGTTCGACAATGGCGGCAACATCCTCAACACGGGCTATCTGCTCACCGGCGAGGGCGTGGTCGCCTTCGATACCGGGCCTTCGAGGATCTACGGCGAACAGATGCGTGCGGCGATCGCGGCTCACACCGAGATGCCGGTGCTCCAGGCGCTGGTGACCCACGGTCACCCCGACCATTTCCTGGGCTCGCAAGGCTTCGAGGGCGCACCGATCGCGGCCATGGACGGCACGCGCGACATGATCGCGCGCGACGGCGAGCTGCTGGCGGCCAACATGTATCGTCTGGTCGATCGCTGGATGCGCGGCACGGTGTCGATCACACCAGAGGTCGTGCTTGCGCCCGGGCGTCAGCGCTTTGGCGGCCGTGACGTCGAGCTGCTTGATCTGGGCGGCCATACCGAGAGCGATCTGGCGCTGTTCGACCATGACACCGGCACGCTGTTCGCCGGCGATTTGGTGTTCTTCGATCGCGCGCCGACCACGCCGCATGCGCATATCCCCACCTGGCTGGCGTCGCTCGAGCGCTTGCGCGAGCTGCCGGTGGAACGGATCGTGCCGGGCCATGGCGCCGTCACCGAGGGGCAGATCGCCATCGATCAGACGGCGGACTACCTCACCTGGTTGCGCGATGCGTTGCTCGAAGCGGCCGATCGCGGCCTCGACATGACCGAGGTGATGGCGCTGGAAAAGCCGGCCCGGTTTCAGCGCCTGGCAGTGCTTGACGCAGAGTTCGTCCGTTCGATCGCGCATCTCTATCCATCGATCGAGCGCCAGGCATTGCCGCGCGTCAACTGAGCACGAAAACACTGGCGTTGCTTCGACTTAGGCAGCCTTGTCAGCCGCCAATGATCACCATAATCTAGGCTTACGGAGCATGAGCCAGAGCTGGTGAAGTGCTCTTCATGATAACAATGCAAACACATCCAGGAGCTTGACGATGGCCGTTGCTCGTTCGGGGCTGCTTGCCGCAGCCGGCACCGCATTCCTTCTCGCATCGACGGCAGTGCCCGCGCTGGCCGTCACTCAAGACGACCTCTTGAACGACCAGAACACGCCTGAGGACATCCTGACCTACGGCATGGGCTACCAGGGTCACCGCTACAGCCCGCTCGACGCTGTCAACCGTGAGACGGTCGGCAAGCTCGTTCCGGTCTGGGCGCAGTCGTTCGGTGGTGAGAAGCAGCGCGGCCAGGAGAGCCAGCCGATCATCCATGACGGCATCATGTACGTGACCGCGTCGTACTCGCGCATGTTCGCCATCGATCCGCGCACCGGCGAAGAGATCTGGCAGTACGATGCCCGTCTGCCGGATGGCATCTTACCATGCTGCGACGTCATCAACCGCGGTGCCGCGATCTGGGGCGACAAGGTCTATTTCGGCACCCTCGATGCCAAGCTGGTCGCGCTCGATGCCAAGACCGGCAAGACCGTGTGGCGCAAGGAAATCGGTGATTACAAGGCCGGTTACAGCTACACCGCCGCGCCGCTGATCGTCGACGGCAAGGTTATCGTCGGCAATTCCGGTGGCGAGTTCGGTGTGGTCGGCGCGGTGCACGCGTTCGATGCCGAGACCGGCGAGGAGCTGTGGTACCGGCCGACCGTCGAAGGCCATATGGGCCGGATCAATGGCGAGGAATCGACCATGACCGGTACGGCCAACGAGACCTGGCCGGGCGAGACCTGGCAGTTCGGCGGCGGCGCCACCTGGCTTGGCGGCACGTATGATCCGGAGACCAACCTGCTGTATTTCGGTGCTGGCAACCCGGCGCCGTGGAATAGCTGGACCCGCCCGGGCGACAACAAGTGGACCTCGGCCACGCTCGCCCTCAATCCCGAAGATGGCGAAATCGTCTGGGGCTACCAGACCACGCCGCATGACGGCTGGGATTTCGACGGCGTCAACGAGTTCATCCCGTTCGATCTCGAGAAGGACGGCGAAGTCATCAAGGCGGGCGCCAAGGCCGACCGTAACGGCTTCTTCTTCGTGCTCAATCGTGAGAACGGCGCGTTCATCAGCGCCACGCCGTTCGTCAACGAGATCACCTGGGCTGAAGGCTTCGATGAGAACGGCCGGCCGATTTACGTCGAGGAAAACCGTCCGAAGGATCCGGCGACCGTGACCGAGCGCGAGCCGGTGTTCGCCGCGCCGGCGTTCCTTGGCGCCAAGAACTGGATGCCGATGGCCTATTCCGAGCGCACCGGCCTGTTCTACGTGCCGGCGAACGAATGGGGCATGGATATCTGGAACGAGCCGATCACTTACAAGAAGGGCGCTGCCTATCTCGGTGCCGGCTTCAACATCAAGCCGCTGAACGAGGACTATATCGGCGCCTTGCGCGCGATCGATCCGGCCACCGGTGAGATCAAGTTCGAGGTCAAGAACGAGGCGCCGTTGTGGGGTGGCGTGATGACCACTGCCGGCGGCCTGGCGTTCTACGGCACGCCCGAGGGCTACATCAAGGCGATCAATGACGAGACCGGTGAAGAGCTGTGGCGCTTCAATACCGGCTCAGGCGTCGTCAGCACGCCCGTGACCTGGGAGATGGACGGCGAGCAGTACCTCACCGTCGTGTCCGGCTGGGGTGGCGCTGTGCCGCTGTGGGGCGGTGACGTCGCCCAGATCGTCAAGGACTTCAACCAGGGCGGTATGGTCTGGACGTTCAAGCTGGCCTCGTTCGAGTAACGCCGAGACAGGACTGATCTGACGGGAGCCGGCGCGAAACCGTCGGCTCTTCGTTTTTTATGGTGACTCGCTGATCGGCTCAGTCCATCAGCACGGCGAGATAGTCTTCCGCCTCGCGGACACCGCCGGCAGCGGCCTTCTCCAGCCAGGCCAGTGCTGCCAGCCGCTGCGCGGGCGTGGCGTGCTCCGGGCCCTTGCCGTAGCCGGTTGCCAGCATGACACCCAGCGCGAACTGGGCATCGGCGTCGCCCTGGCGGGCGGCACGGGAAAACCACGCGCTGGCCTCATCCAGATCGTGCTCGACGCCTTCGCCGCGCTCGTACGCCATCCCGAGCTCGTATTGCGCACGGCTGTCGCCGGCTTCGGCGGCATCGCGTGTGTAGGCCAGCGCGCGCTCGGCATCGGCCGGAACACCCTGGCCCTGGCCGTACAGATTGCTGAGATTGATCATGGCGGTGGTGTTGCCGGCAGCGGCGAGCTGCTCCCAGATCGCGCGGGCTTCGGCATAATCGCCGCTCTTGTAGGCGGCATAGGCCTCGAGATTGCCGACCGCCTGGCGGGCAACCGTGTCCTGATCCGGGGTCTGCGCCCAAGCCGATGAAACTGCAGCCAGACCGAAGCCGGCAATCAGGGCGATGCGGCATGCGCGATACCAGGTCATGCGCGTCTCCTTGGCAACAAAGGCAAGGGGAGCGGCACCGCCGGCACCGCTCCCCTCTGCAGCTTGACCGATCCTGGCCCTAGGCGATCAGGCGAGTGCCATCATCGCCCGCTTGGCCATGACCTTGACCAGATGCGCCCGGTAGGCGGCCGAGGCGTGGATATCCTCGTTGAAGTCGCTGCCGTCGACCGTGGCACCGTCGATTGCCTCGGCACCGCCGCTGGCGATCGCCTGCTCGATACTGCTCGCACGGAACACGCACGGACCGGCACCGGTCACCGCCACGCGCGGACCATCGCTGGTCATGGCGACGAACACGCCGACAATGGCGTAGCGGCTGGCCGGGTTGGCGAACTTGGCATAGGCCGATTTCTCCGGCACCGGGAAGTGCACGGCGATGACCAGCTCGTCATCCTCGAGCGCGGTCTCGAACATGCCGGTGAAGAAGTCCTCGGCGGCGATCTCGCGCCGGTCGGTCTGCACCGTGGCACCCAGCGCGACCAGGGCCGCCGGGTAGCAGGCGGTCGGATCGTTGTTGGCGATCGAACCGCCGATGGTGCCGCGATGGCGCACCTGCGGATCGCCGATTCGGCTGGCCAGGTAAGCCAGGCCGGCGATCTTCTCCTCAACGATGCCGGATTCGGCGACATCGGCATGCGGTGTCATGGCACCGATGACGACCTTGCCGCCCTCCTCGCGAATGCCCTTGAGCTCGCTGATCGCACCCAGGTCGATCAGGGCGCTCGGCTGGGCCAGGCGCTGCTTCAGCGTCGGGATATAGGTCTGGCCGCCGGCGAGGAACTTGCCGTCCTCGCTGGCTTTGACGGCGGCAACCGCGTCTTGCACGGATGACGGCCGCTGATACTCGAATGCGTACATGGGGCTTGGAACCTCCCTTTGTTATTCGGCCGCCTGCGGCATCTGGTTGGCCTGCAGCGCCTCCCAGACCTTCTTCGGCGTCGCTGGCATGGACACGCGCGCACCAAGGGCATCACGAATGGCGTTCATGATCGCCGGCGGCGAGCCGATAGCGCCGGCCTCACCGCAGCCCTTCACGCCCAGCGGGTTGTGCGTGCAGGCGGTCTCGGTGGTCTCGACCTTGAAGTTCGGCAGATTATCGGCGCGCGGCATGCAGTAGTCCATGTACGAGCCGGTGAGCAGCTGACCGCTCTCGAAATCATACACGGCATCCTCGAGCAACGCCTGGCCGATGCCCTGGGCGAGGCCGCCATGAACCTGGCCCTCGACGATCATCGGATTGACGATCTTGCCGAAGTCATCAACGGC
Source organism: Geminicoccaceae bacterium (assembly GCA_050331015.1). Classification (GTDB taxonomy): domain Bacteria; phylum Pseudomonadota; class Alphaproteobacteria; order Geminicoccales; family Geminicoccaceae; genus JBHJHH01. The sequence goes on from JBHJHH010000109.1 coordinate 29,613, forward strand.
GGTGAAGTTGATCACCTCGGTGACGCCGGTGTCCGGATCGATCTCCACCTCGGCGATGTAGGTGCCGGACGGGTAGGTAAAATTGGCCGGATCGTAGAACGCCGACTCCTCCATGCCCGGCTCGAGGCCTTCCGGATAGTTGTGTGGCACATAGGCAGCGAACACGACCTCGCCGATCGATTTGGCCTTGTCGGTACCCTTGACCGTGAACTGACCGCCGCTGAACTCGATGTCGCCCTCCGACGCCTCCATGAGATGGGCAGCGATCTTCTTGCCCTTCTCGATGATCTTGTCGGCCGCCTTGACGATGGCCGAACCACCGACGGCGAGCGAGCGCGAGCCATAGGTGCCCATGCCCATCGGCGTCAGCGCGGTGTCGCCATGGACGACCTCGACCTGATCGAACGGCACGCCGAGCTTGTCGGCAATGAGCTGCGAGAACGCCGTCTCGTGGCCCTGGCCGTGGCTGTGCGCACCGGTGAACACCGATACCGAACCGGTGGCGTTGAAGCGGATGTTGGCGCTTTCCCACAAGCCGACGCCGGCACCGAGCGAGCCGACCACGGCCGACGGCGCGATGCCACAGGCCTCGATATAGCAGGAGTAGCCAAGGCCGCGCAGCTTGCCGCGCCGCTCGGACTCGGCCTTGCGCGCCGGGAAGCCGGCGACATCAGCGAGCTGCTCGCAGGCGTTCAAGGTCGCGTCGTAGTCGCCGGTGTCGTACATCAGCGCGACCGGCGTCTGGTATGGGAAAGCATCCTTGGGGATGAAGTTGCGCCGCCGGATCTCCGCCGGGCTCATGCCCATGGCCGCGGCACACTCGTCGACCAGGGTCTCGAGCAGATAGGTGGCTTCCGGACGGCCGGCGCCGCGATAGGCATCGACCGGTGCGGTATTGGTGAAAAGGGCGTCGACGGCGCAATAGATGCTCGGCGTCTTGTACTGACCGGCGAGCAGGGTGGCGTACAGATAGGTCGGCACCGAGGAGGCGAAGGTCGACAGATAGGCGCCCATATTCGCCTTGGTGTGCACGCGCATGGCCAGGAAAGTACCCTCCTGGTCCAAGGCCATTTCGGCAACCGTGATGTGGTCGCGGCCATGGGCGTCGGACAGGAAGCTCTCGGTGCGCTCCGCCGTCCACTTGACCGGGCGCTTGACCTTCTTCGCCGCCCACAGGCAGACGCATTCTTCGGCATAGATGAAGATCTTCGAGCCGAAACCGCCGCCGACATCCGGGGCGACCACGCGCAGCTTGTGCTCAGGCGCGATGCCGATGAACGCCGAGATCACCAGGCGCGCCACGTGCGGGTTTTGCGAGGTGGTGTACAGCGTAAAGCTGTCGGCGGCCGGATCGTAGACGCCGCAAGCCGCACGCGGCTCGAGCGCGTTCGGGATCAGGCGGTTGTTGGTGATCTCATGGCGCACGACCTTGGCGGCCTTGGCGAACGCCTCGTCGGTCGCGGCCTTGTCGCCCAGCTCCCACTCGAAGGCCGTGTTGGCCGGGACATCGTCGTGGATCGTGACGGTTGCCTTGGGTGCGCCTTCGAGATCGACGACCGCCGGCAGCTCTTCGTAATCGACCTCGATCAGCTCGGCGGCATCCTTGGCCTGGTCGTAGGTCTCAGCGATGACCACGGCGACGTGATCGCCGGCATAACGGACCTTGCCGTCGGCCAAGATCGGATGGTTGCCGGCCTTCATCGGCGAGCCATCGCGCGAATGGATCATCCAGCCGCAGATCAGGCCGCCCAGGCCATCGGCCTTGACATCTTCACCGGTGAAGATCGCCACGACACCCGGCTGGCTTGCGGCGTCGCTGGTGTCGATGCTGTTGATCTTGGCATGGGCGACCGGCGAGCGCAGGAAACAGGCGTAGAGCTGGCCGGGCTGGTTGAAGTCGTCGGTGTAACGGCCTTGGCCGGTAATGAAACGGTAATCTTCCTTGCGGCGCACGGGCGCGCCAATACCGGAGTCGGTGCTCATCAGGATCAAGCCCCCTTGGCTTATCGGGTCACTCGGCGGCGATTGGCTGGCCGCCCTTCATGTCATCAGCAGCTGCAAGCACGGCCTTGACGATGTTGTGGTAGCCGGTGCAGCGGCACATGTTGCCCTCGAGCCAGTGGCGTACGTCGCTCTCGTTCGGACTCGGGTTTTTTTGAAGTAGATCCGCGGCGCTCATGATCATGCCCGTGGTGCAAAAGCCGCACTGCAGGGCGTGGTGCTCGCGAAAAGCGGCTTGCACCGGGTGCAGCTCACCATCGCTGGCCAAGCCTTCGATCGTGAGCACCTCAGCGCCGTCGCACTGGGCCGCCAGCAGGGTGCAGGCCTTGGCCGAATTGCCGTTGACGTGCACGACGCAGCAGCCGCACTGGCTGGTGTCGCAGCCGATATGGGTGCCGGTCAGCCCGAGATGGTCGCGCAAGAACGCGCTGAGCAAGGTGCGCGGATCGACGTCCTTGCTCACCGCTTTGCCATTCACCGACATGGATACGGTGGTCATTCGCTTCTCCTGTACGTAGCCGCCCCTTAGGAGACGTCTTGTGTGTCCATGCCTGGGCGGACGTTCCTGTCGTCGGCTCAAGCACTTGGCTTTGTTTTGGTTAGACCGGAAGTTAGAAACGCTTTAGGTCGCCCGTCAATCCATCCTATGTCGAGGTCGTCGTCTTCGACGCACCGGCAAGGGCTCAGCCGAGCAGGGCGATCAGCAGCGCAACCACGGCCAGACCGATGCCGACATAGATGAGCAGTTTGCTCATGCCCTTGGATTCGCTCTCGCTGACCGGCGTCGGCGCACCCGGCTTGGGTGGTTCGGCCGGCGCGGCCGAGGGTGGCGGCACCTGAGCGGTCGTCGCCTCGCCGGCAGCACCTGGTGCGGCGGCGGCAGCGGCGACACCGGCCGGGCTTGCGGCATAACGCTCGCCGACGATGCTCGAGAACTTGCTGAAAAACTCGTCGGCCATTTTCTTGGCCGTGCCCTGCACCAGGCGGGCGCCGAGCTGGGCGAGTTTGCCGCCGACATCGGCATGGGCGCTGTAGGTCAGCAGCGTGCCTTCGCCATCCGGCTGCAGATTGACATGTGCGCGGCCCTTGGCGACGCCGGCCGCACCTTTGCCACTGCCGACCAGCGTGTAGCTTTCCGGCGGATTGAGATCCTCGAGATTGACGTCGCCGCCAAACTTGGCCTTGACCGGGCCGACCTTGGCCGTGACCTGGGCATGCAGATGCGTGTCTGACACCTTGGTCATCTCTTCGCAGCCGGTGATCGACTCCTTGAGCACGTCCGGATCGTTCAACGCGTCCCAAACGACGTCCCGTGGTGCCGGGATCCGGTACTCGCCTGTCATGTCCATCTGCGGCTATCCTCCCATGTTGGCGGTCGACGCCGCGCGCGGCTGGGCGCTGGCGCGGCGGACCTTGATTGTCGCCGCAGCGAGCTAAGCAACGGCATGCGCGTCTCAGCAAGCCGAACTTTCGCCTAGCAAGGCTGCCGGCCGAGGAACTTGGCCGTCGAACAAGACTAAATGCAAGCGATCCGTGCGCCTGATATCGCTTGCCGCTCGGGGTGTCGTGTTATGGCAATCAGCCGGCGTAACAGCTTCGCCCGCCTGGTGACCTACAAGCAGCTGCGCGCGTTTGCCCAACTGATCCGCAGCGGCTCCATCAGCGCGGCGGCCGATGACCTGAACGTCACCGCCCCGGCGATTACGCAACAGCTCCGTAATTTGGAGGATCTGGCCGGGCTGCCCCTGTTCGAGCGCACGCCGGCGGGGCCGAAACCCACAGCGGCCGGTCAGGAAGTGCTCAACGCAATCAGCCAGATCGAACTCGCGCTCGGTGCCTGCTCCGATGCGTTGGCGAGCCTGTCCGGACTGCAGGGCGGCTCGATCAATGTCGGCGTGGTCAGCACGGCGAAATATTTCGCGCCGTTCGCGCTGGCGGCCTTTCGCAAAAAACACCCCAATGTCGAGATCAGCCTGCTGATCGGCAATCGTGAGGAGACCATTGCCGCGCTACGCGAATTCGCGCTCGATGTCTGCATCATGGGCCGGCCGCCGCACGGCTTCGATGTCGAGCGCGTGCTGATCGGCGACCATCCTCATGTCATTATTGCGCCGACCGACCATCCCTTGCTCGCTGCCGGCACGCTCAGCCTGACGACGCTGGCCGAAGAAACGTTCCTCATGCGCGAGCGCGGCTCCGGCACGCGCCAGCTGCTCGAGGATCTGCTCAAATCCGTTGGTCTCGCGCCGAAAATCGGCATGGAGATCGGCAGCAACGAGACGATCAAGCAGGCGGTCATGGCCGGGCTCGGCGTCGCGCTGATCTCGGCGCACACCATCGCTGCCGAGCTCGCCGATCACCGCCTGGCGGTGTTGCCGGTCGAAGGCTTGCCGATCGTACGCAAGTGGTATGCGGTCAAGCGCGCCGAAAAGCGCCTGCTGCCGGCTGCGGCGGCGCTGTGGGCGTTTCTCTCCAGCGAAGGTGCGGGCTTTCTGCCGCCGGTGCCGCTCGACCCGGCCTAGGCAGCATCCGCATCGGCCGCGGCGATCGCCGGGCGGGCCATGGCGTCGGCTTTGCGCGTCAGGTCCGGATCGAGCATGGCCATGGCCTGATGCTGGGACAAAAACACGCGGCCGGTCAGGTCATCGAGAAAATGCGTCGTGCGCAGCCGGTCCATGACTGGGCCCTTGACCTCGCTCATATGGAAGCGGACGCCGGCATCTTTCAGACGCTCGACGATCGCCTCGAGACTTTCCAGGGCGCTGGCGTCGATGAAATTCACCGCCGGACACATCAAGACGACGTGTTTGATCTCGGGCCGCTCCGCGACGAGGTTGAGCAGGCGGTCTTCCAGCGTGCGGGCATTGGCGAAATACAGGCTCTCGTCGACGCGCAAGGTGACCACCTTGTCTGAGGTGACGACGTCGTGGCGATCGACATTGCGGTAGTGCTGCGTGCCGGGCACCTGGCCGACGATCGCCATGTGCGGCCGGCTGGTGCGCCACAGATAGAGCAGGAGGGACAGGGCGACGCCGGTCATCACGCCGGCTTCGACACCGACGCCGAGCACGACCAGGATGGTTGCCAGGCTGGCGGCAAAATCATGCTTGGAATAGCTGTAGGTCCGGCGCAGGACGCCGAAATCGACCAGCGACAGCACCGCGACGATGATCGTCGCCGCCAGCGTCGCCTTCGGCAGATAGAAAAACAGCGGCGTCAGGAACAGCGCCGTCAGGCCGATGCCGATGGCGGTGAACATGCCGGCCATGGGTGTTTGCGCGCCGGCATCGAAATTGACCACCGAACGGGCAAAGCCGCCGGTGACCGGATAGCCGCCGGAGAGCGCGGCGGCGACATTGGCCGCGCCCAGGCCAGTCAGCTCCTGATCGGCATTGATGCGCTGGCGCTTCTTGGCCGCCAGGGTCTGCGCCACCGAGACGCTCTCGACGAAGCCGATGACGCTGATCAGGATCGCCGCCGGCAGCAGATCGGCCCAAAGCTCGGCATCGATCGGCGGCACGGTAATCGGCGGCAGGCCGCGCGGGATCTGGCCGACGATGTCGACCCCGGCCCAGCCGCCGAGATTGAACAGAGCGACCGCCAGCGTGGTCACGAGCACGGCCAGTACCGGGCCGGCCTTGGTCAGCACATCGACCAGCTTGGGTGCCAGGCCACGCGCGGCGAGCAGCGGCTTCAGCCTCGAGCGCGCCCAGAACAGGAACGCCGTTGCGCTGGCACCGATGACCAGCGTGATGACATTAGCCGCACCAAGATGTGCCCACAGACCTTGCAGGATCTCGATCAGGTTGTGACCGCTGACCGGCACGCCGAGAATGTGCTTGAGCTGGCTGGCGGCGATCAGAATGCCGGAGGCGGTGATGAAGCCGGCGATCACCGGGTGGCTGAGCAGGTTGGCCATGAAGCCCAGCCGCAACAGGCCCATGCAGATCAGGAACAGGCCGGAGAGAAAGGCCAGCGCGATCGCCGCGCTCAGATATTCCGGCGTGCCCGGTGTCGCCACCTGGCTGACCGCCGCCGCGGTCATCAGCGAGACCACGGCGACCGGTCCGACGGCCAGCGCCCTCGATGAACCGAACAAGGCGTAGCCCACCAGCGGCAGGATGCTCGCATACAGCCCGACATGTGGCGGCAAGCCGGCCAGCAGGGCATAGGCCAGGCTTTGCGGGATCAGCATGATCGTGACGATCACGGCCGCCATGGCATCGTCGGACAGCGCTTCACGGTCGTAGGTGCGCAGCCAGGCGACCGCCGGGATGATGCGAGCAAGCGTCATGATGCGGGCCGTTTCCGACTAGGCCGATTTCGACTGGTTGGCCGCCGGGCGCTCGAAGGCGCCGCAGGCATCCGTCGCCTCGTGCTCGCCGGGCTCATGCGGCAGGAGCTTTGGCCCGGCCAGCCATTCGCGGCCCTTGAGCATGGCGTCGAAATACAGCGCCGGCAGCATCTTTTCCTTCAAGAACCAGGCCATGCGGCTGGGCTTGGTACCGTCCAGGAAGGAAAAGGTCGGCAGCAGTTTGCCGCCATAGCCGAACTCGGCGAGGATGATCTTGCCGCGCTCGACCGTCAGCGGGCAGGAGCCGTAGCCGTCGTAGACCGCCCGCGGGCCCTTGCCATCGAGCACGGCCAGGACGTTCTCGGCGACCACCGGTGCCTGCTTGCGCACCGCCGCGGCCGTCTTGGCGTTGGGCGAATTGCCGGCATCACCGAGCGCGTACACGTTGCCATAGCGGCTGTGGCGTAAGGTTTCCGGCGAGACATCGACCCAGCCTGCGGCATCGGCGAGCACGCTGTCGCGGATGAATTTCGGCGCGCGCTGTGGCGGCGTGACATGGATCATGTCGAAGCTGCGCTCGACCGTGGTGGTTTGGCCGTCGCTGTCCTTGTTCTCGAACCAGGCCTTCTTGGCGCTGCCGTCGACCGCTTTGAGGGTCGAGGTGAAATTGAGGGTTACGCCGTATTTCTTGATGTATTCCATCAACGCCGGGACGTAAGCCGCGACACCGAACAGACCCGGCGTCGAGGTGTGGAAGGCGACATCGATCACCTTGAGCGCGCCGTTGCGCTGCCAGTGATCGCAGGCCAGGTACATCGCCTTTTGCGGCGCGCCGGCGCATTTGATCGGCATCGGCGGCTGCGTGAACAACGCCGTGCCCTCTTTGAGGTTTTGCACGAGCTCCCAGGTGTAAGGCGCCATTTCAAAGAGATAATTCGACGTGACGCCATTCTTGCCCAGCGTGTCGCGCAAGCCCTCGACACCGTCCCAGTTGAGCTCCAAGCCGGGCGCGGTCACCAGGATGCGGTAGCCGATGCGCTCGCCGTCCTCGAGCACCACCTGGTTCTTCGCTGGCTCGAAGCCGGCCACGGCGGCACGCACCCAGCGCACACCTTTCGGCATGCACTCAGCCATCGGCTTTTCGGTCGCCGCCCGGTCGAACACGCCACCGCCGACCAGGGTCCAGCCGGGCTGGTAATAGTGCACCTCGCGCGGCTCGACGATGACCACATCCAGATCCGGGCGGCGCTTGAGCAGGCTGGCAGCGGTGGAAATGCCGGCGGCACCGCCACCGACAATGACCACATCATGGGCATTGGCCCGGGCGAACGGCACGATGTCCGCCGCCGCTGCGGCGTCACCCATTAGGCTCGCCGTGCGCGCGCGCAGCTCCAGGCGCGGGCGCAGGTTCTCTAGATTGTAGCCGGCATGGGCGGTGGCCCGCAGGATGGCATCGGCGTCCAAGTGGTAGGCCTCGCTGAGCGCCCACAACGTGCTCGAGCGTGTGCCCGAGCGGCAATAGGCCAGCACCGGTCCCTTCAGCTCGCCCATCGCCTGCTGGAAGGCGTCGATCTCGGCGTCACCAAGCTGGCCCGAGATCACCGGAATGCTGCGATAGACCAGGCCATGCCGCTCGGCCGCCGCCTGGATGGCTGCGCCGCTGGGCTGGTCGGCGGCTTCGCCGTCCGGACGATTGTTGATGATCGCCTTGAATCCCTGGGCAGCGAGCAGGCCGACATCGGCTTCGCTGATCTGGGGGGCAACGGAAAGGAACGGCGACAGCCGGGCAATCTGCATCGATCAAGCCTCGCAGGAGAAACGGCACAAGTGCTTCAAGCGCACCTCTTTTTTTGAGCCGTCAGGTTATCGCTGGCAGCAGGGGCCGCGTGATCGTGCGGCCCTCTGCACCAGGCGTGGGGGAACAAGTTTGGCTTAGAGGGTATCGATCGGCACCTTGAGATAGCGCGTGCCGTTGTCTTCGGCCGGCGGCATTTCGCCGGCACGCATGTTGACCTGCACCGACGGGATGATCAGCTTCGGCATGCCGAGCGTGGCATCGCGTTCCGTGCGCATGCGCACGAAATCGTCCTCGGACTTGCCTTCGCCGACATGGACATTGTGCTTCTTCTCGGCGCCGACCGTGGTCTCCCAGGCATATTCGTCGCGGCCCGGTGCCTTGTAGTCATGGCACATGAACAGGCGGGTCTCGTCGGGCAGGGCAAAGATCTTCTGGATCGACTTGTACAACGTGCGCGCATCGCCGCCGGGGAAGTCGCAGCGCGCCGTGCCGAAGTCTGGCATGAACAGCGTGTCACCGACAAAGGCGGCGTCGCCGATGACGTAAGTCATGCAGGCCGGTGTATGGCCCGGCGTGTGGATGACCTGGCAGGCGTGATTGTCGAGCGTAAAGACGTCGCCGTGCTTGAACAAACGGTCAAACTGACTGCCATCGCGCTGAAATTCGGTGCCGGCGTTGAAGATCTTGCCGAAGATGTTTTGCACCGTGATGATTTCAGCCCCGATACCGAGCTGACCGCCGAGATTGTCTTTCAGATACGGTGCGGCCGACAGATGATCGGCATGCACATGCGTTTCGAGGATCCATTCGACCTCGAGGCCGTGCTCTTTAACGAACGCAATGATCTGATCGGCCGAGTCGCGCGATGTGCGACCGGATGCGGCGTCGTAATCGAGGACGGAATCGACGATAGCGCAGCGCTTGCTCGACGGCGGCACGACGACATAGGAAATCGTATTGGTCGGCTCATCAAAAAACGCGTGAACGTCGGGATGCATCGGGAGCCTCCTGGGGCTTGTGTTCATGGAACGGCGAGCGGCGCTCTCGGCCGCGCATCGCTATTCACCTGAATGCTAGTGTAGTTTATCGTCGGGCGTTGCGCAGGTGTGGCGTGCTGACGCAGCTTTAGCGGTGCGGCCGCACGGCGTGTTCGGCTGTCTGGGCCCAAAGCGCACCTTGGTTTCCCCGCCGTTTCAGTCCATGTCACGGGTAACTGATCAAGCAGGGTTCTGCGCATGTCAACCAACGCCTATCTCATGCTGCTTGTCTTCGTTGTGGCCAATATTGCCGCCGCGTCGTCGGGCGCCTTCTTTAAGCCGGGCGACTGGTATGAGCGTATCAACAAGCCGTCGTGGCGTCCACGCAACTGGATGTTCCCGGTTGTCTGGACCGTGCTCTACGGCCTGATTGCCTATGCCGGCTGGCTCTACTGGCTGCGCGCCGAGTGGCCGGCCGCGGCAGGGCCGTTGGCCCTGTATTTCGTCTCGCTGCTGATCAACGCGAGCTGGTCGGGGGTCTTTTTCGGCATGCGGCGGCCGGATCTGGCCATGATCAGCGTCGGCCTGCTCTGGCTGTCGATTCTCGGCATGATCATCGCGTTTCATCCGGCGAGCCCGGGCGCCGCCTATCTGCTCGTGCCCTATCTGCTCTGGGTGAGCACGGCGGCGGTCCTGAATTACCAGATCTGGCGCATGAACAGGCCCCTGCCGGCTTAGAAGCGCGCGCGGAAGGAAAAGCCCAAGAACGGCGCCGGATCGAAGCCATCGCTGGCGATCTCGCGCCCCTCGCTGTCTTCCAGCGTGAGTTCGCCGCCAAAGTCGACGCCGCCGACCACCGCCGCACGGATGACCGGGCCAAGGGTGTAGGCCACCGAGGCAAAGCTGATGAAGGCCTGTTCGTCGCCGACACCGTTGGCGGCGACACCGTCATCGTCGAGCCGGAAGCGGAAGCGCTCGTAGCGGCCGCCGATGCTGACCTCCCAGGTCGGTGCCGGCTTGTAGGCCAGGGTCAGGCCTGGTCCGCGCGTCGCGCCCAGACCCTGGTCGGTCGACAGGCGCCAGGCATCGGTGATCTGCCAGTCGATCAACAGGATCGGAAAGACGCTGGCATCGTCCTCGATCTCAGAGAAAAAGCCGAGGCCAGGGCCGATCCTGAGGGTGTCCGTCAGTCTGAACAGGGCGCCGCCGACGAAACCGGCATTGCCGCCTTTGCCAAGATCGGCCTCACTCTCGGCCGTCCAGCGTGCCGATGGCGTGAAAAAGACCGATGTCCGCTGACCCAACGTGAAGCGGGTCGGCAGGCTGATGCGGTATTCCGAGACGCTGCCCCAGGGCGACAGGCCGGGCAGGCCGTCGTCGCCGGAGAAATCGTAGCCGTCATAGCCATAGGCCAGGGCCAGGCCGATGCTGTTTCGCCGATCGAACAGATAGGCGATGCCGCCTTCGACGAAGGCGCGCGAGACGCTGAAGCTGCCGCCATCATCGAGATCACTCTCGAACTGCTGGACGGCACCGCCCTGGATGAACGGTGACCAGCCGCTGACCTCGCGCGGCCCTTGCGCGCCGACGCCGGGTACCGGAGTCACGTCGCCGTCTTGTGCCCGGGCGTCAGCGGGCCAGAGCGCGGCAATCGCGACGATGCAGAGCGCGGCGCGTCTGGGCGTACGCTGTCGATAAACGGTGCTGATGGTCTCAACCCTTGATGAAGTGGCGTTGCCGGCATTTCCGGCAGCGTGGCATGCGCAAATCTCACGCCGTGTCGTCGGCATAGACGCGGAAGTAACGGCCATCGGATTCGACGCCGACAAAGCGCTGAGCGAAGGCGACGCACAGACGCTGGGCCAGTGCCACGATGGCATCGGTGGTATCCGAACGGACGCGGACCATCATGATCGGCCGCCGGCGGCTTTCGAAAATCGCCTCGGCATCCAGGATGGTCGCGCTCGGGAAGCTGTCTTCAAGAATGCTGGCAAGTTTGTCCTTATCGGCATCGCTCAGTGCGGTGGCTTCGGTATTAGCGAGATAGACCAGATAGACCGGCTGACCAGCGGCCGTGTCGAGCGTGTAGGGCGTTGTCGCGGCATCGGCGCCGGCCATGTCACGCCCCTGGACCAGCATGGCCTCCTCGATGCGATCGGCTTCGCGCACGTAGAGATCGTCCAGCCAGGCCGACGCACCGCTCAGGCCGGCGTGCAACTCGCGCGTGCCTTCGAGATAACCGAGGCGCCAGGCCAGCGGCCAGCCCGCCGGCGGCGAGCTTTCCATGGCGCGCAGGTTGGAAATGACATCGGCGATCTTGATGATCTTGGCGCCCGGCGATTTGTGCGGTGCATCAGCGATGCGCCGGCGTTTGCGCTCGGGTTTGGGCAGGGACATGTCATCGGAGCACTCGCGCACGTAGTCCGCTACCTGCGCGCCGAAGCGTGCGCTGACATCGTCATAGCTGTGCTGGGTGTCCTCGATGACATCATGCAGCAGGGCGCCCTTGACGATGTCCAGATCGATCTCGTCCTGCGCGCGCGCGGCGAGGTCGGCGACTTCGATCAGATGGTTGATGTAGGGCTCCTGGGCGGCCCCCTTGCGCCGCTGATTGGCGTGGGCCCGTGCCGCGAATGTCAGTGCGTCGAGGAACGCGATCAGCGTGGTCATGGTAGGCTGCTCCCTTTGCGAAGCGTTGGTCGTTTCTCGTGATAGGCACCGGCGGCGGCAGTTCGGTGACACCGGCTCCGGCCGAGCCCTTAGGGAACAATGGTTGAGCGTGCGCGCGAGAATCGCCGCCGGTTAGGCATTTCTTAACTGTTTCGTGGGATAGCTGAGAGCACGGAAACCACAAGTGATGTGAAGGCAGAACGCCTCATGATTTCCTCAGCCATTTTGAAAAGCGCTGGCCAGGCGATGCAGATCTCGGCCATGCAGCACCGTGTTGCGTCGAGCAATGCCGCCAATGCAAACACGCCCGGCTTCAAGGCCCAGGCGGTCGACCAGTCGCCGGACGATTTCCGCGATTTCCGGCCCTTGAGCAGCAGCCGCATGGCGGTCGGGCCGATGCCGACCGGCTTTCTGGCGCCCGACAACTATCTCGAGTTGCCCTTGGTCGAGAAGGACGGGCCGGCGAGCTCGAGCGGCAACACGGTCGATCTGCACGCAGAAATCGCCTCGCTCGGTGAAGCCAAGCTCAGTCATGGCGTTGCCTCGCAGGCCTATCGCAAAGTCCTCGAACTGATGCGCGGGGCGATCGGGCAATGATCGGTTCTGATTTCGGCTTGCCGCTGCAGGCGTCCGGACCGATCGAAAGCAGCCTGCAGACCAGCGCTTCGTCCATGGCGCTGAATGCCAAGCGCATGGAGTTGAGCATTCAGAACCTGGTGAACCAGCGCACGCTCGACTACAGCCGCAAGTTGGCGGTGGTCTCGTCGGTGCCGGAAGGCTTCAGCGATGCGGCGACAGCAGATATCGTCGAAATCGTACCGGATACCTCGCCGAAGGAGAAGTATTACGAGCCGTGGCACCCGAATGCCGACCAAGACGGCTATGTAACCTATTCCAATGTCTCGCCAGAAATCGAAATGATCAATTTCCGGCAGGCGCAGCGGAATTACGAGATGAGTGTTCGTGCTTATGCTGAAACAAAAAAGATGTGGATGGAAAGCCTTTCTATTTTGAGGTGATGCAACATGCCTTCTCCAATTGATCTCCTTGGAAGCGCTGCAGCGCTCACCAAGCCACTCGAACTGACCAGCGAAAGCCCTGCCGGCGTCGGCGCGGATGGCGGTCAGGATTTCAGCAAGATCATGCAAGGTGTCATCGAACGCTTCGGTCAGACAATGAAGAACGCCGAAGATGCCACGATGGCCGCGATGAATGGCACCGGTGATCCGCAGAGCATGGTCCAGGCCTTGACCGAGGCGGAAATCATGGTGCGCACGGCGCGTAAAGTCGCCGACCAGGCCGTGCATGCCTATCAGGAAATCATGCGGATCCAGGTGTAATGTTCGAAGCGCCGCTCAATCCAACCACGGCGGCTGATCACGTTGCGGTGCTGGCATCCCTGGCCTTCGATATAGCCATGCCGCTGCTGCTCACCTCGCTGGTCATCGGTATCGTCATGTCTGTCTTGCAGGCGATTACCTCTATTCAGGAGCCTGGGGTGACATACTTTCCCAAGATGCTCGGTGTCTTGGCCGTGCTCTGGTTGTATGGACCGTTCTTCTTCGACAAGCTCGCCAGTCTTTACCGCTAGCCAATAACGGGCCCGGCCATGTTGCGGACGCTCAGCAACCCCACCTTGCTGCTCACCATCGGGCTCATGGGCATGATCACCATGATGATCCTGCCCGCGCCGCCGATCCTGCTCGATTTCGGCCTGGCGCTTTCGTTCGCCTTGTCGATCATGATCTTTGCCACCGTGCTGTTCGCCAGTCGACCGGCAGACTTCACCTCGTTTCCCAGCGTCCTGCTGGCGGCATTGATGTTGCGCCTTGCGCTCAATATTTCGTCAACACGCCTGATCATTGGTGAGGGTCATACCGGTCCAGGGGCAGCCGGCGACGTTATCCGTAGTTTCTCGCAGTTCATCATGGGCGGCGATCTCTTTATCGGTATGCTCATCTTCCTGGTCATTTTGATCGTCAATTTTATTGTGATCACCAAAGGTGCCGGGCGTATGGCGGAAGTGAGCGCGCGCTTTGCCCTCGACGGCATTCCCGGTCGGCAGATGGCCATCGATTCTGATCTCGCCGCCGGCATCATCACGCCCGAGCAGGCCACGCAGCGCCGGCGCAGTGAACAGATCGAGACCAGCTTCTACGGTTCGCTCGATGGCGCGTCGAAATTCGTCAAGGGCGATGCCATTGCCGGCCTGCTGATCACAGCATTGAACTTCATTGTCGGGATCGCGGTCGGCACGTTGGTGCACCGCTTGCCGCTGCAGGAGTCCTTGCAGACCTATTCCCTGCTGACCGTCGGCGACGGTCTGGTCAGCCAAGTGCCGTCGGTGATTGTGTCCATCGCGGCCGCGCTTTTGCTGGCCAAGGGCACGGAGGACGAGCGCCTCGATCGCGCCCTGCAACGGCAGATGATCAACAACCGCATGGCGCTTGCGGCGGTCGCGTGCATTCTGGCCACCTTCTCGATCCTGCCGGGCTTGCCGTTCATCCCGTTCGCGGTGATGGCGGCGACCTGTGCGTCAGTGGCCTACTTCACGCCTCAGGCGGTCGCCCGGGATGAAAAAGGCGAACTGGTCGCGAAAAGCGAGGCCGGCGACAGCAAAGACAAGCCCGGCTTTGACGACATGGCATTCGACAAGCTCAAAATCGAGTTCGCCACCGATCTGGTCGGGGTCATCAAATCGCCCAGTTTCGATCTTGGCCAAAAAATCGCCCAGATACGCAAATACTTCATCAAGGAGCTTGGATTTCT
>JBHJHH010000110.1:0-12847 GCA_050331015.1 Geminicoccaceae bacterium
GGTGAATGGCCTGGCGGTCTTGGGTTGGGGTGTTGGCGGCATCGAGGCCGAGGCCGCCATGCTCGGCCAGCCGGTGTCGATGCTGATCCCCGAGGTGGTCGGCTTCAAGCTCACCGGCAAGCTGCCGGACGGCGCCACGGCGACCGATCTGGTGCTGACCGTCGTCGAGATGCTCCGCCAGAAGGGCGTGGTCGGCAAGTTCGTCGAGTTCTACGGCGATGGCTGCGGTGCCCTGCCGCTGGCTGATCGCGCAACGATCGCCAATATGGCGCCCGAATATGGCGCCACCTGCGGCTTCTTCCCGATTGATGGCATCACGCTCGATTATATGCGCCTGACCGGCCGCAGCGAGGAGCGCATTGCTCTGACCGAGGCTTATGCCAAGGCGCAAGGCATGTGGCGCCATGACGGCATGGCCGATCCGGTGTTCACCGACACGCTGCATCTCGATCTGGGCGATGTGGTGCCGTCGCTGGCCGGCCCGAAGCGGCCGCAGGACCGGGTCGCCCTGACCGATGCCAAGGCGGCCTTCGCACAGCAGCTGCCGAACCTGGCCGGCGATGCGCCGGTCGATGCGGTCGCCAAGGTCGAGGGCGGCGGCGAGCTGCGCCATGGCGATGTCGTCATCGCGGCGATCACCTCGTGCACCAACACCTCCAATCCGGGCGTCATGATGGCCGCCGGCCTGGTCGCCAAGAAGGCGCATGCGCTCGGCCTGACGCGTGCGGCGCACGTCAAGACCTCGCTGGCGCCGGGCTCCAAGGTGGTCACCGACTATCTCGCCAAGGCCGGCCTGCAGGACGAACTGGACGCCATCGGCTTCAACCTGGTCGGCTATGGCTGCACCACCTGCATCGGCAATTCCGGGCCGCTGCCCGAGGAAATCTCAGCGGCGATCAACGACACCAAGCTGGTGGTGTGCTCGGTTCTGTCCGGCAACCGCAATTTCGAAGGCCGC
Source organism: Geminicoccaceae bacterium (assembly GCA_050331015.1). Lineage (GTDB taxonomy): Bacteria > Pseudomonadota > Alphaproteobacteria > Geminicoccales > Geminicoccaceae > JBHJHH01. The sequence continues at coordinate 959 of JBHJHH010000110.1, forward strand.
GTCCATCCGGAGGTCAAGGCCAACTACCTGGCCTCGCCGCCGCTGGTCGTCGCCTATGCCCTGGCCGGCTCGATGCTGAAGGACATCACGTCTGAGGCGATCGGCACCGGCAAGGATGGCCAGGAGGTCTATCTGCAGGATATCTGGCCGACGCCGCATGAGGTCGACGAGGTCGTCAAGGCGTGCGTCTCGCGCGAAATGTTCATGACCTCGTACAGCGACGTGTTCGCCGGCGACGACATGTGGAAGGCGGTCCAGGTCAGCGGTGGCGACACCTATGACTGGGACGAGGGCAGCACCTATGTGCGCAACCCGCCCTATTTCGCCGACATGGCGCTCGAGCCGGCACCGGTTTCCGACATCCAGGGCGCGCGCATTCTCGCCCTGCTCGGCGATTCGATCACCACCGACCACATCTCGCCGGCCGGTTCGATTGCCAAGGACAGCCCGGCGGCGCAGTACCTCACCGAGCGTCAGGTCCGCCGCGAGGACTTCAACTCCTACGGTTCACGCCGCGGCAATCACGAGATCATGATGCGCGGCACCTTCGCCAATATCCGTCTGCGCAACGAGATGGCGCCCGGCACCGAAGGCGGCTGGACCAAATACGTCCCGACCGGCGAGATCATGTCGATCTACGACGCCTCGATGAAGTACCAGGCCGAAGGCACGCCGCTGGTGGTCATCGGCGGCAAGGAATACGGCACCGGCTCCTCGCGCGACTGGGCGGCCAAGGGCACCAACCTGCTCGGCGTCAAGGCGGTCATCACCGAGAGCTTCGAGCGCATCCACCGCTCGAACCTGGTCGGCATGGGGGTCATGCCGCTTAACTTCAAGGATGGCATGACCCGGAAGTCACTCAACCTGACCGGCGATGAGGTCATCGATATCCTCGGCCTCGAGGGCGATCTGACCCCACGCCAGGACATCCAGGCGGTGATCACCCGGCCTGACGGCAGCAAGCAGGACATCACCCTGCTCTGCCGCCTCGATACGGTCGATGAGGTCGATTACTACCGTCATGGCGGTATTCTGCAGTATGTCCTGCGCTCTCTCCTGGCTGACGCGCCGGCGGCGGGCACGGCTTGAGACTAGCGCATCGACCCTAAGATTTCGTAAAGCAGGGCCGTGGTCGATGCAGGCTGCGGCCCTGTTTTGTTGTACCTGGCGGAACGGGACGGTATGCCAGCGCCGGGTGCGCGTGCAGCTCGGCGCCTGGCTCGTGAACGGAGCACGATGACCGATTTTCTCATGTCCTTGCTGGCCCTGGCGGATGACGCCGGTGCCGCCATTCTCGAGATCTACGCCAGCGACTTCGATGTCGAGGCCAAGGGCGACGCCTCGCCGGTGACCGCGGCCGACAGGGCGGCGGAAGCCGTCATTCTCGCCGGTCTGGCCCGGTTGACGCCGGACATACCGGTGATTTCCGAAGAACAGGTCGAAGCCGGCCAGGCGCCCGAGGTGGCGGATCGCTTCTGGCTGGTCGATCCGCTCGACGGCACCAAGGAATTCATCAAGCGCAACGGCGAGTTCACCGTGAATATCGGCTTGATCGAGGCGGGCCAGCCGGTGCTGGGCGTGGTCACCGCGCCGGCGCAACGGCGCGCCTGGTGGGGCGAGGTCGGCCGGGGTGCCTGGGCGCGAGACGCCGCCGGCGTCGTGAGCGCGATCGGCGCGCGTGCGCGGCCGGCAGTCGATGCCGTGGCGGCCGTCTCACGCTCGCATCTGGATGAGGCGACGCTGGCCTTTCTCGATGTCCAGGGCATTGCCGAGCGGATCAGTGCCGGCAGCGCGCTGAAATTCTGCCTGGTCGCCGAGGGCCTGGCCGACGTCTACCCGCGCTTTGGCCCGACCATGTGCTGGGACACGGCCGCCGGCCATGCGGTATTGGCGGCAGCTGGCGGCCGCGTCAGCGAGGTCGACGGCACAACGCCGCTCGGCTACGGCGCACCGCTGGCCAGGCACAAAGGCTTCATTGCCTGGGGTCGCACCGACACCAGCTAAGGCCATGTCGTAGCGAGGGGGAGTTCGCTCCATGGACACGCCACGGGACGAAAGCGTCTACGTGTGGGATCTGCCGACCCGCCTGTTCCACTGGGCCCTGGTCGGGTTGATTGCCGCCGCTTGGCTGAGCGCCGAGTTCGGCAGCCAGAGCAAGGTCTGGCATATGCGCATCGGTTATGCCGTGATCACCTTGGTGGTTTTTCGGGTGATCTGGGGCTTTGTCGGCGGCCGCCATGCCCGCTTTGCCGCGTTCCTGCCGACACCGGGGCGTTTGCTGCGCTACCTGCGGACGATCCTGTCTCGCACGAACGCTGCCACGGTCGGCCACAATCCGCTCGGCGCCCTGTCGGTCATCGCGCTGCTGGCGATCGTGCTCGGCCAGGCGCTGACCGGGCTGTTCGCTGACGACGAAATCTTCACCACCGGTCCGTTCGCCGGCCTGGTCGCTTCGGACTGGCGCAAGACGCTGACCGGCTGGCATCACCAGCTGTTCGATATCCTGTTGGTTCTGATCGTCCTGCACCTGGCCTCGATCGCGTTCTACCGCTTGTGGAAGCGCAACGATCTGGTTCGGCCGATGATCACCGGTCGCAAGCCGGCAACCGCCGTCGCGCCAGGCGAGCATGACAACCCGGTACCGGCGCGCGGGCGTGTGTGGCTGGCAGCGGTTGTCCTGGCGATCTGCGCCCTTGGCATGTGGGGTGCGCTCGAGCTGTTCACCCCACCGCCAGGTGACGACTACTTCTAGGGAACCGGCTGCCGGGCGCCGGGCTCAGTTGTCGGCGCGGTAGGTGTCGTGGCAAGCCTTGCAGGCATTGCCGACGGCAGCGAACTGCTCGACCATGACGTCCTTGCCGTCACCGGCAACGGCGACCAGCTCGGTCACGGCCGCGTTGAAATCTTCGGCCTTCTGGCCGAAGCCTGCCTGATCTTCCCAGATTTTCGGCAAGGCATCGGTGTCATCGCGCTCGGCATTGCTGGTGCCCTCGATGAACAGCCCGCCCAGATACGGCGTCAGACCGGCAAGCATGTCGGCATGATGCTGGGCCGCTTCGGCGTCGTAGTCCGCCTGACCCTTGGCAATCGCCACCATCGGCCCGATGTGCCACTTGAAATTCTGGAAGATGCCCTGGCGGGCCTTGACGGCATCCTCGGCACGATCAGCAAGAGCACCAGTGCTTGTCGCCGCCAGCAGGGCGGCGGCCGTGAACAGGGCCAAACGCATCGCAACACCTCTCATTCATCATTGGCGATCTCCAAGGAGCTAGCGCCCGGCGATGACGACTGCGAGGCAGAATCATGAACTTGCGGTCGTGCTTAGACCAAATCAGGTCTCCATGACCATTTCGGTGATCACGCCCTCGCGCTTGCGCTGCCGGTATTCGTGATAGGCCGCCTTGATCATCTCGTTGTCATTGTAGCGCGGCGCCCAACCGAAGGTTTCCTTGGTGCTGGTGTTATCCACGACATAGTCGAGGTGGGCGACGTGGAACTGTTCCGGCACCAAAAGCGGCATGCCGAGCATGTCGAGGCCATTCAGCACCCAGCGCATGGGCATGGCCGGCGTCGGCAGCAGGAACGAGCGGGAACCGGCTTCCTTGATCAGGTCGTTGAGCAGGTCCCAGACGATCGGCGGGTTGTCCGAGCCGAGATTGTGCTCGCCATGGGGGCAGCCCTGCTGCGCGGCGCGCAGGGCGGCATCGGCGCAGTCGAACACCGAGATCATCTGGTAGCGGTTCTTGCCCGAACCGATCAGCGGCACCGGCAGATTGGCATCGATCAGCTTGAACAGGCTCTCGAGCAGGCCGAGACGGCCCGGGCCGACGATCATGCGCGGGCGGAAAATCGTGCTGTCGATGCCCTCTTTGCGCGCCTCGAGGCAGAGATCCTCGCAGATCTGCTTGGTTTCGGCATACGGGCCCATGGGCGCGGCGCGCGGCGCATCGGGCGGCACCGGCGTCGCATCCGGCACGCCATAGACCATGTCGGTGGAGAACTGCACGAGCTTGGTGACACCATGCTTGCGCATGTTGTCGAGAATGTTGCGCGTGCCCTCGACAATCACGCCATGAAAATGCTCGTAGCGCACCTTGCGCGGCATGATCGGCAACAACAGATGCGCCGCCATGTTGTAGACGATATCGTCCTTGTCGAGCGGCAGGTCGGCGACCTGTCTGGCGTCGATCACATCCATCTTGCGATGCTCGACGCGGTCATAGATCGGCAGGTCGGTTTTACTGATGTCGCAGACGACGACGTGTTCGCCCAACTTGAGAAGATCACGGGCGAGGTAGCGGCCGACAAACCCGTCGCCGCCATATATAACGTGCTTCATTGACGTTCCGTTATCTCACATAAGGCCGGGTCACGGGCGGATCCTAACACCGACTTGCCCGCGACACTTGCTCTGCCGCAATACAACACAAACCCGCTGTCTAACGCTTTGCAGGCCACACTTCAATTCGATCACAGTGTGCAGTCTGCCACACGGCCGCGCCACAGCGCGAGCGGTTTGTGCATACCCAACTACCGTGCCGGCACGGCTCAGAAGCGCTCGCTGGCCGGACGCAGGTCCAGCTCGTGGCTCCAGGCATCGCGCGGCTGATCGATCAGCGCCATGTATTGCCGGGCGATGCTCGCAGGCGCCAGGCACTGCTCGGGCTGCATGCCCCAGACCTTTTCCGCCCGCTCGCTCAAGATGATGCCATCGATGATGACATGGGCGACATGGATGCCCTGCGGCTGGAATTCCCGCGCCAGGCTCTGCGCCAGGCCGCGCAGGGCGAACTTGGCCGAGGCGAACGCGCCGAACTGGGCGCCGCCGCGCACGGCCGCGGTCGCGCCGGTGAACAGGATCGTGCCCCGTTCGAGGCGCAGCATGCCGGGCAGCACGGCCGATGCGCCGACCATGGCGCCGCAACAGGAGACGCGCCAAACCTCGTCGAATTCGCCGCTGGTCAGCTCGAGAAACGGCTTGCGCGACAGCATCGAGGCATTGTGGATGTAGACGGCGATCGGCCCGTAATTGGCTTCGGCTTCGGCGATCGCCGTGCGCAGGCTCTCAGCGTCGGCGACGTCGGCCGGCATGTAGAAAAAGCGCTCGCCGAGCTCGTCTTCCAGGGCTTCGCCGACCGTACCATGACGGGCGAGCCCGGCGACGAGATAGCCGCGGCCGTGCAGCTCGCGCACCAGCGCACTGCCAAGGCCCGGGCCAATACCGGCGATGACCGCGACCGGTCGATCCGTCATGACGACCTCCTTGCCTGGGCGCGTGTCTTTGCGCGCGCGACACGAGCTTACGACCGGCCACGGATCAGCTCAAGCCGCCAGCCGCCGAGAGCGAACCGCCGCGCGCGCTTGTACTGGACGGCCGGCAGCTTATCTGCGAGGGCCATGGCCATGCATGAAGACACCCGCTGATGGCGCTGAACACCCCCAAGGTCGGCCTGGCGCACGCCCTCAAGGATCTGCTGCCCTATTTATGGCCGCGCGATGCCAGGGCGATCCGCGTGCGCGTCGTCGCGGCCCTGGCCCTGCTGATCACCGCCAAGCTGATCAACGTGCAGGTGCCGTTCTTTTTCAAGGACATCGTCGATCGCCTGAGCCTCGAGCCGAGTGCCTTGAGCCTGCCGCTGTTCGCCCTGCTCGCCTATGGCATCGCCCGGCTGACCGCCAGCGTGTTCTCCGAACTGCGCGATGCCGTGTTCGCCCGGGTCTCCCAGCGCGCCGGCCGGCTCTTGGCCTTGCGCGTGTTCCGCCACCTGTTCGCGCTCTCCTTGCGCTATCACCTCGAGCGACGCACCGGCGAGCTGTCACGCGCGATCGATCGCGGCGTCAATGCCACGACCTTCATGCTCGGCATGGTGCTGTTCAACATCGTACCGACGCTGTTCGAGTTCTCCCTGGTCATCGGCATCCTGCTCGTGCGCTACGAATGGTGGTTCGCGGCGATCACCTTTGTCACCATCGTCGGTTACGGCGTGTTCACGGTCTCGGCCACGGAATGGCGCATCCGCTTTCGCCGGATCATGAACCAGCGCGAAAACGACGCCAGCGCCCGCGCCGTCGATGGCCTGATCAACTACGAAACCGTCAAGACCTTCACCAATGAAGGCTTCGAGGTCGATCGCCTCAACACGAGCCTGCACGCTTATGAGGATGCCGCCGTGGCCTCGCGCGTGTCGCTCTCGGCGCTCAATGCCGGTCAGATGGCCATCGTTGCCATCGGCGTGACCGCGCTTATGGCGGCGGCCGCCCAGGGTGTGGTCGCCGGGACGATGACCGTGGGGGATGTGGTTCTGGTGAACACGTTCCTCCTGCAGCTCTACCAGCCCCTGAATCTACTCGGATTTGTTTACCGCGAGGTTAAGCAGGCGATCACCGATCTGGAAAACATCTCCGGCCTGCTCACGATCCGGCCCGAGATCGAGGACGCGCCGGACGCCAAGCCCTTGCAGCTCGAAGGCGGCTCGCTGCGCTTCGCTGCCGTCCGCTTTGCCTATGACGCGCGCCGGGAAGTGCTGCACGACATCGATTTCGAGGTACCGAGCGGCGCCACCGTCGCCGTGGTCGGCCCGTCCGGTGCCGGCAAATCGACCCTGACCCGGCTGCTGTTTCGCTTCTACGACGTCAGCGGCGGCGCGATCACGGTCGATGGCCAGGACATCCGCGATCTGACCCAGGCATCCTTGCGCGAGGCGATCGGCGTCGTGCCCCAGGACACCGTGCTGTTCAACGAGAGCATTCGCGCCAACATCGCCTATGGCCGGCCGGATGCGCGCGTCGAGGAGATCGTCGCCGCCGCCAGGCTGGCGCAGATCGACGCCTTCATCCAGGGCCTGCCCGATGGCTACGACACCCTCGTTGGCGAGCGCGGCCTGAAGCTGTCCGGCGGCGAGAAGCAGCGCGTGGCCATCGCCCGCATGGCTATGAAGGACCCGCCGATCCTGATCCTCGACGAGGCCACCTCGGCGCTCGATACCGCCACCGAGCAAGCCATCCAGGAGGCCTTGCAGCGCCTGTCCGCCGGGCGCACGACCCTGGGCATCGCCCATCGCCTGTCGACCGTGATCGAGGCCGACCGCATCCTGGTCATGGAGGCCGGCCGCATCGTCGAAAGCGGCAGCCACAAGGCCCTGCTGGCGGACAACGGCATCTATGCCGCCATGTGGCGCCGGCAGATGCAGGGCCATGGCAGCGAGCAATGCCCGGCCGAGGTCGCCGCCGGCTGAGCCCGCCGCCGAGGGGCAAATTGGCAAACGTCTAATAAGCGCTGGCCGTGGGCTTCGCGCTTGGCTACGCTTTCGCCTTGCAATGGGAATGCCCCGCATCGGGGCCTTGGAGGGAAGCCGGTTGGATGCCGGCGCTGCCCCCGCAACTGTAGGCGGCAAGCCCGCTTCCGATGAGCCACTGGATGCCTGCATCTGGGAAGGCGGGAGCAAGGGGCGTTCAAAGCCGTGAGCCAGGAAACCTGTTCGCATTGCGCTGCACGCAACCCGCGGGGCGGAGGGCCCTGCTTTGTGAAGGAACGACACCATGACCCTGACACGCTTTGCCGGCCTCGCCGTCGCCCTGTTGGCCGTGCCGGCGCTGGCCCATCATGACGGCCACGTCTTCCAGGCCGGCGATCTGCACATCAGCCATATCTGGACCGAGGAAACCGGCGAGACCGCGCACGCCATCGAGGTCTATCTGACGGTCGAGAACGAGGGCGACACGGCCGATCGTCTGATCGCGGCGCAGACCGAGTTCAGCCAGCCGGGCGTGTTCCAGGCCAGCGTGCTCGGTGCCGACGGTGCCCTGCAGGTGGCAGACGTGCCGTCGATCGAGATCGCCCCCGGCCAGATGATCACCTTTCAGCCCGGCGGCGTGCACATCGTCTTCAACGACGTGCAGCGTCACCTCGAAGGCGGCGAGCATTTCGACATGGTGCTGACCTTCGAGCAGGCCGGCGTGGTCGAGGTCGAGGTCGAGATCGAGCACCATGACGATCACGACCATGATCATGATCATGAAGACGAAGCCGCCTGAGGCCCACGTCTGACGATCTCGAACACGGCTAACGGGGTGCTGCGGCGCCCCGTTTTTGCGTGCGCTCCCTGATCCAGCGCAATGATGCGCCGGGCCGGTTTGCCTTAGACTAAGGTGCAAAATCAGGGAGGTATCACCGTGATCGAAGTGCAGGAAGCCCGGCCGGGCTTCGCCGCCGTCCATGTCGACGGCAAGATTGACCGTGACGATATCGATCTGGCCATCGCGGCGGTGGAAAAGGCGCGCGACGGCGATCTGCCGGTCGACATGTTCGTCAGTTTCGGCCGCCTAGCCTCGGTCAGCGGCGAGGCGTTCTTGCGCGATCTGCGCTACGGCCTTGAGCTGTTGCGTCAGCGCCAGCGCTTCGGCCGCGCTGCGGTCGTCGCCGATCAGGACTGGCTGCGCGGCCTGGCCAGCTTTGAAGGAGCGCTGATTCCGGGCCTGAGGCTGCGCACCTTCAAGAACGACGCACGCGACGAGGCCTGGCGCTGGGTGACCCAGCCCGAGCCGGCCGGCCAGCCGGAGCCACCCGGCGTGCAGCTGTTCGCCACCGGCAAGCCCGGCATCGTCGGCTATGAGGTCACCGGGCCGATCCACGCCGATGACATGGCCGCCATGCTCGAGCCGCTGCACGAGGCCTATCAGGCCTACGGCAAGGTCAAGCTGTTCGGCCGCATCAGGCATTGGGACGGCTTCGATGCCGGGCTTATCCTCGATCGTCGGGTCTGGTCGATCAAGCTCGAGGGCTTCCGCCACGTGTCGCGCTATGCCGTGGTCGGCGGGCCGGCCTGGTTCGCCCGCTGGATCGCGCTGATCAAGCCGCTCAGCCGGGTCGAGGTGCGCCATTTCCCGCTCGAGCAGGAAGCGGCCGCCTGGACCTGGCTCGAGGCGGACGACCGGCGCGCGCCGCCGGCCGATGCGCAAAGCGTGCAGGTCTGATCTGCGCGCCGCCGGCAAGGCTGGACCGGCACGGCCGCCTCGGTTAAGCGCGTGCCACGGGGCGCAACGGTAAGGGGAGGCCGCGGCGCCGCAAACCGCACCGATTGCGCTCTCGAAGGCGGCGCCGTTTGGACGTACTGCTCGATATTATCCTGCCGGTGTTCGGTCTGGTGGCGCTTGGCTACGGCGCGACCTTCACCGGCCTGTTCGATGCTGGCGCCCAGCGCGGCCTGGCGCTGTTTTGCTTTAATTTCGCCATCCCCGGCATGCTGTTTCGCCAGCTCGCCATCACCGAGCTGCCCGAGCGGCTGCCTTATGCCTATCTGCTCGGCTATTATGGCGCGGTGTTCATCGCCTTCGCCATCGGCGCGCTGCTGGCGGCCTATGTCTACGGCTATGGCCGGCGCGAGCAGGCGGTGTTCGGCTTAGGGCTCTCGTTTTCCAATACCGTGCTGCTCGGCATCCCGCTGATCATCACCACCTTCGGCGACATCGCCAGCCTGCCGGTGTTTTTGCTCATCGGCCTGCATATGCTCATCCTTTTGCCGCTGGGCACGCTGCTGGCCGAGACCGACATGCGCGATGCCTCGAGCGCGCGCCAGGGCAAACGGGGCTTGCGCAAGGTCATCGATGTCCTGCGCCAGACGCTTTGGAACATGGCGCGCAACCCGATCGTGCTCGGTCTGCTCGCCGGCGGCGCCTTCAACCTGCTGGGTCTGGGCATTCCCAAACATGTCGATGCCGTCATCGCCCGCCTGGCCGATGCCGCGCTGCCGTGCGCCCTGTTTGCCATGGGTGCCTCGCTGCGCGGCTACAAGCTGGCCGGCAAGATCGGCGAGGCGGCCCTGATCGCCGGGCTCAAGACGACGCTGCACCCGCTGATCGCCTATCTGGTCTGCGCGCATGTCTTCGGCGTCGAGGGCATCTGGCTCAAGGTCGCCGTGACCATGGCCGCCCTGCCCGGCGGCGTGAACGTCTATCTGTTCGCCACGCGCTACCAGACCCTGGAAGCCACGGCCGCCTCGGCGACGCTGCTCTCCACGGCGTTCTCGTTCTTCACCATCTCGGCGCTGCTCTTGCTGATCGGCCCGGGCTGAAGGTGCCAGCCAACCAGACCAGCTAGCGATGCGTCACCGCCTCGATGACGATGTCGAGCGCCTCGTCGAGCTCGTCCGCGCCGATCACGAACGGTGGCAGCAAAATCAGACAATTGCCGTACCAGCCGCCGGAATAGGTCAGCACGCCGCGTTCCTGGCAGCGCCGCTGCACCGCTTTCAGCCGGCGCACATCCGGCGTCAGGCTGGCGCGGTCCTCGACCAGCTCGACCGCCGCCTGGGCACCGTGCACGCGCACCTCGGCGACATGCGCCTGGCCGTGCAGGACCTGCAACCGGCGCTGCAGCTGCGGGCCGATGACATCGGCGACGCGGGCGATCAGGCCTTCGTCGCGATAGCTGCGGATCGTCTCGCAGGCGAGCGCGCAGGCGAGCACATTGCCCTGCCAGGTGCCGGTCTGCAGGCCGTGCGGCCAGGCCTTGAGCAGGCTGCTGGTGCCGATGCAGGCCGACAGCGGCAAGCCGGCGCTGAGGCCCTTCGAGACGGTGACCAGATCCGGGCGGATGCCGTCCAGCTCGTAGGCGAACCAGGATCCGGCGCGGCCGAAGCCGTTCCAGACCTCATCGACGACCATGACGATGTCGCATTCGGTGCAGATCGCGCGCAGACCTTCGAGGAAGCCGTCGGCCGGCTTGACCACGCCGCCGACGCCCTGGATCGCCTCGACCACCAGCGCGGCCGGGTGATGCAGGCCGGAGACCGGGCTTTTCAGCGCGCGGCGCAGGTAGTCCAGGCAGGCGTCGGTGATGTTGGTCGCATCGCAGCCCGGCAGCGGCGGGCGCAAGGCGTAGGGATAGGGCAGCAGATGTACACCGGCATCGAGCGGCTCGAACGGCGCGCGCGCACTGCGCTGGCTGGTCAGCGCCAGCGTGCCCAGGGTGCGGCCGTGGAAACTGCCGTGAAAACCGAGCACCTGGTGCCGGCCGGTGACATAGCGCGCCGCCTTGATCGCGGTCTCGATGGCATCCGAGCCGGTGGTCATCAGATGCACGGTGTCGAGCTCGGCCGGGAACAGCGCCGCCAGCTCGCGGTAGAGATCGGCGCGTGCCCGGGCCGCGAGGCGGGTGCCGACATGATACAGGCCGGTGTCGATCGCGGCATGCAGGGCAGCGCGCTGGCGCGGATGGTCGTGGCCGAGATTGGACACGGACGAGCCGCACACCAGATCGAGATAGCGCTGGCCGTCCTCGCCATAGACGCACGCGCCCTGACCCGAGGCCAGCATCGGCGGCTCGTCGCTGAGCGCAAACGTGTTGTAGGCCGAGGTCTCGAAACGCCGGGTCAGCGACAGGGCATCGTCGTGGGCGATCGGGCTGATCGGGTGCTCGCCCTTGCCTTTCGGTGCCGGGCTTGGGGCGGCCGCGCGTTTGGCCGGCCCGGCCGGTTGGCCGCCGGCGCGTTGCGCGGCCTGGATGTCGGTATCGCTGTCGCTGGCCGCCATGGCCGATCCGTCCTGGGTCAAGGGTCCGCGGTCGATCCTTGACACTAGGGCAAGCGCGGGGTTCGCCCAAGGGGTGTTCGTCTGGGCTCTGCCATCGGGTAGGGCGTCGGGGGCTGAAACGAAACAACCCGGTTCTGCGGGGACGCACAACCGGGTCGTATCGGCAGGTAACCAGGCTGGCACGCCTTGCAACCGGGGGAGACGGGCGCCAGCCTTCACAACACGGTCGATGTGACCTCAGGCGGCCATCGACTTGATCTCGTCGAAATTGGCCACGGCGCGCTTGCCGAGAACCTCGATGGCCTCGCTGTGCGCCTTGACGGCCATGTCGATCAGCTCCTTGCTGCTGGCCAGGGCCGA